>CAYJME010000031.1:0-22163 GCA_964370795.1 uncultured candidatus Brocadiaceae bacterium
GGTCTATATCGTTGACAGGGATGGATACATAATTACCCAGTCGAGATTTACTAAAGATGCGATCCTGAAGCAGCGTGTTGATACGGAGCCCGTCAAATTGTTTCATGATCAGAAAAAGAATATGACGGGCATTTATTCAGATTACCGGGGTATACCGGTCGTTGGGGCGTCTATGGGCGATGAGGTGAAAGAGGAATTTGGGCTGGGTTGGGTTATTATGGCAGAGGTTGATACTGCGGAGGCGTTTACCCCGGCAAAAACGATAGGGTTGAGAATTTTGTGGACGGGTCTTGGGGCGGGTATTTTAGTGGCAATTATTGCGTATTTTGTGGCAAGAAGGATAGCCAATCCCATGGTGAAGATATCTGATCAAATTGCCAGGGTTGGCGACGGAGACCTGACCGTTCAAATACCCTATAATGACCGGCGGGACGAAATCGGCATTCTTGCAAAAACGGTCGTCAGGATGGTGTCCAGTCTCAGGGATGTGACCCGCGGGATTTTGGAGGGGGTGAATGTCCTGGGTTCTACTGCCAACGAAATACTTGCATCAACGGCGCAGGTTGCTTCCAGTTCATCTGAAACTGCCACGGCGGTAAGTCAAACGACGACAACGGTGGAGGAAGTAAAACAGACCACCCAGGTTTCTGTTCAAAAAGCAACCAATGTTTCTGAAAAGGCGCAAAAGACTCTGCAAATATCGCAGACCGGCAAGAAGTCCGTGGAAGACACCATTAATGGTATGCATCGTATTCTGGAACAGATGGCGGCTATTTCCGAAAGCATTGAGAGACTGAGCGAACAGAGACAGGCAATCGGGGAGATCGTTGCAACGGTTGACGACCTGGCAGAACAGACAAATCTCCTCTCCGTCAATGCCTCGATTGAGGCGGCAAAGGCCGGGGAAGAGGGAAAGGGCTTTGCGGTGGTGGCGCAGGAGATACGGCATCTTGCAGAGCAGTCAAAACAGGCGACAACACAGGTGCGGAATATCCTGAATAATATTCAAAAATCCACCAGCACAGCGGTAATGGCAACTGAACAGGGAAGTAAGGCTGTAGAGGCAGGGGTAAAGCAATCATCTCAGGCAGGCGAATCAATACAGGCGCTTGCGGATAGCGTTGTTGAGGCAGCGCAGGCGGTATCCCAGATTGTTGCGTCAAGCCAGCAACAGCTTATTGGCATGGACCAGGTGGCTATGGCGATGGAAAATATCAAACAGGCAAGCATGCAAAACGCCGCCGGCACAAAACAATCAGAAAAGGCAGTGCAAAATTTAACTGAATTAGGCCAGAGGTTGAAACAATTAGCGGAACGGTACAAGGTTTGATCGTTTTTCGTTTGTAGTGGCGACTTTAGTCGCTTTTGTTTTTGAATTATGAAAAAGTATAACGACTGAAGTCGTTACTACGAACTTACGAACCAACGAATGGAAATATCGGGTGTGTTAGCGTGGATAAAAAGGAAAGTGAATTTCTCAAAAGACTTTTAAAGACGTTCAGGATTGAGGCGAAAGAGCATCTTGACATGATGACTTCCGGAATTCTGGAACTTGAAAAGTCGCCATCTGCCGAAAAACGGATGGAAATTATTGAACACATGTTCCGGGAAGCCCACAGTTTAAAAGGCGCAGCGCGCGCTGTGAACCTGGTTAACATAGGTTTGATTTGTCAATCGCTTGAAGGCGTCTTTGCCGCGTTGAAACGTCAGGAAATCTCCCTCTCGGCGCAATTACTCAACATGCTGTATCAAACGCTCGATATCCTTACTGCTCTGTCTGGCGAGACTGAACAAACAGGCGCAGAAAGGCCGCCCGTTGAAAAACTTATCAAAGATCTCGAAAATGCCGCACATGGCGAGATTGTGCCAACGCAGCAGGATGCGGTAAGAGAGGAGGTTAAAAAAGAGGAAAAACCTCATGTCGTATCAAAGCCGGAAGTCCATAAACCTTTAGATATGGGGAAATCCGCACAGACTGAGCTAATAAAGGTGTCTACAAAAAAGTTGTATGCGCTCTTGCTGCAATCGGAAGAAATGCTTTCCGCAAAACTCATGACAATCCAGCGTGCTGCAGATGTTCGTGATATTATAGTTATGCTTGAACAGTGGAAGAAGGAATTTGCAAGGATGCTGCCCGATGTAAGGCTTAAACAGAGCATGCAAAGTTCAAACCGCAGGTTCCGTGATATGGGGGTAAAAAAAACATCATCGTCTGGAGATTTAACATCGGCAGGGGGAAATCAGTGGCCTGTCAGCGACAGATTCATCGAATTTTTGGACTGGAATTATATTTACCTGCAATCGTTGGAAGACAAATTGAAAACAGTATCAAGGTTTATAGAACAGGACAGTCGGTCTTTTGGGATTATGGTGAATAATGTCCTGTTGGATACAAAAAAATTGCTGATGATTCCTTTTTCTTCTGTTTTTGAGAGTTTCCCAAGATTTGTCCGTGAGATTGCCAGGGAACAGGAAAAAAAAGCGGAATTTGTCATTCAGGGAGGCGACATAGAAATTGACCGCGGGGTTCTGGATGAAATGAAAGATCCGCTTATGCACCTGGTGAGAAACTGTATCGACCATGGTATAGAAAAATCAGAAGTTCGGGAACAGAAGAAAAAACCTCCTGAGGGAACGATTACGGTTACAATATCACAGAAAGACAGCAATAAGGTCGAAATTCTTATTTCAGACGACGGGGCAGGAATTGATAGCGTAAGGGTGAAGCATGCCGCATTGAAACTCGGCGTTATCTCCCCGAAAGACGCCGACACGCTGAACGAACAGGATACCCTGTCGCTTATATTCAAATCAGGTGTTTCCACAAGCCCCATCATTACGGATATCTCAGGGAGAGGGATTGGCCTTGCTATCGTGAAAGAAAAAATAGAAAAATCAGGAGGGGTTGTGTTTCTTGAAACGCACCAGGGCGCCGGAACGATGTTTCGAATTATCCTGCCCATGACCCTTGCTACATTTTTGGGGGTGCTTGTTCAGGTTGAAGAACACCTCTTTATCATACCTACGATAAATGTGGAGCAGGTGGTGAGAGTCAGAGAGGATGAAATTAAAACCGTTGAAAACCGGGAAACCATACGGATTGGCGGAGGCATAGTTTCTCTTACCCGACTGAGCGCCGTTTTAGAATTTTCTCAGAAAGCGAAAAAAGAGAAGAATTCAGGGTATATTCTTGCAGTAATACTCTTTTCCTCAGATAAACGTATTGCTTTTGTTGTTGATAAGGTGTTGGGTGAACAAGAGGTGTTGGTTAAAAATCTTGGCAAACAGTTATTTCGTGTGCGAAATATTGCAGGAGCGACGGTTTTAGGCAACGGGAAAATTGTGCCAATTCTGAATGTTCCTGATGTGTTACAATCAGCTACAAAAATTTCCGGTTATCCGGTAAAAATTTCCGTACGAGAGGGCGTTGGAAAGGAAGAAAAGAAGTCCATCCTCGTCGTGGAGGATTCTATTACTTCCCGGATGTTGCTGAAAAATATTTTGGAAACAGCCGGATATCAGGTAAAGGTTGCCGTTGATGGTATGGATGCCTTTACGGCGCTCAGAACCGAAGGTGTTGATCTGGTCGTATCTGATGTGGATATGCCCAGGATGAACGGGTTTGACCTTACAACGAAGATTCGGGGCGACACAAAACTGGCCGAGATGCCTGTGGTGCTGGTGACAGCGCTCGATTCGCGGGAAGACCGTGAACGTGGTATCGATGTAGGCGCAAATGCCTATATTGTCAAGAGCAGTTTTGACCAGAGTAATTTGCTGGAAGTTGTGAAAAGATTGATTTAAGTAGAAATAAAAAAATAACAATTTGGCACCATAGGAGCGGTTTGTTTACAGGCTGAATAGGTATGATTAAGGTTCTCATTGTCGAAGACCTCGCGGTTATGCGGGAATTTCTGGTTCATGTCCTCGGTTCTGATCCGGATATCCAGGTGATCGGGTCGGTAAATAATGGCGAGGAGGCGTTGAAGGCCATGAAAAAAATGAGTCCGGACGTTATCACGATGGATATAAATATGCCAAAGATGAACGGATTTGAGGCAACCAGGCAGATCATGGAAACAAATCCGACACCCATAGTTATTGTAAGCGCAAGCTGGGATCCAAAAGAGGTGGCTACAACATTTCGCGCGGTGGAAGCGGGGGCTGTGGCTGTTTTGGAAAAGCCCCGTGGTATTGGGCATCCGGATTATGAAAATACGGTAAGGAACTTAATACAAACGGTAAAATTAATGTCTGAAGTAAAGGTGGTAAAGCGGTGGGCTCGTCACCGGCAGGCGGCCGCTGTTTCTGCAACGCCTTTACCGCTCTTACAGGAAGACATTAAAGAAATTGCAGTCGGGGTTAAAGTTGTTGCCGTGGGATCGTCGACGGGAGGACCTCTTGTGCTTCAGACGATTTTATCAAGGCTTCCCGGCAATTATCCCTATCCAATACTGGTTGTCCAACACATGGCGGCGGGTTTTATTCAGGGGTTTGCCGAGTGGCTGGGTCAATCGTCGGGTTTGTCAATTCAGGTTGCCGCGCGGGGTAACCGTATTTTACCGGGGCATGTTTATATTGCCCCGGACGGTTTTCAGATGGGTGTGGAAAGGGAAGGAAAGATTGTGC
This sequence comes from uncultured candidatus Brocadiaceae bacterium, assembly GCA_964370795.1. Lineage (GTDB taxonomy): Bacteria > Planctomycetota > Brocadiia > Brocadiales > Brocadiaceae > JAHFOW01. The sequence goes on from CAYJME010000031.1 coordinate 4,630, forward strand.
TTGCCGAAGACGAGCCGGAGAACAGCCTTCGCCCATCCGTTTCATATCTCTTCCGTTCCGTTGCAAAGGTTTACGGAAAAAATGCCGTTGGCGTCCTCCTTACGGGTATGGGAAAAGATGGCGCAGAAGAATTGAAGTTCATGAGAAAAAATGGCGCCCTTACGATTGCTCAGGATAAAGAAAGTTCTATTGTCCATGGCATGCCTGGCGAAGCAATCAAACTTGATGCGGCAACATACGTTTATCCACCGGAAAAAATCGCTTCCATGTTGGCTGGTCTGGTAAAAAATGAGAGGTAAGTGTGGTAATTGGCAGCGTAGAATATTGGAGACCTGCATACAGAAGCAAGATAAAATCTCGCCTCTACGAGGCTAATTTCTGTATTTTTATTTGACATTTTATTAGGATTTAGATTTAGAAATTTATTTGAAAAAACTATCAACTTATTTATATCGTTGACCATAGGTCTCCTATTGACAGCGCTACCAATTTATGGTGGATTATGTAAAGGTATGACGACTGAAGTCATCACGACAAACCTGAAGATATGTCTTTAACTATTCGTAAGGGTATGATTGTAGTATAAGAGGGGTGGGAATTTCATGCAGACAGAACATATAAATAAGACAGACTATATCCTGGTTGTGGAGGATAGCCATACGCAAGCCAGACAAATTGAATCAATTCTTAAGCAAACTGGTTATCCCATTCGTATTGCATACAATGCCCGCGAAGCCCTCTCGTGTATGCAGGAACAAAAGCCGGTCATTGTTGTGAGCGATATTGTTATGCCAGAGATGGATGGTTACCAACTCTGCCGGACAATAAAGTCGGATGAACGGTTTAAGAATATTATGGTTGTCCTCCTGACCCAGCTTGCCGATCCAAAAGAGATTGTCAGGGGACTGGAGTGCGGGGCAGACGATTTTATTGTAAAACCCTACAACGAGGAACTCCTTCTTGTCCGTATTCAGGCCGTTCTTGAATTAAAATCAAAGCAGGATACTGGTCATAAGCAGGTTAATATCCTGGTGGTGGAAGACAGCAGAACTCAGGCCGAACAACTTAAGTATCTGCTCGAAGAACAGGGATATAGCGTTTCTATTGCCGCTCACGGAAAAGAAGGCCTTGAAAAGGCGCGCGCCGTAAGACCGACGCTCATTATTAGCGATATCCTTATGCCCGTTATGGACGGCTATGAATTTGCTTATGAAATTAAGCGCGACAAAGAGCTTAAAGACATCCCTATTATCCTGATAACATCATTGATGGACAGGAAGGAAATTGCCCGGAAGGCGTCTATTGTAGCCGACGGTTATTTTACCAAACCGTACGACGATAGATATCTCATTGAAAAAATTGAATCACTTCTGGTCAATGCAAACCGGAGCGATGCGGTTGTTACCCAGGAAGGGATAGAGGTTGTCTTTGCGGGCGAGCGGTATACCATAACCTCCGGTCGCAGACAGATATTAAGCTTTCTTCTTTCCACGTATGAAAACGCCGTCCAGCAGAACCGCGATTTAATCCTGATGCAGCGTGAACTCCAGTTGGTGAATGAACAACTTGAAGATCGGGTGCTTGAGCGAACAAACCAATTGCAGGAAAATGAGAAAAATTTCCGGGCCATTGCAGAGAATGCCCGTGATGGAATTATTATAACCGACGACCGGGGCGAATGCGTATATGCGAACAAACAGGCCTCTGATATGACCGGTTATACCGTTGAGGAACTCGGCAGTATCCGTATGAAAGATATGGCTCATCCGGATATCCTCTCCAGGGTAATAGAAAAGTTTGAAAGAAACAGTGGTGGTCTATTTCCGGAAAAACGTTGCGAGACGGCGCTTGTCAGAAAAGATCAGACAAGTCTTCCCATAGAATTAACGGTTTCAAAGACCACCTGGCATGGTCTGCCTGCAAGAATCATTTTTTTCCATGATATTGCCGAACGCAAAAAGAGGGAGGAAGAGAGTATTAAAACGAGTAAGCTCGAATCCCTGAGCATCCTTGCCGGCGGCATTGCCCATGATTTTAATAACTTATTAACAGGAATTATTGGCAATATTTCTCTTGCCAGGATGCATTGCAAACCTGACGATACGATGTATCGGTTGTTGGCTGATATTGAAAAGGCTTCTCTGCGGACAAAGGGTTTAACTCAGCAATTATTGACATTTGCCAAGGGGGGGGCTCCCATCAAAAAAACGGTCTCTATCGCCAGAGTCATCAAAGATTCTGTGACTTTCGCAACAAGCGGGTCTCACGTCAGGTGTAATATTTCCATACCGGAAGGCCTCTGGCCTGTAGAGATTGACGAGGGACAGACAAGTCAGGTGGCTCATAATTTAGTCATCAATGCCGCACAGGCAATGCCGGAAGGCGGGACAATTTTTGTGTCTGCGGAAAATACGCATATTGACGGGAAAAATAATCTTTCCTTGAAAAGTGGGAGGTATGTAAAAATATCCATTCGGGATACCGGCGTTGGCATACCGGAAAAACACCTGATCAGGATATTCGATCCCTATTTTACAACAAAAAATGAAGGGAGTGGTCTTGGACTTGCAACCGCGTATTCTATTGTGAAAAATCATCATGGATACATCGGCGTCGAGTCAAAAGTAGGGGCGGGTACAACCTTCTCGCTCCTTCTTCCCGCATCTGCAAAAGAAATGAATAATGTGGAGAATGCTCAGGAAAAACCCCTTCACGGAAAAGGGAAGGTGCTGGTTATGGATGACGATGAGTTTGTCAGAGATGTTGCCGGTAAGATGCTAACCTCCTTAGGATATCAGGTAGATTTTGCAAGAGACGGCGAAGCGGCAATTACCCTCTACAAGCAGGCAAGAGAATCCAGGCAACCATTTGAAGCGGTTATCATGGACCTGACGATTTCAGGCGGGATGGGGGGATGCGAGGCTGTTAAGAAACTCCTCGAAATAGATAAAGACGCCAGGGCAATTGTTTCCAGCGGTTATTCTGATGACCCGATTATGTCTGATTTTCGGAAATATGGTTTTTGTGCTGTTATAGCAAAGCCTTACAGAATTGAGGAACTGAGCAGTGTGGTGCATAAGGTAATAACGGGAAAAAGTAAAGATGAATAAGTATTAATAAATAAAAATAGGATAAAATAAAATGGGCCAGGAAAATGGAAATCATATTCTTGTTGTAGATGACGAACCTTTCGTGCTTGAATCTCTTTCGTTGTTATTGAGTATGAACAAGTATACCGTTATTACCTGCGAAAATGCCGCGGACGCCCTTATCAGGCTACGGACGATGAAGGTTGACGTGGTAGTAACGGATATTAAAATGCCCCAGGTTTCAGGGCTTGAACTGCTTGAAAAAATCCGTTCTTTCAACACCGAAATACCGGTAATATTAATGACTGCCTTTGCAGAGTTGGAAATGGCAATTGAGGCGATCAAAAACGACGTCTTTGATTTTATCATCAAGCCTTATAAACCAGAAAATCTCCTCCATTCAGTTCAGAAGGCAGTGAAACACGCCAACCTCTTACAGTTAGAGAAGAATTACAAGCTTGTCCTTGAAAATACGGTAAAAGAAAAAACACGGGAACTTGCAAGCGCCTTAATAACAATCACAAATGTAAGCAAGGAGATAATACACCGGCTGGTATCGGCGGCTGAATTCAAGGATAGCGAGACAGGAGCGCATATTTTAAGAATGGGGCTTTATTCACAGAAAGTTGCCCAATTCATGAATATGCCGGCGGATTTTGTCGAATCAATAACATTTGCAAGCCTCATGCACGATGTTGGCAAGATTGGCATTCCCGATAAGATACTCCTGAAACCAGGCCACTTTACCCATGAAGAGTTCGAAATTATGAAGACCCACACAACGATTGGAGACAAGATACTTTCCGGTTCATCTCATGCTATGGTACAGATGTCTGCATCCATTGCCCTCAATCATCACGAACGATGGGATGGCACCGGATACCCGCGCGGTCTCAGGGGTGAAAATATTCCCATTGAGGGCAGTATCGTCATGCTGTGCGATCAGTATGACGCTTTAAGGAGTGAGCGGCCGTACAAACCATCATTAAGTCACAAGGAGGTCGTTGAAATAATAACGAAGGGGGATAATAGAACGAGACCGGAACATTTTTGTCCCCTGATGCTGAAGACGTTTACTGAAGTCGCAACGTCATTTGATGAAATATATACAATTGTTGGCGATAAAAAAAAATTTAAATGTGAAAGCCCAGCGTAATGTTTGGGAATTTCAATACAAATTAAACCGTTTAATTGCGCTACAATAAAAAGTCGCCAAAGGTTTAACGTTAAGGAATTTCAAAGTTTTTGGTAGGAGCCAACTCCTGTTGGCGACCGGGGCATGCATGCCGGTGGGCATGTCCATCGCCGTCAGGCCTAATTTAATGTATAGGAATTTCAATGCTGTGGTTGTAGGGCGACCAGGCTGGTCGCCCTACAATGAGAATGTAGACGAAGTCCTAATTTAAACAAAACTAAGGTAGTATCTTCCTTATTTCCCCATTCATCTTTATTAACGACTCACGGGTAGCTTCTTTCCACGAACCAATGCCGTATTTCTCTTTCCAGGGAGAGGTATTATAAGCATAAAGTATTGAACGGGATGCATTGATGATTGCGCCAAGCCCGTCGGAATTAAAACAACATGCAATGTCTTTTGCCGTAGCGCCCTGAGTTCCATAACCAGGAACGAGGAAATAGGCTGCGGGCATGATTTTTCTTAGGGTTGATAATTCATGGGGAAATGTAGCTCCGACAACTGCCCCAATAGAGCTATAGCCTTCCTTCCCAACAAGGCCTTTTCCCCATTCATGGGTCTTTTCTGCAATAATTTCATGGAGTTTTTTTGCCCCACACATGAGATCCTGAAATTCGCCGGAAAGGGGATTGGATGTCTTTACGAGAATAAATAAACCTTTTTGATGTTTTTTTGCCGTTTGTATAAAGGGTTGTACGCTGTCCGTTCCCAAAAATGGGTTAACGGTGATAGCGTCGCTGGAGAACGGCGTTTCTGTAATGGCGTCAACAACTACCTCTCCAAGATGTGCCTCGGCGTATGCCTCTGCCGTACTTGGTACGTCGCCCCTTTTTACATCCCCAATAACGATGAGTCCTTTTTGTTTGGCATATTGAATGGTCTCTCCGTAAGTCCGTATTCCCCGCCATCCATACAGTTCATAAAATGCAATCTGGGGTTTTACGATACCGGCATAGGGCGTAATAATGTCAATGACTTGCTTGTTAAACTCCAGAATGACCCGTGATGCATATTCAAGGGCATTTGAATACAGGTTTGAAAATTGCTGCTTTATGGTATCGGGTATAAGTTTAAGATAGGGGTCGAGCCCAACTACGACGCAGCTATTTTTTTCACGAACGGAGGCAATGAGTCGGTCGGCAAAGTTTTCCATACGATTGGATAATAAAACGTGGGGGTATTTTTTTCTTACAGGTCTAAAAAGTTTTTCAGGAGTTTCGGGCCCTCTTCGGTAAGAAACGATTCCGGATGAAACTGGACTCCCTCGAGGGGAAAATTTTTATGGCGGATACCCATGATTTCGTCTTGCTCTGCCCTTGCAGTGACTTCCAGAAAATCAGGCAGGGTATCTTCTTTAACAATAAGAGAATGATACCGTGTTGCTTCGAATGGGTTGGACAGGTTTTTGAAGATCGTTTTACCATCGTGAGAAATCATGGACGTCTTACCATGCATAAGCCTGCGGGCACGGACCACATCAGCACCGTATACGTGGGCGATACATTGATGTCCCAGGCATACGCCCAGAATGGGTATTTTGCCGGTAAAGCGTTTGATAACGTCACCGGATATACCCGCCTCCCTCGGAGTGCAAGGGCCGGGCGAAATAATGATATGGTCCGGTTTTTTGTCTTCGATTTCATCTATACTCACCGTGTCGTTTCTAAAGACTTCGAGTTGTGCGCCAAATGCGCCAATCTGCTGCACGAGATTGTAAGTAAAAGAGTCGTAGTTATCGATAATTATTACCATAAAATATATCCTGTTTCCATGTAGTTCAGATGTTAACAAAATAAGTTTCGAATATCAAAGATATTTTCATTGATAAATAAATAAAACACGTAATTGCATCCACTTATAAGCATATAATCACGTCAAAAATAACTTGACAACAATAGTTTTTATGTTAAAATTTGAAGATTGTTAAAAAGGACAGAGTACTATGTATTACCCTTAAGATAAGTTTGTCGTAATCAGCCAACATGAAGGATGCAGAATAACAAAAGTGGGGAAAACCCACTTTTTTATTTTAAGGGTAATACATTATCGTATTCAATTATAATACCGGATTATTGGTAGACAGTGTTTTTATGGATAAAGAAAGTTTACTCCGTTTAGTAGATAGTTTACACAGGGATAAAGAGATTTCAAAGGATGTTGTGTTTCAGGGTATTGAGGCTGCTTTAACAACCGCAGCGCGAAAACACTTTAAGTCCCAGAATATAATCACTATTCAAATTGACCGAACCACCGGGGAAATAGTGGCTATGGAAGGAGACCTCAGGATTGACCCTTCCGAGCTCGGCAGGATTACAGCGCAGACTGCCAAGCAGGTCATTATCCAGAAGATCCGCGAGGCGGAGCGGGATGTGATTTATGATGACTTTTATGGCAGAAGAGGGACAATTGTCAGTGGCACCGTTCAGAGGTTTGAAGGTTCGACGATTATTGTTAATTTGGGTAAAACTGAGGCTTTTTTGCCTAAGCCTGAACAAATAGTGGATGATCATTACAATGTTGGCGAGCGGGTAAGGGCTGTTGTTGCTGATGTAAAGAAGGCGGGGGCCAAGGTAAAGATTGTGCTTTCGAGGACGCATCCAGACTTCGTGAGGAGGCTTTTTGAATTGGAAGTGCCTGAAATTGCTGAACACACCATAGAGATTAAGGCGTTGGCGCGTGAGCCCGGCCAGAGGACTAAAATTGCTGTCGCTTCAAGTGACCAGAATGTGGATTGTGTTGGGGCATGCGTGGGCGTCCGTGGGTCGCGCATTAAGAACATTGTAGATGAATTAAATGGAGAAAAGATCGATATTATCCGATGGAGCGATGAGCCGGAGATATTATTGCCGAATGCCTTAAAACCATCGGAGGTGTCAGGGATTATCTTGTCGTCAGAGAATAAGTCTGTAACTGTTGTCGTGCCTAATGATCAGCTTTCTCTGGCAATTGGTAAAAGAGGTCAAAATGTGCGCCTGGCATCACGTCTAACTTCGTGGGATATTGATATTATAACGGAATCGGAACTCGATGAGCGCCAGAAAGCCGGCGCTCTCCAGGTTGTAGAAGTTGTTGAATCAGGTAAGGTTTCTTCCGATGGTTCAAATGCCGCAAGTGTGGTATCTTCGGGGCATACTGAAACGGGCGGCATTAAAGAAGAATTGTAGAATTATTGTGGAATTTTAAGCAAGGGTAGTGTGCTCTTCGTCTTGTAGGCGCGTAACGCAAGCTGAAAGCCTGTGGTTACATCATGTTGCTGCCAAAGCAGTCCTACTTATAGTTAATAGAGAATTTTTTGTACAGTCCAAAAGGATTAAATGGAAAAAATCAGAATTAGTTCACTTGCAAAAGAACTAGGGGTAAAAAGTAACCTCTTGATTGAGAAATGTCATGAAAAGGGGTTGTCTCATATCCACCATCATGCAAATACCATAACTCCGGAGCAAGCCGAGATGATTAAGCAACTGCTCCGGCCGGTTGTGAAGGTAACGACTCCAAAGGAAGAGCCCAAACCAGTGCCAGGTATACCTGTTAAGCCGGTTGTTGAGCAGAAAAAAGAGGAAAAAGTGGAAAAGGTCGAAAAAACAGCGCCACAGCCTGTACATGCTGCCAAGGTTGTTCAACCAGCCAAGGTGGTGAAAATGCAAAAGAACGTTCCGCCGCAACAGCAGGTTGTAAAGGTAACCCCCGTGAAAACTTTCTGGAAAAAAAGGCCACAACCACAATACCAGCCTCAGCATAAAAGGAGAGAATATGGGGGAGAAGGTGTTGAAACGAAGAAGACTGCAGTGAAAGAAAAAGAAACAAGGGTTGTTATGGAATTGCCTATAACTGTAAAAGACCTATCTGCCAAATTAGGGATTCGCGCAAATGAAATTATAACCAAGTTGCTTCTTGAACATAATATTCGCGCAACCATCAATCAGATTTTAAGCGAAGATATCGTAAAACTCTTAGGTATTGAATATGGGGTTGAAATAGCGATAAGGAAAAGTGAAGCTGCGGAAGACCATGGTTACCTTATTGAAAAACTTCCGGAAAAGGCCGAAGATGTGGTTCACCGAGCGCCTATTGTTACCTTTTTGGGACATGTTGACCATGGGAAAACATCTCTCCTTGATTGTATCCGCCAAACCAACGTGGCTGCCGGCGAGGTGGGTGGTATCACCCAGCACATCGGCGCATATAAGGTTGAAATGAACGGGAAACCCATTGTTTTTCTGGATACGCCCGGTCATGAGGCATTTACGGCAATGAGGGCAAGAGGCGCAAATATTACCGACATCGTAGTGCTGGTCGTTGCCGCCGATGATGGGGTAATGCCGCAGACAGAGGAAGCATTAAATCACGCTAAGGCAGCAACTGTGCCCATTGTTGTGGCGTTGAATAAAATTGATAAGCCGGGGATCAATCCTTTACGCGTAAAGCAACAGTTGGCAAGTCTGGATTTGGCTCCTGAGGAATGGGGTGGCAAGACACAATTTGTCGAAACTTCTGCAGTATCAAAACGGGGGATAGACACCTTGCTGGAAAGGCTTTTGCTTGAGGCTGAAATTCTTGAACTAAAAGCGAATCCAAAGAACCCTGCGCGTGGTGTAGTGCTCGAAGCGCATTTAAGCGAGGGCAGGGGAGTCGTTGCTAATGTCCTGATACAGGACGGCACATTACGGCAGGGCGATGTTATCCTCTGTGGTAAAACTTTTGGAAGGGTGCGCCTTATTACTACCGATAGAGGAAAAGAAATAAAGGAGGCTGGCCCGTCAACTCCGGTTTCTGTTTCCGATTTCTCAGAAGTGCCGGAAGCGGGGGATAAGTTCTATGTTGTCAGCGATATTCAAAAAGCACGGGATGTGGCCGAAGAAAGGGTGATGAAAGTTAGGGAGACGTCTTTAGCAAAGCACCAGCATGTTACCCTGGATAGTCTCTATTCTAAGATTGCAGAGGGAAAGGTAAAGGAGATCAAGGTAATCCTCAAGGCAGATTATAAGGGTTCTGTAGAGGTGCTGAAAAAGGCTTTGGAAGAGCTTTCGACCGCAGAAATTAAGGTAAAAATACTCCATTGCGGCGTTGGCGGTATTACAGAGTCCGATGTGCTTCTTGCCGATGCATCGGATGCGATTGTTATTGGTTTTTATGTAACGACAGAGGATAGGGCGCGTATCCAGGCAGAAGAGAAGGGCGTGGATATAAGGCTATATAAGATCATATATGATGCAACAAACGAAATAAAAGCAGCCATGGAAGGTATGTTAGAGCCTGAGAGTAAAGAAGTTATTCTCGGCCAGGTCGAAATACGGCATGTGTATAATATCTCTAAATTTGGCAATGTCGCAGGTTGTTATGTAAAATCAGGAAAAATCACGAGGAATGCCTCGGTTCGTTTGATTCGTAACATGATTATTATCTATGATGGTAAGTTGGAATCCTTAAAGATCGTCAAGGATGACGTCAGGGAAGTCAGGGCTGGTTTTGAATGTGGCCTCAAGATTACCAACTATGACGATATTAAAGTTGGAGACATTGTTGAGGCGTATGAGATTCAAAAGATTGCCCGAACGATGACGATTTAGAATTGTGTTGAAAAGTCTGTTGTTATGAATCTGGAATTTTATGAATCAGACGATGCGGTTGTTGGTGTTTTGAGTGTTCGCCTGGTGATACGAAATGCAAGTTCACTTAAGGATAAACGTCGTGTTATTAAAAGTTTAAAAGATCACGTAAAAAATAAATTTAATGTCTCTATTTCTGAAACCGGCGCTCTCGATCATTGCCAGTATTCCAGGCTGAGCGTTGCAATGGTGGGAAACGACCGGCATTATATAAATAGCACGTTGTCAAATTTAATCAATATGTTCAGGGGGGCGACTTCTTTTGAACTTGTTGATTACAAACTGGAGTTTACATAGTCACACCGGTTGCCGTTTCCTTCACGGATATTTATATGATACGAACTGAAGGCTGCAGTTCCCTGAAATAGTTTTAAATGATTAATTATATAAAATAATTTTATGTCTTCGCGAAGAATCGAAAGATTGTCAGAGGTTATCAGGCAGGAAGTGAGCAAGATCGTCCTGTATGAGTTGAAAGACCCCCGGATCGGTTTTATTACGATAACAACTGTGGAGCTTGCGCCAGATTTGAGACATGCAAAGGTGTATGTGTCAATTATGGGCGGTGATACCATACAGAAAAGGACATTCCAGGGATTGGAACATGCGCGGGGTTTTATCCAGTCAGAAGTGGGAAAACGCCTTCAAATAAAATTCACGCCTCATTTAACGTTTTGTCTGGATGAGTCCATTAAGAAGAGTATTCATATTGCAAAACTTATTGATGACGCAGTAAGGGGCATTAAAGTACCTCACGAAGAAACATTGCCTGAAACAGAAGAAAAAAACAATGAAAACGACTCATAGGATTTACACAGGACGCGTGTGTATTGTTTTTTGTGGTATTTATAAATTTTATGTGCTTAAGGATACGTTCATATAGTTTTAAAAGGTGATTTGGAAGAATGAAGAAAATACATTTGGGTTTGCCTAAGGGTAGTCTTCAAGAGGCAACCATTGATATGATGAAGAAGTCCGGTTATACGGTGACGGTGAGTTCACGATCATATTATCCGTCGATTGATGATGATGAAATTTCTGTCCGCTTAATCAGGCCCCAGGATATGTCCCGGTATGTTGAAAAAGGGATTATTGACGCTGGTCTGACGGGTATGGATTGGGTAAGAGAAGCAGGTTCTGATGTGCGGGTGACCGTAAACCTGGTTTATGCAAAGCAGCAGTTAACAAAAGTCCGGTGGGTTCTGGCAGTCCCTGATGATTCTCCAATACGTTCTGTGCAAGATTTACAAGGAAAAAGGATTGCAACTGAATTGGTGAACGTAACGCGGCAATATCTCGCCGAGCGGGGAGTGGTCGCCGATATTGAATTTTCTCACGGCGCAACGGAGGCGAAGGCCCCTGATCTGGTTGACGCCATTGTAGAACTAACCGAAACAGGGAGCAGCCTGAAAGCAAATAAACTTCGCGTTGTGGACACTATTATGGAGTCTGCTACAGTGCTGATAGCCAATCATCATTCATGGAAAGACGACTGGAAGCGTACAAAGATAGAAAATCTTGCAATGCTTTTTGAGGGTGCCATTATTGCGCGGGTAAAGGTTGGTCTAAAGATGAATGTTCCCAGTGGCGCTCTGGAAGGGGTGCTGAAAAAATTACCAGCGCTGAGAAAGCCCACGATTTCCACCCTTGCAGAAGGCGCTGGTTATGCAATTGAAACGGTGTTGGATGAAACTGTGGCAAGGAGAATTACCCCTGAGTTAAAGAGGGCCGGCGCAGAGGGGATCATTGAATATCCTTTGAATAAAGTAATTCTATAAGAAAGCAAGTTTACACGATTACTTTAAAACGTTCTCCATCGCGTTCCAGGAGTGAAAGTATACAGAAATATGAAATGGAATCTTTCAGATTTATTTCTGGCATTTGTGTTTTTTTATTATTTCTGTCTGTTGTTTTTTCGGGATGCCGTAGTATCGCTGGAAGACATGACTATCAAGTAATTTCAAAAAACACGAGCCAGCCTTTGGATACTCGGAGAAAGGCGCACGCCTATTTTTGTACAGGGTATTTTTTCATGATGGGGAGGGACTGGGAAAATGCGGCCGCCTATTTTGAGAAGGCAACACTCCTGGACAGCTCATCAGAAAGAATCATTCGTCATTTAGCTACATGCTATTTTCAATTGGGTAAGAATGAAAAGGCAATAGAATTTATTGAAAAATTAGCTGAAATCAAACCTCTTGAGTTCGGTGTGCATTACACGCTGGCAACCCTTTATGAGACGATTGGGAAAACGAAAGAGGCTATTGCTGAATACGAATGCGCCCGCCGATGTAAGACATCAAAACTAGATCATGTGTTTTTGGCAGACACTCTTTACCGGTTGGCCAACCTTTATATGAACGAAGGGATGATGGAGAAGGGATCTGAGTGTTATCAGAATATGTTTGACATGAAGCTCGTCAGTGAACCTGCGAAAATATATTATGAGATTGGTCAGCGATACTTTGAGAAGAATGATATAAAAAAGGCGCTGGAATATTTTTTAAAGGTACGGGAAACGGATCCAACGATGGTATCTGTGCGTTTCTATCTCAGTCTTTGTTATGATGCCCTCAATGATTATGAAAATGCTATAAAGGAGGCTGGGTCATTCCTGGAAAAGGAACCGGAGAACTGGGTGGTACACCTCGCTTTGTCCGATATCTACGGCAAAATGAAAAATGAGGCGAAAAAAAAAGAAGAACTTGGAAAGTCTCAGGAAATCCTCGAAGGAAATGTAAACGCGGGAAGTAAAAACCCCAAAGAATATTTCTTATTGTGTCAAATTTACAGGAACCAGCGAAGAACTGATGAAGCAATTGCCGTAGTTGACAGCATGAAATTAATTCCGCTTGATAAAGAGGCAAAGCGGGACTGTCATTTTTTGCTTGCGAATCTTTATTACGAGCGCCGGGAGTTTAGCAGGGTAGAGGATGAATTAATCATGGCATTAAAAATCGACCCTGATTTTGACGAGGCTAATAATTTTCTTGGATATCTGTACGTTGAAAACAATAAGCGTTTAGATGACGCCATACAGCTCATTAATAAGGCATTAAAGGTGCAGCCAAAAAATGGGGCATATCTGGATAGCCTGGGGTGGGCCTATTTCAAGAAGGCCGGTACAGAAGAAAAAGACGACTATCTCAGTATGGGGCTTCAGAAATTATTAGAAGCTGTCCATATTCTGGAAGAGCCGGATATATATGACCATGTGGGAGATGTTCACTACAGTTTAGGACACTGGGACGAGGCTATTCAGGCATGGGAAAAAGCGCTTGAGTTGTTTAAAAAGATACCGAAAAGTGAGATGCAAGGCGAAAGTATAAGGTTAAAATTGGAAAAAATAAAGGGGTTGATTTCAAGAGAAAAAGAAGTTTTAAAAGGTATTGCCAATAATGAGGAAGTTCAACTTAGTGTTCAACCGTAAAATTTTAAACGATAAAGAGGGGGATAAGAAAATTGGCTGGACATTCACATTGGGCGAGTATAAAGCACAAAAAGGGTGCTACTGATGCCAAAAAGGGTAAAGCGTATTCAAAGATAGCGCGTATGATTACGGTGGCTGCCAAAAGAGGCGGTGGCGATCCGGGTATGAATCCCAGGTTGCAGCTTGCCATAAGCAAAGCACGCGCGGTGAATATGCCTAAAGACAACATAGAGCGTGCCATCCAGAAAGGCACCGGCGCCAGTGGGGGCGATGTCGACCTTTTTGAATGTATGTATGAAGGATACGGTCCGGGCGGTACGGCGCTTATGATAGAAATTGTGACGGACAATAAAAATAGAACGGCGCCGGAGATAAGAAAGATATTTGAGCGGTTTGGGGGGAATCTGGGAGAAGCAGGCTGTGTATCGTGGATGTTTGAAAAGAAGGGTCTTATAGTTATAAATAATAAGGACACCAATGAAGATGAACTCATGCTGTTAGTGTTGGACGCGGGGTCCGAGGATTTGCAAAAGGTAGGGGACACTTTTCATGTTGTATGTCCGCAAACAGAGTTAGACGCCGTTAAAAAGGCTATTGAAAACAAAAATATAACGGTTGAAACTGCAGAAATAACCTGGATGCCTAAGACGAATATCGATCTTGATGAGGCTGCAGGACGTAAGGTGTTGGCGCTTATGGAAACCCTCGAAGATCACGAGGATGTGCAAAATATATATTCCAACTTTAATCTCCCACAAGCCATTCTTGCAGAAATACAATCGGCAAAGTAACTACCTTGACGTATAGGAATTTTAATACAAATCATAGAACGGGTAGTTTATCCCTATAATCGTTTGCACAAATCAAACCGTTTAAGCCGTTTAAACTGTTTAAACGGCTTATTGTCGACCACAAGAGATCAGCACTACAATATAAAGTTGCCGAAGGCCTAATTTATCTTAGGTATTTTTGTGTATACTGAAGATTTTGTTGCGGTTGTTCTACTGGGGCAATATCCGCTATTTTATGGGTTTTTGTGTGCTTCTTTTCTACATGGAGTAACGCAAGCACCTGTTCTCCATCGAGGACTTCTTCCTCTTCGAGCTTCTTTGCCAGCATATCCAGCTTGTCCCTGTTGTCGATGAGGAGTTTTCTGACCTTTTCTTGGCTTTCTGTAATGATGCGGGTCACCTCTTCGTCAATAACTACAGCAGTCTTTTCGCTGTATTCCTTTTCCTGAACGAGATCGTGTCCGAGGAAGATATTTCCCGATTGTCTGCCGAAGGTCTGAGGCCCAATTTTCTTACTCATGCCGAATCTGCATACATAATTCCGGGCGAGTTGTGAAACCTTTTCCAGATCGTTCTGCGCGCCAGTCGATATTTCATTTAAAATTAACTCTTCAGCTGCACGCCCACCCAGGAGAACACAGAGCATATCTAGAATTTCTGATTCACTGGTTAAGTATTTATCCTCCGTTGGCAACTGCATGGTATAACCAAGCGCAGCAGCTCCTCGGGGAATAATTGAAACTTTATGAACGGGATCGGTATTGGGCAACAGGGCTGCTACCAGGGTGTGACCTGACTCATGGAATGCGACCGTCTTTTTTTCCTTATCGCTCATGATCCTGCTTTTTCTTTCAGGTCCTGCGAGTACCCTGTCAATTGCAGATTCCAACTCCTCCATGCCTACGGACTCCTTATTGTGTCGCGCAGCAAGGAGTGCCGCCTCGTTAACAACATTTGCCAGATCCGCCCCGGAAAAACCAGGCGTGCGTTTGGCGATAATTTTAAGATTTATATCGGAAGCCAGTTTAACGCCTCGTGCATGTACAGCAAGTATTGATTCACGTCCGGTTAGGTCTGGCCTGTCAACCGTTATCTGGCGGTCAAAACGGCCTGGACGCAAAAGTGCGCCATCCAAAACATCGGGACGATTGGTTGCCGCAATAATGATAACGCCTTTCTGTGAACTGAAGCCGTCCATTTCGGCCAGGAGTTGGTTAAGGGTCTGTTCGCGTTCGTCATGGCCTCCTCCCAATCCCGTGCCGCGCTGACGGCCAACACTGTCAATTTCATCGATAAACACGATGCACGGCGCCTTTTCTTTCGCCTGCTCAAACATATCACGCACCCGGGCTGCGCCCATACCGACGAACATTTCTACGAAATCAGAACCGCTGATCGAGAAAAAAGCAACCCCTGCTTCTCCGGCAACGGCTTTTGCCAGAAGTGTTTTACCCGTGCCGGGAGGGCCTATAAGGAGCACGCCTTTGGGGATTTTTCCGCCCAGTTTTTGAAACCGTTCCGGATAGGAAAGAAAATCTATTATCTCTTTCAGTTCTTCTTTTGCCTCATCGCAGCCGGCGACATCGGTAAACATTGTTTTCTGTGCCCCACTATCAGAGTATAATTTTACCTTTGCCTTCCCAAAGGACGTGAATGGCGATCCCATGCCGCCAACCTTCTTGAAAAGAAAAAACCATCCCAGGGTCATAATGCCAAAGGGAAATACCCACCACATCAGGATGTTTTTCAGGAAATTACTTTCAACAGCCCCTTTAAATCGAACCTTTTGCGATTCGAGTTCGTTGACGAGTGTCATGTCCTGAATTGGCACCGTAACAAATGCGGCCGTTTCTTCTTTGTTGCCTTCCTGCGATATTTTCTTATAATGACCCCGGATAAGGTCTGCGCCAACGGTACAGTCAGATATCAGGCCATTTTTCAAATAGAGACGGAATTGACTATAGGAAATTTCTTCCGCCCTTGGCGAAAGAAACATCTGGAGAATATACAAAACGGCAAGAAAGATCAGGATATATAAAATAGAGAATCGTGACTTTTTGGGCTTATTTTTTTTTACCATACGTATAAAAAAGCTCTAAATTTTTTGGTAGTTGGGGGTTAAAAAACTAAACAATAATTATAGTGGAAATGATTATTAAAGTCAAAATATTTCAAAATAGATTTAAGTTGATAATAGGCAAAAAGATAATATAATAAGGAAAGTCGGGGTGTAGCGCAGCTTGGCTAGCGCGCTTGAATGGGGTTCAAGAGGTCGTGGGTTCAAATCCCGCCACCCCGACCAATAAAATCAAGGGTTTTTAGGTATTTGATACACTACGTTTTTCTTCGACTGTGACCAAATTGTGACCAAACTCTAAAACCTCTACCCCATCTTTAAGACTGTCTGGACAATGATGTGCATAACGCTGAGTCATCTCTATCGAATGATGTCCTAACAATTTTGATATTTTATAAATATCAATGCCCCTTTGTGCCAGCCGGGTAGCAAAGGTATGCCGAAGATCATGAAAATGAAAGTCCTGAATCCCAGCATTATTTATAGCAACATTAAATGATCTTCTAAGATTGTGTCGGTCAATTTTTGTTCCTGCATTACTAATAAAGACCAGATCGTTCTTAAGATTCCTTATTTTTGACTTTTCTTCCAGAATTCCAAACGCTACCTGATTCAATGGTAAGGTTCTTGGTTTTCCATTCTTTGATTCTTGAATTATGATTGTTTTGCGGATTAGACTTACCCTACACCATTGAAGGGAAAGTAATTCGTCTTGACGTAATCCCGTGTGCAGGTCAAAAACAATTATGTCTCTCAGCCATAGAGGGGATTTGTCACGTAATCTCATTTCCTCTTCTTCAGTCAGCCAACGATCCCTTTCGTTGTTTTCTTTTTCCTTTGGGACTTTAGAAACCGGGTTTTCCTTCATCCATTCCCATTCTTTGACTGTTAGGCTAAAAGCCTTAGAAAGCATTGCCAATTCCCTGTTAATGGTAGCTGGTTTCGCACTTTCGCTGTACCTTAATGCCTTATACTCAGAAATTTTTTTTGGTGTTATTTCACATAGTTGAGAATCACCAAAGAAATTCGAAAGATGTTTTAAAGATGCTGAATAACTCCTTTGTGTGTTGATCGACACCTTTGGAGCATGCTCTTTCATAAACTTTCCCATCAGGTCATTGAAAGTCTTACTTTCGAATTGAGGTTTTTTAAAGTATTTCCCCTCTACAATCTCAGTCCTTATCTTTGCCTCGAATATCTGGGCATGTTTCCTGTTATCTGTATTTAGGCTTCTTCGGATTCTTTTTCCTTGAAAAGTTATAGAAGTCCACCAGACACCTTTACGCCAATACATATACACCTCCTTTCACATGGCGATTTGTGTCTGTACGACTGTATAAGGGATT
>CAYJME010000032.1:0-22032 GCA_964370795.1 uncultured candidatus Brocadiaceae bacterium
ATTATTATAATGAGGGAAAGATTGCTTCGCTTCGCTCGCAATGACACCTAAAACTTGACTTTTTGCACAGGTTCTTTAGCCTTGATGTATAAGAATCTTAAAGTAGCCACAAAGTCACGAAGTTTTTCTTTGTGACCCGGCGCCTCGGTGGCGAAAAAAGTCGTTTTTTTTTGCCGTGCAAAACAAAACCAAATTAATTAAAATCATGAAACAACAAAAACCTATTTCTTTTAAAAACACCTATATCAGACTTTTAATATATCTCAAACCGTACTGGCATAAATCGGTTTTTGTCCTGGTTCTCTCTGCAATCAGCGCCTATGTTACGGTATTACCCACCCAAATCCTGGGTATTGCCGTAGACGAAATCAGGACGGCTGACGTCTTGACAAAAAACACGTCAAACAACCCGTCTGACAATAAGTCTTTACCAACATCGCCGGTCACAAGGCAAAAAAATAATATTCCACTCTCAAAACCTTTAATGAGCGCCTCCGGCGCTATTCACCAACATTGGTTTAGCGGGTACAACCGTGCCATCGTTACGCTCATTTTTCTCGCTGCGTGTTTCATTATCATCCATTCTGTAAACAGTGGCATCACGCTTGTCCATGGATATATGACTAACGAATTAGGACAGAGGCTCATTTACGACATGCGGAACCAACTCTACAACCATATCCAGCTCTTTCCCATGAGTTACTTTGAAAACAATAAAACGGGTGACATCATGAGCCGCATCATGAACGATGTAAACTCGCTTGAACAGGCAATTGTGGGGCCGGTCATTACCTTTGTAACAGATATGTTTAAATTTGCCTGGATATTATATTTTTGCTTGAAACTCGACTGGCAGCTTACCTCTATTGCCCTCGTGGTTTGTCCCTTCATCTCTTTATGTACCTACAATTTTGGTAAACGGATTAGGAAGGTATTTCGCTCACTCAGAGATAAAACGGCCGACCTCAACTCCCTGATCCAGGATAATATTTCCGGCATTCGGGTCATTGCCGGATTTGCAAAAGAAAAGGAGGAAATGGAACGTTTTCGGGAAAAAAATTATGAAAACTATACCCTCTATGTCCGGATATTAAAACTCGTTTCCACCCTGAGACCTATTGTGGATTTGACTACCGAGACAGGCGCCGTGGTTGTTATCTGCCTGGGTGGATACAAGGTGTTGCAGGGACAACTCTCTGCGGGAACCTTTGTGATATTCTTTCCCTATTTACAGATGATGTACGGCCCCATCACTGGTCTGACGCGTTTTTATAATCAGGTACAGCGCGCCATTGCCTCTACCGAACGTGTTTTTGAGATAATTGATACGCCGCACGAATTGAAAGATGCACCCCATGCCATTGATTTACCGCCCGTACGTGGCTTTGTGGAATTCAAACACGTCCATTTTGCTTATAGCCGGGAGACAGAGGTGTTGACCGATATCAATATACAGGCAAACCCTGGCCAGATGATAGCCTTTGTGGGTCCCAGCGGCAGTGGTAAGACAACCCTTACCAAGCTTATTCCCCGATTTTACGACCCCACAAAGGGAGACATCCTCATTGATGGTTATAATATCAGGGATGTCAAACTCCACTCATTGCGGAAGCAAATGGCTATGGTATTACAGGAGCCGTTTCTTTTCAACGATACGGTAAAGGCAAACATTGCGTATGCACGGCCTGATGCAACAGACAGAGAGATTGAAGAAGCCGGTCGTGCCGCCAATGCACACGACTTTATCATGGAGTTGCCGAAGGGATACGACTCTGTAATAGGCGAACGCGGGGTAAAACTTTCAGGTGGACAAAAACAACGCATCGCCATCGCCCGCGCCATCCTTGCCAATCCCCGAATACTTATCCTGGATGAGGCGACATCCTCGGTTGATACGGAGACCGAGCAACTCATTCAAAATGCCATCTACAGACTAGTAAAAAACCGTACCACATTCGTTATTGCCCATAGATTATCAACCATCTTACATGCCGATTTGATTGTAGTCCTGGATAAGGGGCGGATTGTCGAAATGGGACTTCATCATGAATTGCTCATTCATGGTGGGCTTTATAAAAAACTGTATGAAATGCAGTTCAATACCCAGGAAAAGAGAAAACCAGAAGATGCCGAAGCGGAAGCGAAAAAGACAGAGGTCACTGTAGCACAAGAACCCGCTCTTGATCTCAATGAAACATCGTTGCATTCCAAGTGGTAATAATGGTGAGGTTTGGTTGGTCGGATCAAAACCCAACATTGACAACGCGAAACATAAATGAATACGTTGGGTTTCGTACCTCAACCCAACCAGAACTATTCATCACAGGGAATGCGTATTTCGATATTATACCCTTTAAACATGTTATATTTGCCGTTATAATTATGATGTTATGCTTAAATCCACAAAGAATGATTTCTCTCTTGCCCATGATATTATACAAAAAGCAACAGCGCAGAAACGCTACCAGTTGTTTGATCACGAGGCCAGGAAACTTATTGAATTATATGGGATAACAATTGGCCGGTATGACGTTGTGTCTTCTTCCGATGCGGCAATTCGGGCAGCATCTTCTCTTCGCTATCCCGTTGTATTAAAAATTATTTCCCCCGATATTAGTCATAAAACCGATGTGGGTGGCGTAAGAACAGGAATAAAGGATGCAGAGGGGGTAAAAAAGGCATTTGAGGAAATTTTGAGGAATGTAAAAGAGAAAAGGCCGGATGCAAGAATTCATGGGATGTTTGTAGAGGAAATGGCATCTCCTTCCACGGAAGTTATCGTGGGTGGTATCAGGGATCCTCAATTTGGGCCCGCCGTGATGTTTGGACTGGGCGGTATTTTTGTGGAAGTCTTTAAAGATGTGTCGTTCCGCATCGCTCCGGTGGAAGAATTTGAGGCGTTAGATATGATTTCTGATATCAAAGGAGCTACCCTATTGAAGGGTTTCCGAAATACCCAGCCCCTTGATATACCTGCATTAGCGCAGACAATTATCCAGGTATCTCATATGATCACATCTCTGGACGAAATCAAAGAAATCGACCTGAACCCTGTATTCGTTTATCCAAAAGGAGTGCGGGCTGTAGACGCGAGGATTATCTTATCTTGATATGAAATTAAAAGAAACTGCATTTACTGTAAGGGCTGAGCGGGCCATCCTCTTTCGCGTGATAGTGGGCGGGCGCCGGAATAATGATAATGAGGGTCCTTTAGAAGAACTCCAACGTCTTGCAGAGACCGCCGGGGCGCTCATCGTCCATTCGTTGTTTCAAAACAGGACAAATATTGACCCTGTATATTACGTGGGAAAGGGTAAGGCTCTGGAGTTAGCCGAGCTTTCCGATGAGCTGGATGCCGATGTGCTCATTTGTGATGACGACCTTACCCCTGCACAGGTCAGAAATCTGGAAAAGATCATCAATAAAAAGGTGATTGACAGGAGCGAACTCATCCTGGACATCTTTGCCACCCGTGCAAAGACCTTTCAGGCCAAACTCCAGGTGGAACTGGCTCAATTAGAGTACACAAAACCCAGGCTCAAGCGTATGTGGACGCACCTTTCAAGAATTGAGGGTGGTATTGGGACGCGGGGTCCCGGTGAAAAACAGTTGGAAGTTGATAAACGTATTGTAGAAAGAAAGATTTACGAATTAAGGAAAAAGTTACAGGAAATAGAAAAGCGGCAGGAACGGCTTGTTGCTTCCCGCAATGAATTTTTTACGGTATCTATTGTAGGATATACAAACGCCGGAAAATCTACCTTAATGAATGCCTTAACCAATGTCGATACCCTTGTAGAAGATAAATTGTTCGCCACGCTTGATACGAAAACAAGCATCTGCGATCTGGGGAATGCAAAAAAGGTGCTGGTGAGTGATACGGTTGGTTTTATTCAGAAATTGCCGCACCATCTGGTTTCCTCGTTTAAAGCAACCCTGGAAGAAGCCCGGCATGCCGATCTGCTCCTCCATGTTGTGGATATTAGTTCCCCCCTGGCGAATAAGCAAATCGAGGCAGTGAACAGCGTATTAAAGGAATTGGGGTGTGATAATAAACCGACGGTTATTGTGTTTAACAAAATAGACGCCATACAGGATGAATCAGTTATTCCCTTGCTCAGAAATAATTACAAGGATTGCATTATGATATCTGCAAAAACACACAAGGGAATACCGGACATGAAACAACGGATATCAGAGATGCTCGAAAAGAATTTTATCGATCTTGAGCTTACCTGCAATCCAGGCAATGGAAAGTTAATTGCATATCTCCATGAACACGCACGCATTCTCAGCAGTCAGTTTAATGAAAATCAGGCAACATTTCATTTGCTTATGGAAGACAAACACGTTAATAAATTGCGGACGATGGACGATACCATCCAGATAAGAGAAAACACAGCGTTAAGTTCAAATTATTCCTGATGCATAAAGAAATGCACGTACTTTTGTATGCAATAAAGGATTACAGAACCTGCTTCGAATACCCCGTATCCTCAATAAATTTACTATAGAATTGCGGGAGTTTTCAAAAAATTGCGCTCGTCAAAAAAATGAGATATATTATGAAAAAAACCGTAGTATATTTTCTGATATTATTTCTCCTCTCCGGCTGTACCGATGGACGTGGAAGGAAGGTCATTATAGAGCCTGTATTGGACAAGCGCTTGAAGGGAATGGAACTGATACCACTTCACGTGGGACTGTTTATCGATCCATTCATGCGCCATTTTAGCCAGGAAGAGAGGCAAGTTGATATGATTGCCGGTGTCCACCATTACCTGTTTTCCATAGGGGAACCACTTTCGAAAAATATCGAGGAAACCGTGGTGAGGGTATTTAACAGGGTTACGATAATGTATAAAATGCCAGATCAAAATATGATTGAAGAAAAAGGGCTGGACGGTGTGTTAATACTGAACTTAAATTCTTCCCGGTTAGACTTGATCGTGGAGGATTCGGTTTGGCGTGCCATAGGCAAACACCACCTGTCCATCCATGTTTCCTTTCTTGATAAAAATCTCAATACACTCTTTGAGGATAAACTGGCTGTAGAGGGAAAGAATTTGGATTTAATCGATTATGAGACAGAGGGTGGGTGGTGGAAAACCGATGGACCCAAATACGGTCCGGCAGTGGAAGACTCAATAGAAAAGCTAACGTACAAGCTTGCACGAAGACTCCATTCATTTTTCGAAACCACCATGAAAAAATAAGTGTGCTAAAAACAAGAATTTTTTTGACAGTTCCAGAAAGTTTTATTACATTAAATTAACTATGAATACTCAAATTCCAATTACCGAAAATTATTTATACGATTTACTGAAAAAGAAGTACCATACTTCTGAAGTTGTACGCTCTCAGATAGCAGAAATTAAGGAAAAAACAAAAGAAAAGGTGGCTCGTGAGCCGTTGCGGCAATTTACCATCAGGTTCAGAGGGCAGGTAATAGATAGTTCATTTGAAAAAACCCTCAGGATCGTTCCCAAGCGTTTATTCAATGAGGGGAAAATAGACAGTCTTCACGCCTTTAAGGAAGAGGGTTTTGTAGAGGCCCATGCAACTGCCACGTTAACTGAGGTTGAATCTCTCGTGCACTATCTCATGAGACCCCGTATCGTGTTGCACTACAGAAAAGAGATTGTCAAAGGGGCAAGCAATCTGTTGATTATCGATGAAAGTGAGCAGAACCAGCTTGAACATTTCACGCCCGATTACATCCACCGGAATTACGTTACCAATGCGGAGGTGTATGAAAAATACACCGGACGACTGGGTGATTATTTAATTTATAATGGACAGCCCCTCACTTCTGAGAAAATTGGCCGTGAACTTCGATTTAATAAAATTGAGACGGCAAATAAGATATTTACAACAGCGGGTTTAAAAGAGATTTATTTAAACCTCTTGTTTTTAGACTTACTCCTTAAGCTTGATCTGGAGCAGCATTATTTTAAATTGAGGAGCTTCAACGCACAGGAAAACGACCTTAAACTGGTTGAAGAAAAGATTGATGACCTCGGTTTCTTTGCTGAAATATTTAACCATATAGCATCAACGGATAACCCTCTGTTATCCCACGAAGAGCTGTTCCTGGATTTAATGAGGCTTGAGCATATCATAGAGAATAACAACTGGAAGGGTATGCCCGCCTATGCCGGTTATGTCTATTCTGCCGCAAAAAAACTGAATGCCCAATTTAAACTTCTCGAAGAATATAACCTCTTTTTAACATACGCCCAATGTATTGATAAATTTTTAGCAAAGCTTGCTAAAAAAGTATGTAAACACAAGGCAGATATCCGAAGCGAATACAATAATTTAAAGGCAAATTATAGTGAATTAAAGAAGTTAACCATTATTTCAAACCATCCTTTGCTGCAAAATGATTACCAGGAATTACTGAATTCATTCAACAAATTGTTAGCGTATCTGGACTTCTTAACGATAGAAGATACGCAGGGAACGAGTGGAGAAAATATCCAGGATGATTCTCCGGTAAAAGAAAAATCGACGGGAAAATTTCTTACCTTCGTTAAAAAGTGCGTAGAATCCGTTTTTTCTGTCAAAGTTGATATTTCCGCAAAACCTGCCTTCCGTCAGGATCAGGTTTTAAGGATAGACCGTGAAGAAGATGTCCAAAAACTCATCCTGAAATTTCATGAAAACCTGGAAAATTTATCGAAGCTCAAGACTACTACAGGTGAGGATGCGCTTCTTGAGGCGAGAAAATTTGTGCCACAATTAACGAATCTGTCTGATATCCTCGACCAATTTAAAGAACTCATTAAAGATGTAGAGCAAAAAAAGGATATGCAGGAGCCCTTTAAGGCCATTTTTGACAAAACCAACAAGTTTGAGATACTTTTCAAAGATGTCTTGGCCCTTGGTATTTTGGAAACTAATGAAGGGCAGGAATTTGTTCGAAACACTTTAACAGATTTACAAAAGTTGTTTTTCAATAAACCTCTGAAGGAAAATATGTATCAGGAGATTATTAACAAGGTACAGACCCTTGAAGATTTTATCCTCGGTAAAGGCAAGGAGTCTCCTGAAAAGGGAAATGTCCCGCAATCCCCCCTCTTAAAATTGTACCAGAGTCCCATTTTCATGACTATTATAGACATTAAAATGGGTATTCAGAATATTCTGGAAAAGGAGTTTCAGATTCAAAAGATAGATACCTTTAAAAATGAAACGAACTTCTTCTCGTATAGCGGATCCGAGCTGGACGGCCTTATGGCGCGGATCGTAAAGCTCCACGAAAAATTGAAAGATACCTGTTATTACAAAAATATCTCAGAATTTGAAACCATAGAAAAAAGACTCGACCAATTGATCGAAGAAGGAAAGGGAATTGATAGCTTGCTCTCCCTTCAAACCAGAGGTAACGATATTAAGGTATCGAAAGAACCGGATATACATATTGACTACTTAAAGAACTCACAACTCACGAGAAGGAATCTGGAAAAGGCAATCCTTCTTCTGCAAAACCAAATTGTACAAATGAACGGTTTTATGCACGCAATTGAGAATGCGCTTCATCAACACTCCCTCGTTAGCTCCGGCGTGGCAACGAGCGTCCTTTTTGACCAGATAACCTATTTGCTGAGTAATATAGATGTTCGATTGCTCGACATGACTAAACTAACGGAAAATATGTTTAATGAAAGTGTGGATACGATATTCCACTATCAGGCTGGTGAGGTGTTTATTGAACCCAAAAAGGCAGATACGGAACATTTACTAAAAGAGATTGAGAAGAAAACGGTCGTCAGGGTGTATCAAAATAAAGAAACTGTTCCATCTCACGTGTGTTATCGTTGACATGCATGAATATTTTATACGAAAGACTTCCATTGCCTGACCTTACTGCGCCAAGAGCGGTAAGCCGGAGAAGCAGGAGTTCTCCATCTGATGAAAACAGAGCGATAGACTTTGAAAATGCCCAATCCATTTTGGAATCGATAGGCATCGGTGGAAGTGTATGCCTTAATAATGCATTTGAGGCGCAGGAAAAGTATATGGTTGAAATACAACCAGAGGGAACCCCTGAAGGGGTTCCAGGTATTAGCCCAAACCAAAAAGGCCACAGAAAACCTCATTATACCCATATGCTGGCGCATAATGATAATCTTGTCTTACAGGTTGCCTGTTGTTTGCCTTTAAAGATTATTGCGGCAAGCCTGGATGGATATCATGTCTCCGGGCGAATTCTATTCAATACATATTCAGATGAGGATGGCGGGAAGTTAGTTTACGAATTCACGGGTGGTGGCCAGGAGTTAGTTATCGACCTGAAACGTGGAAATTCTACGAGGGCACAACGCCTTATTTTTAAACGGAAATAATGCGCAGATAAAAAAATTCCCTGAGGACGTAATCCCCAGGGAATTTTCATGTAATACTTCGAGGCGTTTATGCAGTTTTTATATCCATTCTTCGGAAAGGATATTACCTTCGAGACCGACGACTACTTGCTTGACAGGAATCTTTCGGGAAGCCTTTTCAGCCCCTTCCTTAGCAATCTGTGCCAATCCAAAGCAACAGGGCACTTGCATAATGATAACGGTCAATGTGTTAATTTTTGCATCGTCAATGAGTGACTTGATCTTCTCGGTATAAACTTCCTGGTCTGAATCAAGCTTCGGACATGCTATACCAATACTTTTCCCTTTAAGGTAATCCTTATGGAAATCTCCCAGCGCAAATGCCGTACAATCTGCCGCCAACAATACATCTTTCCCCTGGAAGTATGGCGCCATCGGTGATATCAGATGCATTTGTATTGGCCACTGCCTCAATTGAGAAGGGCGTTTTCCCACGTCGCTACCTTCGCTCACCTTTTCGCTAAAATCTATTGTTCTTGAACCTGGACATCCGCTCATTTTGTAATCTCCTGTATAAATTTTTCTTCTAAATCTTTAATAAACTTTTCATATTTTCTCGGCAGTTCATCGCCAACAGAGGCATCTGCTTCATTACACTTACGGAACATTTCACCAACCTGCGCGTCAGATAATTGACGATCTATCCACGGATAAAGGATTTCGTCTTCCTTTTTAATATGCTGGGTCAATAAATCCCGGTATGCAAAAAGATGTTCCTTGATCTGGGCCTTATTGCCTTTTTCGGCGCCCTCAACAACTTGTCTGATATGGCCTCTTCCCGTATCATGATCTTTAAACATGACCTGAATAATTTCCGCCTTATCATCGACGTATTTAAACAAAATATCCTCTTCCTTCATGTGATGATATTTGTCCGCATAAGTACGAATAAAATCCACACACTTTAAAACCAAATCTTTATCAACCTTGATGCTGGTTTCAACATATTCGACAACCATGGGAATCAAGGCAAGAAGCCGCTTAATCAATACGTGCTCGTCAACAAGCTTCCTGACAGGTGGCGAATACGTGATTTTCTTTGGCTCGGACTTCTTTGATAAATCCACTTTGGGCGGCGGAACATGCCTCTTCGGATAAATGGCCTTTTCTATCCTGTACATTAAGGTAGCTTCCCGTTGCGGGTCAAGATTGTGGATACCTACAACATCCTTAAGAAGGCAGGTCCCGACAGAACAGGGGGTACAACCGATGCCATATTCTTCCAGGATACGCCCTACCTCCGGACATTCGTCAATAATCTTTTTTATCTCTTTATTTAAAACATTGTTCAAAAACATCCTCCTCTTAATTTAATCATTGAGTAAGAACTAAATTAACATCGTATTTACTTTAAAATTATAGCGAATAAATACAAATTATGTCAAGGTATAATCTTTGTCTTATCTCATGGTCTGCAGAAACGCCCTGAGCAGTACCTGAAGTGACACCTGGCGGAGCTAAGACGTCAAATCGCCTCATGAAAACTGGATTAAATAAAAAATTATAATAATTAACACTTAACACTTGAAAATATATCCAGCAGTTGTATAATTCTACGTAAATTAATCAACGTATGGAAGTGTGATGCTATGAAAGATTTATCAAGAAAATTGAATCAAATGAAAATAAAAAGCATGGTTATGCGAATCAATAATGGTTGGTTCAGGCATCCAATGGGGATGTCTGCCACTATTCTACAATGGTTTGCACTTGACCTTGAGCCTCCGTCGTGTGGCCGGGTTCTGTGTAACACCGCATTAGGAGAAAAACCATTTTACAACTTATAGAACCGAGTATCTCGGAAATAACAGGCCAACGTAGTATCGGTATCGAAGAAAAATGTAAATGTTATGGTTTGCATCGGCTAAAAGTTGAGGACAAAAAACTATTTGATGGGTATCTAAAGGAAGAGAATGTAAATTTATGTGATTATTCGTTTGCGAACAATTTTATCTGGAAAGGATCAATAGAGTTATTATGGAAGATCATTAATTCCAATTTTTGTCTCTTTGGAGTGACGTCCAAAGGCATGTGTATGATGCTCCCCCCTTTAGGAAAAAACAATATTCAATCAACCCTGAATGAATGTTTTTCCATCATGAGCGAGATGAATGAACGCAATGGCTCAGAATCTTACGTCAACTATGTTTACAAAGGCTTTTTGAATTTTTTCGACAATAGTTCCTACCGCATAATCGAGGGTTATCCCGATTACATTTACAAGACATCCGACCTTATTAAACTTGCCGGCAGAAAATACGAAAAGAAGAGAAATGAGATAAATTTCTTTAAAAAGCATTACCCGGCATTGTATGAAAGGTTTTACTCCAAACATATTGCCGATGCCCTCCTCATGATCGATCAATGGAAAAAAGAGAAAATCCAGGAATCGAATCTTTCAAACCACCATGAATCCCACTATCAATACAGCCTTGTCCATGAAGCGGAGGCCGCAAAATGCGCCATTATCTTTTCCGAAGAGTTGGGATTATTCGGGGCGAATGTTATGATTCATGGTAAAATTGAGGGTATTACGCTGGGCGAGCGAGTTACACCAAATACCGGTTCTGTTTTAATAGAAAAAACAAACAATAATTTTCATGGCATGCCTCAGGTTATTTACCAGCAATTTTGCGCCAGCGATTTTCATGATGTTGAGTACATCAATGCCGGTGAGGATTGGGGTATTGAAGGGCTGAGAAAGGCAAAGATGTCATACCATCCCTGTATGATGGCAAAGAAATTTCTCATTTATGAAAAATCATGATACTATGGAATCTGCTGTCAAAAACAACAAATATCATGCACGAAAGAACCAGTAAATTTTAATGTGATAAATTATAGCCGGGCAAACCTCCTGGACATTTTTTCTCTTGAGCGTTTGGAAAAAGAATGTTTTGTGACGGAGGCCTTTAACCGAAGATTAATCAAAAATCTATTAAGCAGTCCCAAAACACACGTTTTTAAAGCGACAACGCCATCAGGACGAATTGTCGGTAATATCATAGGTGTAATACACAATGTAGGCGACCAAACAATTGGCCGGATATTTTCGCTTGGCGTGAGTAAAGAATTTCGGAAAAAGGGAATCGCCTTCCGCCTTGTTAAATTACTAGAAGAAGAGTTTTGTTTGCGGGGAATTAAACAAATTCAGCTGGAGGTGTATGCGTTTAATATTACGGCCCAGTCTTTTTACAAACGGTGTGGCTATGGCATGACAAATCATGTCCTCCTTAATTTTTATCATGACGGAAGCGATGCTTATGTTATGGTAAAAGACCTTCGCATATCTCCATAATCCGTAATAGTATTGACACGAAAATACATTTTTTATGCTCTTTTGCGAGCCTTTGACTCACGGAGGTGTCCTCTAAAAACTTCTTTTTTATGCAAAAAGTCCCTTTTGAAACATTCAGGGATAGCTTTACCTTCTCCGCAACAATCCCCATTTCATCGGTTTCACGAGTTTAATCAAACAGTAGTTCTTTAAATATTGAAAGCCAAACAATTATTTTACTTATACTGAATTATTTATTAATTATGAATATTTTTGCTTTAAAGTATTGCCGTTAAAAATTTTAAAAAAATGCTTGCATTTGAAAATTATTTTGGTATATTTTCCTGACTTTGTTGTTTTAAGTTTAATTTGTTTGAAAAATCCAGTGTTGCTTTATTCCTGTTGAACTTTATTGAGTGGTAAGAATTTTTATTATTTATAATATTGGATAATCCACATCATGGCTGAACATCTGTTTGTCATATCTGTAATTCTGTATCTTGTGGGTGGCCTGTTTGCCTTGTGTTTCTTCAAGTGGCAAAGAGTTGGGAATATCATTTCGCTTGTTTTGGCTGCCATTGCCTCCTGTTTTAGTATTGCAACGGCGGTAATTTTGCTTTCTACCAATGCGACGGTACGTCTCGATTTGACTATCTATCATGCCATTATCAAATATAACTTTTTAATAGACCCTGTTTCCTCACTTTTTATTCTTGCCATATCTGCCATCGGTTTTGTGGCGTCTCTTTACTCTATCGGTTATACACGATTATATATTAATAAGCGTGATACCAGATTTTTGGGATTTCTCTACAATCTGTTTCTCGTCTCCATGCTCCTTGTGGTTACTGCTAATAATGCAGTCGTGTTTTTGATCTTGTGGGAGTTGATGACGATAGTGTCTTTCTTCCTGGTAATCTATGAGCATGACAAGCCTGCCACTATGAAGGCGGGGTTTACTTATATTATCATGGCACATGTTGGCTCAGCGCTTCTTGCTGTTGCATTTTTCATAATGTTTGCTCATGTAGGGACGTGGGACTTTGGCTTTGATGATTTCAGGAAGGTCGGCGGGCACATGCCAGACGTGTATAAAAATGTTGTGTTCTTTTTGGTGATCGTTGGTTTTGGTATTAAGGCAGGTATTTTCCCGTTACATCTGTGGCTCCCCATGGCTCATCCTGCGGCGCCAACGAATGTGTCTATGGTTATGTCTGGTGTGATGATTAAGACGGCTATCTATGGGTTTATACGGTTTTATTTTGAGTTTTTAGCGCCCTGCCCTCCATGGTGGGGGGTTGTGATCCTTATTATTGGCGCTTCTTCTGCTATGTTGGGTATACTTTACGCCCTTGTGGAAAAAGATATAAAGACCTTGCTTGCGTACAGTAGTATAGAAAATAACGGCCTCATCATCATTTGTATTGGATTGTCAATGATTTTTAAGTCTTACAATTTGATGGCATTGTCTTCACTGGCAATGATAGCAGGTCTTTATCACCTGGTAAACCACGCAGTGTTTAAAAGTTTGCTCTTTGGTTGCGCGGGGAATATTTATTATGCGACACATACAAAAAATATAGATGAGCTTGGCGGGTTAATAAAGCGTATGCAGATCACAGCGCCACTATTTCTTGTTGGCGCGTTATCCATTTCTGCCATACCGCCTCTGAATGGATTTGTGAGCGAGTGGTTTGTGTTCCAGTCGTTGTTAAATGGTTTCAATATGCCGTCTGTTATCATAAAGATAATAACTATTATTTGTGGTGCAGTTGTTGCGCTGACAGGGGCGCTGGTTGCAACCTGTTTTGTCAAGGCGTTTGGGATTTCATTCCTTGCAATGCCCCGTACTGAACATGCTAAGCACGCCAAAGAAGTGCCTGTCATTATGTATGTGAGTATGGGACTTCTGGCAGTATTGTGTGTGTTTATGGGTCTTTTCCCTGCAAAAATTATGATGACCGTTAATCATGTAAATACACATGTCCTTGGTGTAAATGTTGTGAATTCGCTTACTTCTTACGATTGGTTGCAAATGAAGATTGTCAGTACCAATTTTACGCAACTATCTCCGAAAAGCGCGTTTGTTTTTGGTCTGATTCTTTTAGGAATAACATTTGGGGCGCTGACTTTGATAAGACCAGGGTTTGCGAGGAAATTTTATGAAACCTGGACGTGTGGCAGGTCGCCAGAGCCCAGGCTGGAATATACAGCAACCGCCTTTACAAGACCATTTAAAACTATCTTTGCTAACTTATACAGGCCACAGCGTGAAGTTAGCACGGTATATACGGTACCTAAATTCTTTGTTAAGTCCATTTCCTATGTTAGCGAGGTATCACCAATATTTGAGAAGTATTTTTATGGCCCTGTCTCTCAGTTTGTTTTGGATATATCGAATAAGGTAAGGTGGGTACATACCGGTAGTATTCATATTTACCTTACCTACATCTTTATAACATTGATAATCTTGATTATATTTGTTGGGAAATAATACATTCACATGGAATTGCAATTGACTTCAAATATTATCCTTCCTATTCTTCAGCTTGTTGTTATTGTAGGATTTTC
Source organism: uncultured candidatus Brocadiaceae bacterium (assembly GCA_964370795.1). Taxonomy (GTDB): domain Bacteria; phylum Planctomycetota; class Brocadiia; order Brocadiales; family Brocadiaceae; genus JAHFOW01. The sequence goes on from CAYJME010000032.1 coordinate 14,239, forward strand.
GCCCCTGGTAAAGGGATTCATTAACAAAATTGAGGCGCGGTTGCAATGCCGGAGAGGCGCTAGTATCTTCCAGCCTTACTATAATCTGGTAAAATTGCTCCAGAAAGACGCCGTCGTTTCTGAAACATCCTCCTGGATTTTTAGGGCAACACCCTATGTAACATTTGTTTCAATTTTAATAATCTCATTGATCGTACCCGTCTTATCGGTTAAGGTTCCGCTCAATTTCACGGGTGATATCATACTTATCATATATTTGTTTGCGCTGGCGAGGTTTTTCCTTGTGTTGACTTCCCTTGATACCGGCAGTGCATTTGGCGGCATGGGAGGAAGCAGGGAAATGATGGTGTCTTCCATGGCTGAGCCAGCCATGATACTCTCGCTATTTGCTGTTGCCTTGACGACAGATTCTACCAATTTAAGTAATATAACAAATACGCTGCTTAACAATAGCATCCTCCTGTTGAATCCTTCTCTTTTCCTGGCTGCTGCTGCCCTTTGTATCGTAATTATTGCAGAGGCAGGCAGGATACCTGTTGATAATCCTTTTACCCATCTGGAATTGACAATGATTCACGAAGGAATGATGCTTGAATTTTCCGGACGCTATCTGGCTTTGGCAGAGTGGGCATCTTCGATGAAGTTGCTTGTATTATTAACAATATTGATTAATATCTTCTTGCCATGGGGAATTGCCGATGGTCTTGCCTTTCCCGGTTTAATAATTGCATTTGCCCTCTACGTTGTTAAAATTGGTTTTTTTGCCTTTTTGATTGTTATCGTAGAAATGTCTTTTGCAAAGATCAGGTTGTTTCGCATCCCCAATCTCTTAGGCACAGCATTTATTTTGTCTATTCTGGCTATTATATCAATGTATGTGGTAAGGTAATATAAAATGACGCAGCAGGTTATTGTAAATTCGAGAACAATTGATATCCTCGCAGTTTTGATGCTTATGACTACAATTATGCTCATAGGCACCAGTAGATTGAAGACATGTATATGGGCTTATGCCTTCAGATCTTTTATATTAACACTGGCGAGCGGTCTTATTGCCTGTTTTTCCGGTATTCACCACATTTATATTACAACAGCCATCACCCTGGCGCTCAAAGTAATCGTTATTCCCGGTTTTCTGTTTTATATTGTTAAAAAGGTTAATATCAGGGAAGAGCTGGAATCTTACGTCAATTATACGGTATCTCTTTTACTGGCATGTGGTATTATTATGATTGCTTTCTATTCAACGCAGACTATTATCCAATCTGAAAATACCTTCATGCGGCACTGCTTGCCTATCGCACTTTCTATCACCCTTCTTGGCTTCTTTGTTATGATAAGCAGAAAGCAGGCTATTACCCAGATACTTGGACTCATTACTATGGAAGATGGTATGTTTTTCGCCGCATTGTCCACTTCTTATGGTATGCCGCTCATTGTAGAATTAGGGTTGTTTTTTGATATCCTGGTGAGCGTAATTATTATGGGAATTTATGTGTATAGAATCAAGGAGTCCTTCGACACCATTGATACAGACTTCTTAAAGGAGCTTAAGGAATAGATGTTAATATTACTGCTTGTAATTATACCGGTAATAACTGCTACAGTATGTGTTTTTATAAAAAAACACAGCATTTCGAAGTACATAAGTATTGCAGGTAGTTTTATAGCTTTAGTCTACAATATATATCTCAACTATAATATTTACACCTATCACTCTATTTATGGATTTAATAATTTCTTTTATGTAGATTCGTTAAGTATTCTCACAACGCAGATTGTAACCATTGTAGCATTTGCGGCAGCCCTGTATTCTGCAGGTTATATGGAGTCAGAATTACACGAGGGTGTAGTATCAGAAAGGAAGCTGCAATGGTATTATTTCCTCTTTCACATGTTTATTTTCACCATGTTGTTGGTCTGTGTGATAAATAACCTGGGCGTTATGTGGGTTGCCATTGAAGGTACTACGCTGGCAACGACGTTTTTGGTAGGGTTTTACAATAAAAAACAACATCAGGAGGCAGCGTGGAAATATATAATACTTTGTTCTGTCGGTATTACGTTAGCACTCTTTGGTATAATATTAACCTACCATTCAGCAAAGGGTGTGCTTGGAGAAATTGGATATGCATTGAATTGGTCTGATTTGCGTTCCGTTGCCGATAAATTCGAACCCCATTTGATGAAGCTCGCATTCCTTTTTATTCTGGTGGGATATGGAACGAAAGCAGGTTTGGCGCCGATGCACACATGGCTTCCCGATGCGCATAGTCAAGCGCCCTCGCCTATAAGCGCCTTGTTTTCCGGAGTGTTAATCAATTGTTCTATGTATGGTATTATTCGATACCACATTCTTACATCTAAGTGTGTTGGAAGCGATTATTCGTGCACCCTTTTGATGATTTTTGGGCTTGTCTCCGTCATTGTTTCAATACCCTTTATTCTTGTACAAAAAGATTATAAACGTCTGTTAGCTTTTAGTAGTGTAGAGCATATCGGGTTTATAGCTCTTGGTATAGGTTTTGGGGGCATGTACAGTGTGTATGGTGCAGAACTGCACACGTTTAATCATGCTGTAGCAAAATCTCTTTTGTTTTTCTGTGCGGGAAACCTGTTCTTAAAATACAAAACTACGGAAATGGAAAATATAAGGGGTGTCATTAGAACCACTCCAGTTACAGGAATTATCCTCGCAATAGGCGTCTTTGCCATTACGGGTACTCCCCCCTTCAACATCTATGTGAGTGAGTTTTTAGTCCTCGCCGATGGTTTCGCTAGTGGAAATTCATTCGTTATTGTATTCTCGTCTGTGCTTATCGTATGCATTACCCTCATTTTTATAGGATTTATCTATAATATGTACAGGATGATCTTTGGTACACCCACGATGGATATGCCAAAGGGCGAAATAAGTAAATTTACCACTGCAGCCATGCTTTTCCTTTTATTCTTTGTTTTGATTATCAGCTTTTACGTACCGCCTCTGTTGCGTGAAGTACTTCGGAATATCTACGATATTATAAGGAATGTGCAATGAGTGTTAATAGACAACTTTACATTGACAATTTAATGAATCAATTTAAAGGGAATATTACGGTAGCTAAAAGCTTCCAGGAAAATGAAATTTATATTTCCACAATGAAAGAACATCTCGTGGATGTGTGTACATACATCCATATCACATTCCAGACGCCTCTTTCGTCCATAATTTGCAATGACGAGCGAAGTCTTTCTAAAAATTTTACCATTTATTATGTCTTCTCTTTACCGGATAAAGATTTATTTTTTCTCGTTTATATTCCCGTAAGCGAACAGCATCCAGAGTTTCCTTCTCTTACCCCATACATTCCTGCAGCGCACTGGTATGAACGTGAAATCAAGGATATGTTTGGGCTGGATCCAATTGGACATCCAGATCCCTATACACTCGTATTGCACGGCAGTATGCCGGAAAAAACCTATCCGCTCAGGAAAGATTTTGCCACGAATACCAGATTACCACATCTTGAATCAAAATTACCGTTCATGCGGGTAGATGGCGATGGGGTATTCGAGATACCGGTAGGTCCAATCCACGCAAGTATTATAGAACCAGGCCATTTCAGGTTCAGCGCTGTTGGCGATACGATTTTGTATCTCGACGCTAAGCTGTTTTATACCCACAAAGGCACCGAAAAAATATTTGAGACTATGCCTTTGTATAAGGCATTATTTCTCGCCGAACGTATCTGCGGCGTATGTGCAGCTTCACACGCAACGGGTTATTGCCAGGCTATCGAAAAGATCGCTGGTGTTGAAATACCTCCGCGAGCAAAATATTTAAGAACGATCATTCTGGAACTGGAGAGACTCTATAATCATATTGGGGATATCGGAAACATCTGTACCGGCGCATCGTTCCTCATGTGTGGCTCGCATGGTTTCAGGATTCGCGAGTACATACAGCAATTGAACGAGACGATTTGCGGCAATCGTTATCTGCGGGGTATGCTAACGATTGGCGGTGTGCGTTTTGATATTAATGATGACCTGAAAAAACATATTTTAGGCCTTTTGGATCATGTGAAAAGGGACTTTAAAGAACTTACGGAAATCATGTTTAAGTCATCATCTTTCATGGACAGAATCGAGACTACCGGAATACTTTTAACAGAGCATGCAAAAGGGCTAGGCGTTGTAGGCGTGCCTGCACGGGCGTCTGGTATAAAGCGAGATACAAGGGTTAATCATCCGTATGCTGCGTACGATGAGGTAGAGTTTGATGTGCCGGTATATCATGACGAGGGTGATATATATGCAAGAGTAAAGGTAAGGATTGATGAAGTGTATCAGTCTATGCGTATTATCGAGCAGTGTTTTGAAAAAATGCCCGATGGTCCGCTCAAGGTGCACATGAAGGAGATTCCTCCTTACAAACAAGCGCTGAGTTATGTGGAGTCGCCGCGCGGGGAAAATATTTACTGGATCATGACTGCCCCGGATAACAGGTTATTCCGATATAAGGTACGCTCGCCGTCCTTCTGCAACTGGCCATCAATCCCTTATACGATTCCAGGCAACATTGTTCCCGATTTTCCTTTGATTAATAAGAGTTTTGAGTTGTGTTATTCGTGTACTGATTTGTAATAGTATTATTTTTAGCCCACGAAACACACGAAAATCGCGAAAGGGGAATATGTCAGGAATAATCTATCCTGAAGAAAGTTATGCCCTCATAGGAGCTTGTTTCAATGTTTATAAAGCGATGGGTTGTGGTTTTTTAGAGAATGTTTATCAGGAATGTTTGGAAATTGAATTCGAGGAGCAATGGATTCCCTTTGAATCTTACAAAGAATTAGAATTCAAATACAGAAATAGACAATTAAAACAGACATATAAACCAGATTTTGTATGTTATGATAAAATTATTGTAGAGATAAAGGCGGTTTCTAACCTTGCAGACGAGCATAGTGCCCAGACTCTTAATTATTTAAATGCATCTGGAATGAAGTTGGGTATTCTTGTAAACTTTGGGCATTATCCAAAATTGGAATACGACCGATTTGTTTTAACAGATTAAAGGCCAATGGATGTACGGTGTTAAAGTAGATAATTTTTTAGTGTCATTTCGTGTATTTCGTGGGTTATAAAGAATATGTTTACTAAATTTCAAAAAAGCTTTCAAACAGGCGTAGTAACCTCAAGGTATCCAAAAGAAAAAGAACCAGCCCCTTTACGATTTCGGGGCAGGATCGAGATAGATAATGAAAGGTGTAAGCAATGTAATGTGTGTGTGGAGGTGTGTCCCACAAATGCTTACCGGTGGGTAGAAGATAAGGGTAAAAGATACTTAGAGCTCTCCCATGCAAAGTGTGTGTTTTGCGGTATGTGCGAGGAGATGTGCCCTTACAAGGCCGTTACGATTACGAATGATTTTGAGTTGGCCGCTACAAACAAGGAAGAACTCCTCGTTAAGGCTGGTTTTGATACGAAAGAATCTTTAGAAGCAATAGGTGATAATCTCAAAGAAAAGATATTTAAGGTGTTTAGACGTTCATTGCATGTTCGAGAAGTGGATGCCGGCTCATGTAATGGTTGTGAATGGGAGGCAGTTGCCTTATATAATAGTCCTGTTCATGATTTGCAGAGGTTTGGAATTGATATTGTGGCTTCTCCGCGCCACGCGGACTGCCTGCTTGTCACCGGCCCCCCAACAAGAAATCTTGAAACTGCTTTGATGAAGGCGTATCATTGTACGCCAGAACCACGCATGGTTATTGCGATGGGTACGTGCGCTTGTAGCGGCGGTATTTTTAGTAACTGCTATGCCACAAAAAACGGGATCGACAATGTCGTTCCGGTAGATGCTTACATTCCTGGTTGTCCTCCACGGCCACAGGCCATTATATACGGATTTCTACTTGCCTTAGAGCGGGTGAAAAAGTAAGTATATTAGATTGATGGTCTTTCTATCTACTTCGAAGGTATTCAGACACAAAGTTTAAATTATCATTTCTAAAGGCGAACTTCGCGTTCGCCTTTATTTACTAATAAAATACCTAAAGACTAACTTTGTTGACATTTATATACGTATCTGATTTAATTTAAAAGGTATTTTTCTTGTAAAATGTAATGCTATATATTGTATACCACTAAGAAGGAATATACGAAGATGTGTTTCTTTTCTGATGTTAAAAACAAGATGGAATCGGGACTTACTGTATCACTGGTTTCCATTTTACTTTCCAAATTATTAGCAGAAGCCGCTGACACCCCTCCCTGATTGGTATAATCACAGCCATTTGTAGTAACAATCCAACCAGACATCGCCGGTTTTTTTGATTTAGTTTACCTTTGAAATGTATTGTTAAACTAATTACCAGCCATAGAGATTCAATGGTAGATTTTTTAACCGGGCCGGACTTTAGTTTTAAAGGTAGTTTATTAAAACTAAATTATTTAATTTTATTAATCTAGGAATAATTTGTTCTCAATCTGACAGGTTTATTCTGTCAGCAATAAAATATCAAGGAGCACACGAAAATGCAGTTTTTTTCTCATGTTAAGAACAACTGGAAATCGGGGCTTACTGTAGCACTGGTTTCTATTCCACTTGCAGTATCATTATCGGTAGCCGCCAATGCATCCCCCATAATGGGCATAATTACAGCCGTTTGGGCTGGTATTGTTGCAGCCATATTCGGAGGCAGTAATTACAATATCGTTGGCCCCACGGGAGCACTTTCTGGAATGTTAGCTGCTTTTGCTATCAATTACGGGTACTCTTCCCTCCCGTTGTTGGCAATAGTAAGCGGAGCTATCATCATAGTTTTTTTTGCCCTTCGTTTTGAGAAATATATAGTTCTTATTCCTTCAAGCGTTGTGCACGGATTTACTCTGGGCGTTGCCTTAATAATAGGGTTAAACCAACTGAATTATGCGCTGGGACTGAAAGGCTTGCCGGCGCACAAGCACCTTTTGCAGAATGTGATGGAGTCATTTAGGCATGTTGGCCAGTTTGATGCCGGGACAATTATATTGTTTTTGGTCGCCATAGCAGTAATTTTCTACTTCTCAAAATTGATACCCAAAATCCCCGGACCTATTATCGTAGCTCCTATCGGGATGTTTTTAGGTTATCTGTCTGAAAACGGATTTATTAATACTCACTTTCAAACTTTGCATACCAGGTTCGGCGAAATCGGCTCAAAAATTTACCAGATGCCGAACCTTTCCACTCACTTTATCGACATTGCCCTGCTTAAAACCGCTTTTGCCATTGCCGTTATCGCTATACTGGAAACTCTTATCTCGGCCAAAATAGCAGACAACATGACCAATACAAAATCTAACCAAAGGAAAGAGATGATGGGATTGGGCCTGGCCAATATAGCCTCAGGAGTTTTTGGCGGCATACCGGCCACGGCAGCTCTTGCCCGAACAGCGCTCAATATTAAAAGTGGAGCTAATCACAAAACTTCGGCTGCAATCACGTGCGTTCTTATGGGCGTTATTTCCCTGGCATTTTTGCCATATTTCAAATATCTTCCTTTAGCCGTAGTAGCTTCAATTTTAGTGTATGTGTCTATTCAAATGGTCAGTACCGAGCACTTCGTGCACATCTATAAGCATGATAAAAAGGCCTTTGCCCTGTCATTTGTGGTTGCCGGTGTGACTTTGGTGGAAGATCCAATATTCGGTATTTTGATTGGTGCAATTATCGCGCTTTTAATTTTAGTTAATCATCTCTCCAGAGCTAAGTGCGAAATAAGCATACATCGGGGTAAAAAAATGGTCGCCAGACTACAGGCT
>CAYJME010000033.1:0-21913 GCA_964370795.1 uncultured candidatus Brocadiaceae bacterium
CCCTATACCATCGCCGTCTGATCGTACATGGGTAGTGAGGAGAAAAACCTGGTGTGTTTTTATTGTATTATAGATATCATTTATCAGTGGCCGTATTTTATTGCTCGTCACGGTATTTGTACCCCCATCTTTTCGATGACATTGTTATCGTTATTCTTTGCATTAAAAAATTGAAATTTAATAATTATCTACCTAACAAAAAACTGTTTGTTTTATTCAGGAGGGAAGGTTAATTTTATTGCAGGGTCTTTTGATATGTTTAACATGTAATTACATATTCTCAAACACAGAATTATATGTCGGACTGGCGCAATTGTCAAACCTTCTTTTCCCTTGCATTTTATTTGTAGATTCGTTACCATTTTGAGAAATTAGCTTTTTTCCCAGTTTAATATATATATTCAAAGGTTCTCATACAATTTAAAAATATGGGGGGGATATGTTTAGGATTGTAGAAAAGGAAAAGATCGCTGAATCTACTTATTTAATGAAGATTGAAGCGCCCAAAATTGCCGCCAAGAGAAAAGCGGGGCAATTTGTTATGCTTCGTATAGATGAACCTGGTGAAAGAATACCTTTAACCATAGCGGGTTCTGATACGATTCGTGGAACGATTACCATTATTTTCCAGGTTGCAGGCGATACGACGCGACAGATGTCTACTTTGAATGCAGGCGAGTATATTCTTGATATTGTGGGACCACTAGGACATCCCACGCATATCGAAAATTATGGAACAGTTGTCTGTGTTGGCGGCGGTTTGGGAATAGCTCTTGTGATGCCTATTGCCAAGGCGCTCTATGACGCCGGTAATCATGTAATATCAGTTATCAGTGCAAGGAACAAAGACCTCCTGATTTGTGAAAAGGAGATGGCTGCCTGTAGTAAAGAGTTTGTGGTTGCTACCGATGACGGATCGAAAGGTGTGAAGGGGTTTCCAACGCAGGTATTACAGGATTTAATTAACAAGGGCAGAAAGATTGATGTTGTATTTGCTGTGGGTCCCGTGCCTTTAATGGCTGCCGTCAGCAGATTGACAAAGCCTTATAATATTAAGACAATCGTGAGCTTGAATCCCATCATGGTGGATGGAACAGGCATGTGCGGCGGCTGCAGGGTGGAGATTGATAATAAACCCAAGTTTGTTTGCGTGGACGGCCCGGAATTTGATGGTCACCTGGTAAATTACGACAACTTGATGCAGAGGTTAAAAACATATTCCAGCAACGGTAAAGATCCAAGGTTACAGAGCGTGAGCAAAGACAGCGCCTGCTGGAAACCGCCGGAAGACCGTGTGGGTATTGCGCACAAGCCTCATGTATCTATGGAGGCCACAGACCGACACGAGGTCGTAGAACAATTGGCGGCGGCGCTTTCGGGTGCAGGTCCGAAAAAGATGGGTTCTATTCCACGTCAGAAGATGCCTGAACAGGAACCCGTAAACAGGGTTAAAAATTTTGAAGAGGTGCCGGTTGGATACACCCCGGAAATGGCGCGGTTGGAGGCGCTCAGGTGTTTGCAGTGCAAGAAACCTCTCTGCCGCGATGGATGTCCGGTGAGCATCGATATTCCGGGATTTATTAAATTGATAGCCGAGGGTGATTTCATAGCTGCTGCGCGAAAGCTTAAGGAAACAAATGCCTTGCCGGCTGTTTGCGGAAGGGTATGTCCGCAGGAAGACCAGTGTGAGAAGGTATGTATTGTTGGTAAGAAATTCAGGCCTGTGGCTATTGGGAATCTGGAGCGTTTCGTTGCTGATTACGAACGTACGCATAATGCAGTCACCATACCACAATTGCCTTCAAAAACCGGATATAAAGTGGCGATTGTGGGGGCAGGTCCCGCCGGTCTTGCATGCGCTGGCGAGCTTATTAAAATGGGACATGATGTCACCATTTTTGAGGCACTGCATAAGGCGGGTGGCGTGCTGGTTTATGGAATTCCAGAATTCAGATTACCGAAGGCCATTGTTGAATCAGAGGTTGAATATCTTAAGAAACTAGGGGTCAAGATAGAGGTTAATTCCGTTATTGGCAAGATGCAAACAGTTGATGAGTTATTGAAAAATGGCTATGACGCCATTTTTGTGGGGACAGGCGCAGGCTTGCCCATGTTTATGGGAATTGCTGGCGAAAATTTTAATGGCGTATACTCAGCCAACGAATACCTTACCCGGGTAAATCTCATGAAGGCATACAACAATAAATATGCAACGCCAATAGCAATGCGAAAGAATGTCGCAGTCATTGGTGCAGGAAACGTTGCTATGGATTCGGCCAGAACCGCGCTGCGTCTTGGCGCTGAGAATGTGTATGTTGTTTATCGTCGGTCAAGAGAAGAAATGCCAGCACGGTTGGATGAAATTCATCATGGCGAAGAAGAGGGATTGCAGTTTAAGTTCCTGACTAATCCTATAAAAATTCTCGGTGACGAAAAGGGTTGGGTTTGCGGGTTAGAGTGTGTAAAGATGGAATTAGGGGAACCCGATGAATCTGGCAGAAGACGTCCAATTCCTGTAAAGGGTTCTGAATTTGTTCTGGATGTGGAATGTATAATTATGTCTATTGGTAATGGCCCGAATCCTTTGATTCCCGCAACTACGCCCGACTTACAGGTAAATAAGTGGGGTAATATTGTGGCTGATTTAGAGAGCTGCAAGACAAACAAAGAAGGGGTATTTGCTGGCGGAGACATTGTAACCGGCGCTGCGACCGTTATTCTTGCCATGGGCGCCGGGAAGAAGGCTGCTAAGGCAATTGATGAATATGTAAGGTCAAAAAAACCGGCGTCAAAATCTGCCCCTGTGATGGTTTAAGCACAGTAAACAGATGAAATTTTGCATGAGAATCACATTAAATGGTGAAAAGAAGGAATGTCCTGAGGGGACAACTATAGAGAATTTGCTCGATTTGTATAAAATTGACAAGCGTCGTACCGCTGTGGAATTAAATCTTCAGATTGTTCCCCGCAAGGAGCATTCATCGAGGGTATTAAAGGATGCTGATGTGGTGGAGGTGGTAACTTTTGTTGGCGGCGGATAAAACTGAGAAAAAAGCAGACGGGGATACATTAAAGCTCGGGAAGTATGAGTTTACTTCCCGACTTTTTGTTGGTACTGGAAAATATCCTTCCGTGGAGTTGATGGTACAGGCATTAGAGGCAAGCGGCACAGAAGTCGTTACCGTTGCTCTTCGAAGGGCAAAAATTGGTGATTCTCCATCAATCCTGGATTATATTGACAGCAGGAAATACAAAATCTTACCAAACACTGCAGGATGCTATTCTTCCGATGAGGCAATTCGTGTTGCTCGCCTGTCCCGGGAGATGGGTTTGTCCGATATGGTGAAACTTGAAGTGCTTGCCGACGAAAAAACACTTCTTCCTGATCCAATTGAAACATTGAAGGCAACACAGGTTTTGGTAAAAGAAGGTTTTACGGTGCTTGTGTATACCTCTGACGACCCTGTAATTGCAAAGAAACTGGAAGACGCTGGTGCCACGAGTGTAATGCCCGCTGGCGCACCAATCGGATCCGGTCAGGGTATCTTAAATAAAAACAACATCAGAATCATCCTTGAGTCTGCAAGAGTTCCTATTATTGTGGACGCCGGTGTTGGCACGGCTTCTGATGTAACTATTGCTATGGAACTCGGCTGTGATGGCGTGTTGCTCAATACCGGCATTGCACATGCAAAAGATCCTATACGCATGGCAAGGGCGATGAAACAGGCTTGCGAATCCGGCAGGTTGGCATTTCTTTCCGGGCGTATTCCGAAAAGGCTTTATGCAAAAGCAAGTAGTCCAGAAAAGGATTTTTAAAATCCTCACGCCTGTCTTGTGTAAATTTTATGGCAAAGAGACGAAAATCCCCCGCTCTCTTTAAATTTTTAAGGTAAAGATACTCCTGTTATTATGCTTGCAAAACGAATAATACCATGTCTGGATGTTAAGGATGGACGTGTCGTTAAAGGTACGAATTTTTTAAATTTAAAAGATGCCGGCGATCCTGTTGAAATTGCTGCATTGTATGACGAGTTGGGCGCTGACGAGTTGGTTTTCCTTGATATTACAGCCTCTCATGAAAAGAGAAATATTATTCTCGACGTTGTTCAGAAGACCGCAGATGAGGTGTTTATGCCCTTGACTGTAGGCGGGGGTATTCGTTCTATTGATGATATTCGACGGTTGCTCAATGCAGGGGCGGATAAAGTTTCAATCAATACTGCTGCAGTAAAAGACGCTGAGTTTGTTACAAAGTCCGCCAGAAGGTTCGGCAGTCAGTGCATTGTGGTTGCCATTGATGCAAAACGAGTAAAAGGTAATAACGACAGGACACAATGGGAAGTTTTCATACATGGCGGACGGACGCCAACCGGATTGGATGTAATTCAGTGGGCCAGGGAAGTTGAATTGAGAGGCGCAGGGGAGATATTGCTTACCAGTATGGACTGTGATGGTACAAAAGATGGTTATGATGTCGAATTAAACAGGACGGTATCAGAGTCTTTGAGTATTCCTATTATCGCATCGGGCGGTGCGGGTAAATTAGAACATTTTTATGATGTTTTTACCAGGGGTAAGGCTGACGCTGCTCTGGCAGCTTCTATTTTTCATTATAGAGAGATTACCATACACGAGGTGAAAGAATATTTAAAGAAAAAAGGTATCCTGGTACGGAATAAATAATTATTTCTCCGTTTGTTGAAAATATTAATTTAAGTGGTATAATTGTCCATATTTATAATTTTATTTAAATACTCTCTTTGTCTCATCAATGGCATACTTAATTCCACAAGAAAAGATTACAGAAATACAGCATGCCGCAGATACTGTTCAAATCATATCAGAATATGTTCGTTTAAAGCAAACCGGAAGAAATTTTATCGGTTTATGCCCCTTTCACTCCGAAAAAACCCCTTCATTTACGGTAAACCCTGAGAAAAAACTTTTTAAGTGCTTTGGATGTGGCGAAGGTGGAACGGTGTTTCATTTTTTAATGAAACAGGAGGGGGTGAGTTTTGTAGAAGCGGTGAAAATGGTTGCTTCCCAATCGCATATTGATATTTCGCATTTGAGTAAATCTGAAAAGCCCGTACTGTCAATTACAGAAAAAACACATTTATATAATTTAAATGATTTTGCCGCAAAATTTTATCACAAAATCCTGACGGAGAAAGAACAGGGCAAGGTTGCCCGAGACTATTTACAGAAACGCCAGATAAATAATCAGTCAATTAAGAATTTCTGCCTTGGTTATGCACCTGATAGTTGGGACGCCCTGATCAAAACGTGCAGAGAACGCAGCATATCGAATAATCTTCTGGAGAAGACCGGTTTGATTATTCAGAAAAAGGAGGGAAACGACTATTACGATCGTTTTCGTAACAGGCTGATGTTTCCCATCTTTGACGCCAGAAAGCAGGTCATTGGTTTTGGCGGAAGGGCATTAGATGACTCTACTCCAAAATATCTCAATTCACCGGAGACGGTTCTTTTTAACAAGAGCAGTGTGTTGTATGGTATTGATGTCGCCAAAAATGCCATTATGAAACAGCGCCGGGCGATTCTCATGGAAGGCTATACGGACGTAATTATGGCGCACCAGCATGGAATTGAATGTTCGATTGCTGTTATGGGAACTGCCGTATCGAAACAGCATTTACGGCAATTGAGGCAATACTGTAACCAGGTGATACTCCTGTTAGATTCGGATGCAGCCGGTCAGAAGTCTTCAGACCGGAGTCTTGATATTTTTGTTGAGGAAGAATTTGAGGTAAAAATTGCAGAACTTCCCGATGGTTATGATCCCTGTGATTTTCTCGTAGCAGAAGGAGGCGAGAAGTTTTTAACGTTTGTTCATAATGCAAAGGACTTTTTCTCTTACAAAGTTAAAATGGCCGCTTCCAAGTGGGATATGACAAGTATTCACGGAAGGGCAAATGCAATAAATGATATTCTTTCCACGGCAATGAAGATGCCTGATGTGATTAAACGTGATTTGCTCATTAAGATGATTGCAGAAGAGATGTCTATCGATGAGGCAACATTGAGAACGCACCTGACAAAAATGAACAAACAGCCCGTCCTTAAAGGAAACAAACAAGGCCGTGAGCAGCGTTTGGATGCATCTTCAAAGGCGGAACGCGTACTTTTATACCTGATGTTGGCATGCAATGACCTGATTCCAAGGATAGTAAGCGAAATTGGCCTGGAAGGATTCCATAATCAAAAATTCTTTAAAATTGCCGAGAAAGTAATTGAGTTATATGGTAGGAATTCAGAGGTTAAAGCCGAAGATGTGCTCCACATGTTGGATGATGGTGAACTCAATAAAATACTCATGGACATTGTGACGACTGAGGAATTTCAGCATATTACTGATTATGAAGAATGGTTTACGGATTGTATGCAGTTTTTCAGAAGGAGAAACAACAAGAAGGAAATCCATCAGGTCAAGAGAAAGATGTTGGAAAGTATAAAAAACGGAAAGAACGAGGAAGATATTGCAGCGCTTCTTGACGAATTTCACAAGAAGAATAAGAGTGGGCATATTTTAAAAGGTAAGGTTAAAGTCTAGGTCGAATGTTGGTTATGCATTGTCAAACGACAGATAGATTTAGATAAATGTGATATTTAGGGAGGTCTGGCTTTCGATGGAAACGTTAAATCAAAAAATTAAGCATCTTGTACAACGCGGGAAGGAAAAGGGCTACTTAACATATGAGGAATTGAATGATATGTTGCCCGATGATGCAGATGTTTCGCCCGATAAGATTGATGATATTCTGATGATGCTGGACGAGGTAGGGATTGACTTAATTGATGAAACGGAGATTGAGACTCGGGATATTGTTGACGCTGAGGAAGCGGAAGTGTTTACTGAGGTAGACCTGGAGTTTGGCGAAGTGCCGACAATCTCTGAGAAGATAGACGACCCTGTTCGCATGTATCTTACACAAATGGGCGAAATACCCCTGCTCACACGAGATGAAGAAATCATGTTGGCCAAAAAAATAGAAATAACGAGAAAAAGATTCCTTAAAAAGGTATTGCATTCCGATCTGTCATTGGCGACCTGTTTAAGGATATTGGAGGATGTGAATAACGGAGAACTCTCGTTTGACCGTACTTTGAAGGTGAATGCAATGGTCGACAATTGTAAGGCCGAAATTCTTGAGCAGTTTCCCCGGAGTGCAAATATCCTCAAAAAGCTCTTACAAAAAAACAAGGAAGATTATTTACGGGCAAAAAAGAAACAGACTTCCGAAAAAGAAAGAATAAAACTTCTTCGTACAATTCGGAACAGAAGAAGAAAAGGCATCGACCTGCTGGACGAAATTAATATTCGAACAAAACGAATACAACCTATGATGAAAAAACTCCAGGAGATTGTGGTTGAAATGGAAAGCTTGGAAGCCCAGCTCGAAGAATGTAAGCCACGCGCTAAATCGAATGGCCGTTATAAAGAACTGGAGATGCAATATGAAAAGCTGGAGGAGCTTGTACTGGATTCGGTAAAAATCCTGAAACGTCGGGTCCAATCCGTAGAAAATATTTACAGGGAACATGAGGCGGCAAAGAGAAAACTTTCCGGAGCAAATCTACGACTGGTGGTAAGCATTGCAAAGAAATACCGGAACCGTGGTTTGAGTTTCCTTGATTTAATCCAGGAGGGTAATACCGGACTCATGCGTGCAGTCGATAAATACGAATATAGGCGTGGCTATAAGTTTAGCACCTATGCAACGTGGTGGATACGTCAGGCAATTACCCGTTCTATTGCCGATCAGGCAAGAACTATCCGTATCCCCGTTCACATGATAGAAACGATGAGCAAGATCCGTAATATTTCAAAAAAACTTTTACAGGAAAAGGGCCGCGAACCGAACATAGAAGAAATCGCAAGAGAACTGAAGATTACGGTGTCGGAGACGCGTCGTGTGCTTAAAATATCCCGGCATCAAATTTCTCTGGACAGACCGGTTGGAGAAAGTGAGGATAGTTCCTTTGGTGACTTTGTTGAAGATGAAAAGGCTGAATCACCCATTATAGCTGCAACGCAGGAGATGTTAAAGGATAAGATAGAAAGTGTCATGGAAACACTCACGTATCGTGAAAGGGAAATTATTAAACTCCGATATGGTATTGGCGACGGATACACGTATACCCTTGAAGAAGTTGGTAAGATATTTAAGGTTACAAGAGAAAGGGTGCGGCAGATTGAGGCAAAGGCAGTACGAAAATTACAGCATCCTATCAGGAGCCGTAAACTAGAAGGATTCCTTGATGGACTTGGAGGAGATTAGATGTTGAATTTATTTGGTTTGATGCGAACCTTTATGGTGAAGAGAACTATATGAATGAAAAGATAGAGGCGCTTCGGCGGCTGCAGTCAATATATACAAAGTTGAAAAGGTTGGAAGGTGATAAACTTTACAGAAACTATGATGTTCAAAAGAAACAAAACCAAATTCAACAGAAGAAGTCCGAGCTTATGAAGCTTGGTGATGAGATAAAGACTTTCCAGAAAACCGCTGGCGTTAAAGAAGTCGAATTGAAAAGTAGAGAAGCTGAGATAGCAAAGCTCCGCCTTCAAATGAATCAAGTCAAAAACAACAAAGAATATGGTGCAATAAAGAACGAAATTGCAGGGAAAGAGACCGATAAATCTGTTCTTGAAGATGAAATACTGAAAACAATGTCAGGTTTTGAAGAGATGCTACAACGATTTAAATCACTTGAAAAGGAAATAGAACGAGAGGAATCTCAATTACAGGAAATTCAAAAAAGAGTAGAATCTGATGTGAAAGTTATAGATGTTGAAATCGCAGAGCTGAAGAAAAAACACAGTGAATATGCATCCCTCGTAGACAGCGACACCCTCCAGCATTACAACAGATTGGCAAGTCATAAAGACGCTCTGGCGGTTGTTGGTGTTGTAAATAAGGTATGTCAGGGTTGTTTTATGGCAATAACAGCGCAAACATTGAACAAGCTCATGTCTGACAGAGAAATTACGTGTTGTCACAGTTGTGGCCGGATTTTATATCTGGATGATGGTAAGGAATGACAAGTAGACAAGGTGGTCGCCGGTTTTGTCTGTTCTAAAAACAGATAAAACGGGAGGAAAGTCCGAGCTCCACAGGACACGGTGCTCTGTAACGCAGAGTCCCGGTGACGGGAAGGAAAGTGCAACAGAAAATATACCGTCCTGAATTATATTCGGGATAAGGGTGAAATGGCGGGGTCGCAGAGCGACTTAATGTAAGAGCCCACCGCTTCGATGGCGACATCGAAGGCATGGCAAACCCCACTGGGAGAAAGGCTAAATAGGGAGGAATGAAGCGGTCCGCTTCGCTAGTACCTCTGGGTAAGCCGTTTGACCTTGCTGGTAACAGAGAGGCTAGATAAATGATCACCCACGACAGAACTCGGCTTACTGTCTACTTAAAAAAATCCCCCGATAGCTTTAAACTATCGGGGGATTTTTTACTTCTTCTTTTCCTTTTTTACTTCTTTTTCCTTTACGGTTACTTCTTTTTTCTTTGCGTCCGGGTTATGTTTTGCGCATGTCGTACACATAATATCCTCCTTTCAAAAAATTATCGAAATAAAATACGAATTTCGCAATCCATAAATTTTTAATAGCGCCCCCTTAATTTTTTGCTTCTGTTTTTAACGGATACCGGTATCTATTCGTATATCCAAACGTGTTTCACTTTCTTCCTTGATGATTACCGTAGCAGGTAAATCCTTGGAGCGTCTTTTATCGGCATTGTTGCGGGACATTTCAACGCGATAAGAACCCGGCGGTAAAAAGATGCTATACTGGCCGTCATTGTCAGTTACTAATGAATTTATTTCTTGTCCTGCTATCGTTAATATCATGAGTTTCATCCCTGATACTGGCTTTGAAGATGGCATATTCATGCCCTCTACAGGGGAAATCGGGTATTGTATAACCCTTCCCGATAACACCCCTTCTTTTCCCTTTTTCTCCTGCGTACCTTTAAAAACACCTGCTTCATTGGTACAACTTACAATAAATACCAACAAAACCAGGGTTACGTACAATGGGTTCATAGAACATTGGATAAACTTACCAGTTGTCTTCATTTTTGTTTAGAAGCCGATTTTCCCGATACGGGAACCCCACATTGAAGTTCCGTTGACTTTTTCATTAACTATCCATGCGCGGAGTGGATTCCTTGGGTCTAACGTTACGGCTGAATAATCGCCCCATCGGAACCCTGTGTAGTATGTAGGGCTTGTAAAAAGTGTGCTGCCGGATGAAATAACACCGGCGGGATCGGCGTTTCGTCTACCAGAGTAACGTATCTGTACGTTTACACCAGCGCCCGGATTGGTTGAAGACCATACCACATATACATCATTTGTGGTATTTGCAGCAATGGATGCATTCCAATCATGTGAAGTTGCCGATGCGGAGACAAATCCACTCTGGATAATTGTATTGGTTGCGGTGTTAAATTCATAGAATTTGGATGTGGGACGACCGTTGTTGTTTATCGTGTGTATCTGCCAGAGTGAATTACCATTTTGTGTGCTTGCATTTACAAATCGGCTGTCCAAGGTATCAAGCACAGCGGTGGTGCCAGGTTGCGAAGCGTTTGGTGGTAAGTTGTATACCGGTACTGTTATAGTGGATGGGCTCAGAGTAGCACAGGATGGAAAGCTGGCGTTTTCCAGCGTGTATTTTGTTATCGCAGTTCCGTTTTCGGGAGCTGCTGCCAGAAATGCCTTGCAATTCTGATCCAGTACGATTGGCGGTGCAAGGGTGCCGGCAAGACCGCTAAAAAATGGTATGATAAGATTAAGTCCGTTATAAAGTCGCGCCTTTGCTATGGTGAACATTCTGGTTGTTACGTAATTATCCCCGGAATCAAAGATATTTGCTGTAATAATAATTGCATCCTGACTCATGCCGAGCATGGGGTAATCCCAGAAATCATCGTTATTGTTGGTATTTACATCGATTTTGTAAATATAAAATGAACCTTCTGGGTCTGAAGTTACGGAAATCGCAATAAACTGGTATTGTATGGTGGGTGTCTCAGGAAATGCATCTGCAATTACTATCCACCGATTCCATATCGGGTCATAAATGCAGCGCGGGTCAAATAATGTAGTTGTGAAATATCCAAAGAAACTTGCCAGTGAATTGCTCCTCGCAAGAGTGCCATCCCTCAGGTATACATCTATATGAGAATTGGTTACTTCGATAAAGTGTGTTTTCCCTATTGCACCATGAGTATCAGGAGGAAGAAGCCCCCCGGCAGTTGTTTGATTAACCCCCTCAAAATTTATATTCTTAAGGGTTGGTGGTGCAAGTGTACCATAAGAAGCCGAGGCATCCTTTTGGCTAGCCGCTGTTTTCCTGGCGGCATTGGATTTTGCAGTATTGTAATAAGCCTTATTCATTATTGGTCTAAAGGGGATCTCTCCAACCTCTTGTGTTTTATCAGGTGTTAATAAGGTATTATTTTCTGAAGCACGGATGTCTTTCGGTGTACGTATTTTTGCGGCCCTGACTTTAATAAGATTTTGAGGGGTTAATTTTTCGGCGTTTGCCATAGAATTTGCGCAAACCATGAGCACCAAAGCGACATGTATGAAAAAAACTGCTTTCAGTACCTTATTCATTAAAGAGTCCTCCTTAGTATATACCAATTATTTAAAAGAGATTTAGCGGGATTGATGACTGTACCTCAATGGGTTTAATAGTCCTGTTTACTATTTCCTTCGAATGAATAACATTTAATTTTTTAAAAAGGAAGTCAAATTTGGCTTCCAGCTCTTCACCGATCTTATTTCTTATGTCTGAGGATAAATTCCAGAATCTCTCCTTAAATGGTCCAAAGCCATTTTTCCGAACTTTGTACAAATATTGTTCCTCGGTATCTCCTTCTTTCCATTCTTTTTTAATATCCTGATGGTTTTTAAGAAAGTCATAAATCTCTCTTTTGAAGTCCTGGGGAAATGCGCTACTCTCATAGATCATATTCTGGAATTCTGTGGCAAGATGTACTTCTGCCGTGCCTGTTTCCGGGAATTTGTCAAATGCATCAGGTGGAAGCGTGGAAGCGCCATGTTGTACTGCCCCGCTCAACCCATATTCATCTCTGGACACCTTCGATAGGTTTTTCAGGGTGTCAAAATCCAATTTTACCTTTGCAATCGTTCCGTCTGGCATAGGTACGCCGCCATGACTGGTGCCTGTCTGGACGCTTATCTTGCTGATACCTTTAAAATCCTTTCCTTTGGTTGCCAGGGTACTGATATAGCCATCCATGAATGCCCGTAATTCTTCAACGGTACTGTTCTTTTTCCCAACTTCTCCTATTTCCCCACCAACAGATACGGTGATTCCTTTCGGCTCCAGTGAGCGGATGTACGCGGTAAATTCTGCTGCAAATTCAAAATTGAGTCGCTGTTGTTCGGTAAGGTTTGGTTTGCTTAAGTCAACGACGGTTGACGTATCAATGTCTATATTGTAAAAACCGGCTTCGACAGCCTCTTTAATAAGTCCTTTTACCGTTTTGATTTCAGCGTCTTTATCCTTTTCGAATCTTTTAGCGTTTATTTGAAAATGGTCTCCTTGAATAAAGACAGGGCCTTCATATCCTTCTTTGATAGCAGCCGCAAGGACTACCGATGTATATTCTGCCGGTCTCTGGTCTGTGTAACCAATTTCCGAGCGAGCTATCTCAAAAATAAATGCGCCGACATGGTTCTTCTTTGCAGCCCTGAAAATAGAACGCGCTACATCATAGGTTAAACCGCGAATATTGATGGCCGGTACCGTAAAACCCTTGAATTGGTTTTTACCCATGGCCTCATAGAGCGATTGAATGGACGATGAAATAGTCCCAAGTTTATGTGCTATGGAACGCGTTAACCAACGGGAAACGTCTTTTATAACAGTGTCTTTATTGAAGACAGCATTGTAAATAAGGGTATCTATTTTTTTATTACAGAGGGCATTTTTATCGAGTACCTTTACTGTGCCATTTTTATGGATATCAATAACACCTTTAAGATCGTTTAATAAATCTTCTTTAGTTTTATAAAGCATGAGCTATTAACTCCTTTATCTATTGTTAAAAAACTTTTCATAGGTTAATACGTCTTCTTTACTTCCAATAATTAAAGGTACCTTTTGATGAAGTCCGGTGGCCTGGATGTCTAAAATACGTTCCTTTCCTGTGGATGCCATGCCGCCGGCCTGTTCAACAATAAAGGCGAGGGGATTTGCTTCATACAGGAGCCGTAATTTTGCCTTTGGTTTTTTGGGGTCTTTATAGTCGGCAGGATATAAAAATATGCCACCATAAAGCAGGTTTCTGTGAAAATCTGCCACTAATGAGCCTACATATCGCAGAGAGTAAGGTCTGCCCGTTGCCGCATCGCTTTCCTTGAGATGGTTAATATACTTTTTTGTTCCTTCGTCCCATGTATGAGTGTTTCCTTCATTAACGCTGTATATTTTACCTTTTGGTGGAATTTTTATATTTTCATGGGAAAGGAGGAATTCGCCAATACCCGGATCGAGAGTAAAACCATGTACGCCCTGTCCGGTCGTATAAACCATCATGGTGCTGGAACCGTAAATAATATATCCTGCCGCAACCTGTTCAGTGCCTTTCCTGAGACAATCTTCCTCCGTCGCGTCTTTTCCGGTTGTCTTTCTTCGGTAAATAGAAAAAATAGTTCCGACGCTTACATTTGCATCGATGTTGGATGACCCGTCAAGGGGGTCAAACATAAGGACATATTTACCCCTGGGAAATTCTTCAGGTATAGGGATGACATTTTCGTTCTCTTCAGATGCCATGATGCAAAGGTGACTGCCGTGATCCATGCATTTAATAATCCTTTCGTTTGCATATGCATCGAGTTTTTTTACTTCTTCACCATGGATATTTTTTTCACCGGTCAAACCTAAGATATCAGCCAGGCCTGCCTTGCTTACTTCGCGTGATATGGTTTTTGCCGCAAGGGTCAAATCCCACAAAAGCCCGGTAAAATCACCGGTTGCTTTTGGGAATAATCTCTCTTGCTCTACAATGTGTCGCTGTATCGTAACAACCTTTTGCATAGAATAATCCCTCCTCTGTCGTTCTGTAAAGATATTTTATTTTACCGTCTTAATTGGTAAAGTCAAATCCCATTTACACATAACCTTTATGTGGGTTTTTTTATCAGATTTGATAATAAAAAATCAACGAGGGGAAATGTTTCATTATTGATATGAAAAAAAGGAATGCCCAGTTCCGGGTTTTTGTCACCAACAACGGCGATTAAATTTTTATCATGTTTACATACTAACTCTGGACTGATTTCTGTCCGAAACACCTCAATCTTGGGGATGGCTTCTGTCTTGTACCCCTCAACGACAATAATATCCATGTCACTCAGGTACATATTCACAATCCTGGATAAGGGAATTTCTTCTGGCGCCTTGCGTATAAGTCCCACAATATTTTTAGAAATCAGGGCAACTGCGTCTGCCCCTGCCTGCGTGTGCATCCAGGTATCTTTACCTTTTCTATCCAGTTCGATATTGTGATGGCTGTGTTTTATGGTAGCAACTCTATAACCCCTTGATTTCAATTCTCTGACAATTTTAACAATAAGGGTTGTTTTCCCGCTGTTCGAGGTTCCTACCAGTGATAGTATCGGCACGTTTAATTGCATAATGTATAAAGTATAAAAAATACCGTTTAAAAACAATCTAAATTTATACGGATAATTTCAAAAACATGGGAGTGAAACAAGCCCCCCTCGTACTTACCTAACCCGAGCTTTGCAGGGTCCTGAAACTTATTATGCGCCCTTCCGAATATTAATCCCAACAAGCCCGTCTTTTTCCCAAGTGCTTCAAGAAGGTGACGGTAGTGGTCAAAAAGCTCATCGCCGTCTTTTTTCAGAAGACTTTGCCAGTCATATTTTTAGGAATAGGGCTTGGCCGTTTACCTGCGCCAGAGGCCGGCAGGTAAGGGGGTTTTGACCGTTCATCTGCCATTTTGAGAAACAGCAAATACGTAAGTTGCTCCACGTAATCTCCGTACGACATTCCGTCATCACGGAGCACATTACAGTAGTTCCAGAGTTTTCGAACGATTTGTGCTGTGCATATAAAATTTATTCCTTTACAATATTACCAATAAGTTTATTTACAAGGTATCATTCTTAAATCAATGCGTAGGGGGACATGCCATTTACATGTTAATTTTGTTTCTTCAGACTTTTCTGTGACACTATCAACAAATTCCCCTCCCTTGATGGGAGGGGTTAGGGGAGGGTGAGGCAATCACTGCTTTTCTTATTACTTCCCATACTCCCTGGGTATTCTTCAAAACTTCGTTATTCCAGAGAATTTTCGCTATATGCTGCAGTTCTTTTTTCAATTCTGAGTCACCCCCACCTTAATCCTCCCCCATCAAGGGGGAGGAGTTTTTGTTGTCACAAGCTTCCACACTATTTCCTGAAGAACTTTAATTTTTATCCTCGACAGGGATATCATCGGGTTGAATCCAGGCGATCTTCCCGTCTCTCCATGACGCAACAGGATTGCCTGCTTTTTTATGCTGAAGTAAAGCTTCGTTAACGGCTTTAGACAAAGCCCTTGTTATTTTCTCTTTGTCTTCAAATATTTCAGAGATTCTGTCTTTTACTACTTTATTAGCCATTATGTTCCTCCTGTATTTGCTTCCAAATCAATCTATTTTCAACCAATGTACCGATTTCCCTTCCACCGGAAGCCAGAAGCTTTAGGGATCCAGCAACCGAATTATCATAAAAGAACCATGTATCCGCCAATGGCTTGTAAAGCCTGAAAAAATTCCTAATTCCTTTAGTATATCGTCTTCTTATGGTTTCTTCAGGCACATTATGTCCTCCCATGCGGACCCGCTCAGCAACACGGGCTAAGGCAAATTCAGGGTTACGCAGCCAGAGAAAAACAAGGTGAAAAATAAAGAATGTCTTTTTAAGTTTATCTATCCACGGGGAAATTGCAAAAAGATATTGACATATTAACATGAGGATTGTAACCTATTATTAGCTCATCTACCATGTGTGGAAGGAGTAACAAGGTCGTCTCCACAAGAAGGCGGCCTTAGCTTTTTAAGGCCTCTGATTTCTCCAGTATTCCTCAAACTCTTTCTGAAGTTTCTGCTTCCTGTGCGCCTTATCTACCATATAAGCCGTCCACAGTAAGACGTAATCTTTCCTATCAGCCAGAGTCAGTAAATATTCCAAAGATTCCAGCCACAAGCAAATTCTGATTTCCCGGCCTCTGATATTCTTCCAAACCTTTACAACATTCTCATGTGAATGCTCTATTACAGATCTTGGCCAGCGGATACGTTCGCACCTTCGCATGTCCGGCAATCTGTTTTCCTCAATATTACCCTCAGAAATTATATGCCAAAAAGTTGCCGCTTTTCCCTGTGACTCAGGATGGCGCTTCATCCCTACTCGCCTGCCTTCAAAAGTCGGTTTGCTTTCAATGAAATCTCTTCTAAAGAAATCGTATAAGGCATTTAAATAACGATGCCAATCGCCTCCATAGTTTCCCAAAAGCACTAACTCAGGCAGCCACGAAGGTTTCTCCATTAGTGAGCCTCCAAAGCGTGCCAGCAAAACAGATTGACTTTGTCCTCACGAAGGAGCGTCGTTCGGGTTAAACAGTACTGTGAGCGTTCCTTCATACGTGCAACCAGGGTATCTTTTCCAGCGTTACCTGAAAGCCCTCTGTTAGTATAAGAAACAGCTCCGATCAGGATATCTGCTAACTGTAATATCTCAACTTCATGAGAACGTACTGCCTGCACACGCTCAATAATTTTACGTGAAAAATCATAGAGGTTATTACATAACACATCATGAAGTTTTGAAATCTTATCCGCACTTCGTGTGTCTTTAATATCGAGATAGATTCTATAAATAGCATTAGGACTAAGAATCACCTTAAGCATGTCAAAATACATTTTGTAGTACCAATCGTCATGGCTTTGGCAGAACTCTTTATGTCTTAGTTTTGATTTATCAGGAACAATTAATGACCTGAAATGCAGATTGTCGTTATCAAAAAAGTAGTCCATTACTTCACGGTAAAAAATCATTTTGGCAGGCGAAACCTTAGTCCATTTAATCTCAAATTCAGGTTTAAAGCCATGATCTTTTTTGATATCACGAAGACGGACTGAGATTTCCCGTGTCTTTTCCTGCGGACACCAAATTGCACCGATAACCATGGCGTTTTGTTTGTCATTCTCCAGATGGCATGATTCATCGCAATAGATATTGAAGATCTGGCTCATACATCAAGTCCTTTTATAGCTACATTCAATTTCCCCACCTCAATACTCCCGTTAATTAATTTTGTATTTTTCGTACAATTCCCTTAAAAAATCTAAATAATGGCCTTTTTTACTGTGTTTCTTGTAAATTCTTTCCGTCCTTTTTCATACAATTTCAGTCATTTTTTTTGCCCTGCTTGCCGGTTACTATCTTTATATCCAGGTGTTTATGGCAGTCAGCGCAGGTCTGTCTCAATAGTCCAACTTGCCAGAGTACATCTTCCAGCGTGATAGCCTTATTCTTATCTCTCAATACACCGTCTATATTTTCAGATGCCGTCAGCATTGCATGGTTAAGTTCCTGATATTTGTCATCGTCTGCTCGGGAAAATTTCGTTGTAGCAGTCTTACAGAGCGCCATGAGATGAGCGCTTGCATCGCCGTAAAATTTCTGTTCTTTTTCAACTTCTTCAAAGGAGAAGTAGGTCGAAAGTCGCTCCAGAACCTTATAATTCTTATCTATTTCAATCATAAGTTCAGCCAGTTCACCTTTTTCCTTTTCTTCACCTTTTACCGGTTCCCCTCCTGCAAAGCCGTTGAAAACCGTGCAAAATATCACAACCACCAAACTTGCTAAAAACACCTTCCCCAATAACATCATTTCCTCCGACAAATCAAATATTCATGCCCTACTTTTACTAACTAGTACTGCAACAAATTAATTACGAAACATAATAACTTGCTGTTTAGATTTGTTTTATTAAATATATGGCAATTCAATGTATCGCTATTTATTTGTCCGTGTACTAGAACGAGTCCGAATCTGTAGCGCGGGGATTTATCGTTCGACTGAGCTCACTACGAAATCCCCCGCCATTGGCGGATAACAAGGGATCGGCGCTACTTTTGCTGTGACCTGCCTGCGAGCACTGCACAGGCAGGTCTGCGATATTGCATTATTCCCTTGCCATACTATAGTACGTTGTCTGGTTTAACTTTGCCCAATCCAACAATACTCTTGTATCGTTACAGTTTGTCATTGACACAGACTTGCTCTCATTTGTTCTGTGCCTTAAAAAGAAATTTGAAATTCTAAAATCACAAATCAAGACATCAACCAAAAACATTCCTACTCTACCCCCTTACCCCTCAACGGTCTTGAATTTTGCCGCTTCCTTATACCCTAGATCAGTCAATGAAAATATTCGACCATCGTCATCTGCTTTTCTTATCCACAAGCTACATTCTAATTTTATCAATGCTTCCTCAAAGCCAAAATATTTACCATTATTGGTTTCAATCCTGACTTGTTGTCCAAGAAATTTTGACACACAAATTTGCCCTTTGGGATCCTGCACAATTTCAATTAATAATATTTTTGTTTTCTCATCTATGTCAGAAACATCCCCATCAATAATTGCAAGACTTTCACAGGAAGCTCCAATAGGACGTATTTCCAGTGGCCTGGTCATATTTTCGAGACCATTTATAACCAACTGTAAATGGTCTGTAAACAGGTCCTTCAGTGCATAGCAATCTTTATATTCCCATATAACACATTTCTTCTTACATTCTTCTTTATATGCATTTACAGAGGCTATCTGCTCTTCGCTCCCTGTTGGCCCACCAAAATACAATAAGACCGGCTTCCCAAGACTATGGTGTACGTTGATTTCTTCAATGGTTTCACTGGCTTCTTTCCCCGTAGGGGATCCCAACCTATCTTTGAATATTCCTACTAACACATCCGCATGCTTTAAAACCATATTATTAACAACATCTTGAGGCCGCTTTCCTAGCAAAGGCGCAGAGTGCGTTTCCCATCTTAATGGTATTAATACTTTTCCACTGTTCATCGAATGTGTGTAGTTCCATTTGATAATCACATCGCTTATGGTACGACGCTCTTCTTCAACATCAGAAGGTGACGCTATCATTACATTGTAAACTATTGCTTTATAGGGCATTGGCCTTTTGTCCACCTTGTGTAAAATCGGTTTTCATCTTCTTATTTGTGACTCTCTATCTGGCTTTTGATTCCCAGGATACATTCGTCTAATGCATTTTTCAGTATTCCTGCCGGAACGTTATTATTTAACTCTTGGAACACGTTTTCTCTTTCAATGAATGCAGTCGGTACTTTACCCAAAGTAGACCAGTAAGCATCTTCAGGGTATATTTTACTCTTCAAGAGTTTTCCCATTTCCTCTTCACAACCAAGTTCTATACCCTTTTGAATGACCTCGTTGAATATTCTTAAATTCGCCTGGTTTAAGGGAAGCTTAAACAAACACTTTAATATTTTCGAGAAATTGTTCTTGTCATAAAATTTGCTCTTAACTGCCTCAAGATACAATATCCCTGAGTTATCTTTTAGCGAAACAATCTGTTTGAAAATCTTGGAAACGCTAAAACTTGTTATGCCGCCATATTTTTCGCTCCATTCCAGCGTTTTATTAATAGCAAAGGTATAGTCTTCCACGCTTCTAACAACCTTTTCAAGAAAACTTATACCCTTGAAAGGAATTGCTTCATATTCAGAGTATCTGTCTACCTTTTGTTCTTGCTTCAATCGAGCTTCCACAAAATCCATAGTTTCTTTAATTTCAGTAAACATTAATGAAGCTATTTTAAAGTCACGATAATCCAGCTTGCCATCACTTACAATGGTCGAATAAATAACATCATGGGTTACGCACAAAAAATCCTTAATATAAGATTGATCTTTCTCATGGAGAATAAACGCAATATTATTAATTGATTTAGATCTGGCCAAAGGACTTAAATGATTCAAAACAATTAAAACGATTTCAGCCATTTCTTTAGATGAAAACTTGTCTCCTATAAAACGCAGCTTTTGAATAATAGTCAGGTTTATTTCATCAATGTTCTTTTCTGCTACCGATTTAATAATACCATACTTATCGAGTGATGGTAGGTCGTATCTAAGAATATTGATGGCAATTTTTGATTCATCTATTGATATTCCCTGAGCCAACAAAACCTCATTGATTATTAGCTTTGTCATGTCGGGATATTTTTGGACTAAATCATACGTAATCGTATCCTTAAAAATCAGAGGAATTTTGTCCCATAAATTCTTTGTCAACCGTATCTGCCGAAAAGCTTCTGGATTTTCCTTAAACCACGCCCTTAAAAACAATGCATTTGCAGAAGACACAGTCACCATTTTCCTAAACTCATCAAGGTAAGCAACAATAGCCTCAGCGGTGGCGTACTTCTGATTTAATGAAGCTGCGTCATTTCTAAAATCCTCAATAGTTAAGTGCCATTTCCTTTCCATTAAATTATCAACAACCCATGACCACCTGTCTATTGAAGGCGCTTCTCTTAATATGTTGAGAATATCTTCCGTAATATCCCACCGGGATGTATAGTATCTAAAGATTCGATATTCCGGGTCGTAAATGAATTGGTTAAGCAATGGTAAGGATTTCTCATCAGGCACAACCTGTTGAGCCCACCAACGGAATAACAAATCTTCGTACGCGCTTAAGATGTGCCGTTCGGTCTCTTTAGTGATAAGATTATTCATTTCTATGAAACCTAGCATTTCCTGCCGCTCTTCAACGATCCTGTCTTTTAATGGAAAATCAGTGCTGTCATGTCCCAGGCGACTTTTGCCTAAATTATTTACAATTTCAATAGCGGCTAACCGCACAGATGAACGACTATCCAAGAGCATGGTCTTTGTTATTTCAATAGCCATTTTTCTCATTTCAAGAACTTCTTCAGTCACTTTTAAGTATCTACTGCCAAACTCCATGGACTTATATGTTGAATGTTGCCACTCGTGGGCCGAGGCTAATACCTCCTGCAAAGCAGATTTAGCAAAATGAACAATCGGATTAGTGCCATTTAAGGAATCTTTGATAACAGCCAATATCGGCATTATTTGTTTCTCAATATCGTTTCTTAACGGTGTGACTGCCTCTGCCGCTAATGTATTAGGTTTATAATTATCATAAGTGCCTTGTTTGGCTCTGCGTCTTAAGCCTTCGATTATTTTTACAATTTCTTCCCGGTTACACTTGCTATGAATCAATCGGACAATGGTAGGACCAAAGGCATCAGTGTTCAAGTCTGAGTTGTTTAAGAACGCCCAAAGCATGTCTAATGCTTTTTCGGGTATGAAATAACAAACATCTTCGAGATATTCTAAAACGCGCCGTTTGTCATAGCAATCATATTTACTGGCATTATTTATCCATCCGGAAACAACATCTGTTACTATGGGAACCAGACAATCCTTATCTCCATATCTCAACGTCGTACCCAGATTACAAAAAATATTCTTTGAATGCGTATCAAGCCAATACAAGAAAGCCTGTTTCCTTGTATCTTCACCGAGAGATTGCATTGTTTCCAATAAATAAACATCACCAATCATATCAGGAATAAACCGAAGGATGTTACCAATAGAACGTAACACACCGCCGCTATTAAGCTTTTCCAGAACACTCTTCGGAATATGTCAATGAAAATTAGACACTTTTAAAAATAATTTAGACTCTAATCAGAGAGTATTTTCCGTTTTTGGTTTATTAATCCAGGTAGCCACAGGC
>CAYJME010000034.1:0-21774 GCA_964370795.1 uncultured candidatus Brocadiaceae bacterium
CTGCAAGACAACGGCTGAAGAGATATGGAACGATACGGATGGTAAGGTTGATATCTTTGTTGGAGGAGTGGGTACGGGTGGGACGATTACGGGTGTTGGTGAGGTCATCAAGAAACGTAAACCTTCATTGAAGGTAGTTGCTGTAGAACCATCCGTTTTGTTTCAGGAATTTTGATGTATGAGCGCATCAAAAAACTAAACTGTTACATTCAGTAAAATTGGGGAAATTTAACAATGAAACATAATGGAAATCTAGACCTGGCTGTTGCTAACAAACTGCTACAAGGCTTAACTGCCAGTGAGCGTATCCGATGGGCAGTAGAGACCATTGGTCAGGATGCGGTTCTGTTGAGTAGTATGCAGAGTACGGCCTCGGTGCTGATGCATCACTTTTATATCTTAGGACTTGATAATGAGATACTCTTTGTAGACACAGGATACCACTTCCGGGAAACATTGCAGCTCCGTGATGAATTCATGCGCCGTTACAAGCTAAATATTATAACGCTGTATCCCGAACTAACCCCTGAACAACAGGAAAAGAAATTCGGAAAGAAATTGTACCTCTATGTTGATGGCCAGAAGGAATGCTGCCATTTGCGCAAGACGGTACCATTTATCAACCACATGAAACACTTCGGGCGCAAGCTTGTAATGGTTGGTTTGCGTCGTGGCGAAGGCGGTCGGCGTGCCCAATTGAACACCCTTATACAAGACCCAAGGACCGGTGGATATACCTTGCACCCGATACTTGACTGGACAGATGATCAGATTCAGCAGTACATTCAGGAGAACGATATACCAGAACATCCCTTACATAAGCAAAACTATCCCAGTATTGGATGCGAATGCTGCACCACTCCGGTTCAACCAGGCGAAGACCCGCGGGCCGGACGCTGGCGGCATCTTGCAGGAGTTTGTGGGGAGGACGGCCCGAAGTATTGCAGGCTGAACTATTCAGATGGCTCAGGAATCTGACGTATTTGCAGATAAAAGTAAACGATTCCCCCTGAGAAGGTTTTCTTTCATAGGTATCGATTTTAAAGTCTGGAGAAAAAATGAACACGAGGAAATTCAAGGATATTGTTGCTCAGAAGATGATGTTTACGTTGTGTATATTCGTCCTGAGCTTAACGTTTTTCATAATCTTTGGTTTGTATCAAAGATCGAGACCCATTCTGGCAATAAAGGGTTTGAAGGACTTGCTCTTTTCCGCTACCTGGCATCCCGCTCAGGGGCAATTTGGTCTGGCAGGTTTTATTGCGGGTACGCTCTGGGTTGTCATTATTGCAATGATTATTGCTGTACCTTTAAGCATACTGACATCCATATATCTTTCAGAATATTCACACAAAAGGATGCGGGAAATGGTAAGGCCAGTGATTGATTTGCTTGCAGGCATTTCTCCCGTAATCTACGGTGTCTGGGGGGTGGTTGCAATTGTGCCACTGGTACGCGATTACCTCATGCCGTTTCTGAGTGAAAAAATGCCCTTTTTCCCCTTTGCCTCAGATAACTATACAGGGTTTACCGCCCTTACGGGTGGTATTGTGTTAGCTATAATGGTTTGTCCTGTCATGATATCCATTATGGGCGAGGTGATTAAAACTATCCCCTTCGAAATACGAGAGGCATCTCTGGCCCTGGGCGCAACAAAGTGGCAAACGGTAAAGTCTGTAATCTTAAAAAAGGCGTGGCCTGGCATCATTGCCGCTATGATTTTAGGGTTGTCACGCGCACTGGGAGAAACAATTGCGGTAGTTATGGTTGCAGGATGTGCACTCAACACATTCCCGAAATCCATTTTTGATCCTGTTTATCCTTTATCCGCACTCATTGCCAACACGTACGGTGAAATGATGTCAGTACCATTATATGATGCCGCAGTGCTTATGGCAGCATTTATATTATTGATAGTGTCCATATTGTTCAATATCGCCGGATGGAGTATTTTACTCCGGTTAGAAAGGAAGGAATCCTGATATGATAAATAAAAGAAAGATAGAAGAGAATATTTTTCGCTGTTTTATGATGGCTGCCACCTTTGTGGTGGTTGGTACTTTAGCCTTTATCTTGGTAACGATATGTATAAAAGGTCTTCCGGCATTGAGCCTTGATATGCTCATAAAGACGCCAAAAGGCGGATATTACATAGGCAAAGAAGGCGGGATACTCAATGCAATTTTAGGCTCAATTGTTTTAGGAACTGGCGCAACATTTTTGGCCCTGATTATCAGTCTTCCCCTTGTTTTTTACTTAAATTTATACGTAAAGAAAAAGTCAACGTTTGCCTTCCTTGTGCGCTTCTTTCTTGACGTTCTCTGGGGCATCCCTTCGATTGTATACGGCGCATTTGGTTTTACCCTGATGGTCTTTTTTGGTTTAAGAGCCTCGCTGTTAGCCGGTACGGTTACCGTAGCCTTAGTAATAATTCCCATTATGTCGAGGAGTATGGATGAGGTATTAAAGATGATATCTTTAGAATTGAAAGAGGCGTCTTTTGCTTTGGGTTCAACGAGATTAGAAACCGCAGTAAAAGTAATTTTTCGGCAGGCATTGCCTGGAATTGTAACGGCGACTCTGATTGCCTTTGGGAGGGGTATTGGTGACGCTGCCGCGGTATTATTTACGGCCAGTTTCACAGACTCTTTGCCCTATTCACTTTTCAAACCTGTTGCTACACTGCCGCTGGCAATATTTTTTCAATTAGGTACACCGTTCCCTGAGGTACAAGAACGTGGCTATGCCTCGGCTTTGGTATTAACGGGGATTATTTTCCTGATAAGTATTGTAGCAAGGATTTTATCAAAGAAATTTAGTAAACGCGTCATCAAATAGGAGAGAAGCATTTATGGAAGGTAAGACTCATATAAGCGTAAGGGACTTGAGTGTCTTTTATGGTGGGGCTCAAGTATTAAACAATATCAGTATCGATATTCCCGATAAAAAGCTTACAGCCATAATCGGGCCATCGGGCTATGGTAAGACGACATTGTTAAAATCCTTTAATCGTATCATTGAGCTGCAGGATGGTGTTCGGGTCAGTGGTCAGGTCCTTGTTGATGGTGAAGATATCTATGATCCAAAAGTTGAAGTTATCCACTTACGGAAAAAGATAGGACTGCTTTTGCAAAGACCCCAGATTTTGCCGATGTCGATTTACGATAACGTGGCATACGGACCAAGGATACATGGTCTAAAGGATCGAAAAAGACTTAATGGGATTGTGCAATGTTATTTGAAGGTGTCGGGACTCTGGAATGAAGTAAAGGATAGACTCCATAACCCTGCCTCACGATTATCTATTGGTCAACAACAAAGACTCTGCCTTGCAAGGGGTCTGGCCATAGAGCCAGAGGTTATTTTGGGGGATGAACCTACGTCGGCACTGGATCCTATTTCTGCCGAACGTATTGAACAACGATTCCTGGCACTGAAAAATCAGTATACGATAGTACTCGTTACCCATAGTTTGAGGCAGGCAAAGCGACTCGCAGACTACATTGTTTTTTTATATTTGGGCAATCTTATTGAACACGGTACTGCCGATCAAGTGCTCAAAAATCCGAGATACCTTAAAACAAAAAGTTATATTAATGGGGAGTTTATTGAAGAACCAGAAATCCATCGGGAATTGAACCTGAAGGGCACGGCCTGTTCCGATTATTTTGAAAGGGCAAAACACACGTTAGAAGAGATAGAGCATAGCCAGGTATTGAAGGTCGTTGTTGAACATGAACAAAATGCACATGAATTTGAAAAAACAATGATACAAAAAGGCCATAGAGTTCTTGAAGTCAAGAGGATAAATAAAATCGATTGGGAAATGTTAATTCAAAAGCAGAATAATGTTTATACAATATAAAAAGGTTTAAAAAACACAGGTAATTTAACTGAAATATAAAACTCTTCCTATTCATTAAAAGTAGAGTATGAAATGGCATTTTTGTTAACTTCGAATGTAATTGCCCCTTTCTGATGTGATAAGAGAACATGAATCTGGTGGTTTTTTAAGATATCAAGCGTTTTGGGGGAAGTAATGTTCTCGCAAGAGTTAATGAATGCATACATGGGGTGCACTTTTTTGATAAATGCATCCAGATTGTCGATAGATGAACCATGATGGGGTATTTGCATAATATCAGACCTGATTTCTGGTGTTCTTGATAAGATGGTTCCTATTCCTTGTTCTTCGATATCAGCACAGAGGAGTAGGGAATGACCGAGGTATTCAATTTTTAAGACGCACGAATTATCATTAATTGTGGAAATGTCATGGTGGAATGAAGGGGGATTTAATATTTTCACTATGGCAGGTTCGAAACCCGCCAATACTTCACCAGAAGAAAGTGGGGCAGTCTGAATATGTTTTTTCCCAAGCAAATCGAGTATTTTCTTACCTGTTTCTGAGGTAAAAAAATGAGGCTGTGAATACACAGAGTGTATAGAAAATCTCTCAGATAAAGATGTCAGCCCATTCCAGTGGTCTTCGTGCTCATGGGAAAGTATGACAAGGTCGATCTTTTTTATATGCTTTCCCCATAAGTAGGGAGCTACAATGTATCTTCCTACATCGAAATTTTGCCACGACCCCACATCATACAAGATGTTTTTGCCGTTGGGGAACTGAATAAAGAGAGCGCCACCATGTCCTACGTCTAAACAAGTAACGGTGAGAGGTCGGTTTGCCTGTTTCACAATATCAGAAAAAATTAAAATATTTGCACTCAATAATCCCCAGATTACAACCGGACGGGGATTCAACGCAAATCTTTTACCGTAGAGCAAGAGCAGGATAAATGCGTAAAAAAGAACAATACCTGTCCATGAAGGCCCTATTACATAAAAATACGAGTATGGCAGAGATGCTAATGTAGAAACCAGTGATTCTAATAGTGCATCAGTATTTGACGCCATCCAGGCAGCCGCAGCCGCTAATGGCGGGCAGCATATCCCCAGCGTTAATAAAACAATACCGCAAACAATAATAATCCAAAAAAGGGGGAATACAAAGATATTTACGATGGAGATAAACGGTGTAAAAAGGTGAAAATAATGTGCGGTAAGGGGAAGTGTTGCAAGCCACGCAGCAAGGGAGACACATAAAGATTTACGAACGTATTTTTTTAAGAAAAAAAACCGTCCCCGTTCGGCCTTTACCTGTAATGACTCTACAATGAGAGTGGTTTTAAAGAGTGTTCCTTCGATTTTTGATGTCCCCATGACAATGCCGATGGTTGCGAGTACGGATAGTTGAAATCCAACATCAAAAAGGTCTAATGGATTTCTGATAAGGATGAAAAAAATAGCGGCGAAGATACCACTCATAATATCCCATTGCCTGCGAACTAAAAAGCTGCAAAAGAAGGCAATAGCCATAATACTTGCTCGCAGTACAGGAGGATTCATGCCCGTCAAAAAGGCAAATAAGGATATCACAATCAAGATAATCCCCGTTGTTATCGTTTGATTTACTCCTAATAAACGCAAGGGTAAGAGGATAGTAAATACTAGAATTCCAACATTAAATCCACTGATAGCGATGAAATGGATTATCCCCGTTTTCATGAAATTATCAATCGTCTCGCTTGACAGATCGACTCTGTTCCCTAACAACATACTGCTGATGAGGGGGGCGCTGGAGCTAAAGGTATGAGTATAAATAGTGTTATTCAACCGGTTGTTTAAGGCATAGAGAAAGTTATAGAGGCTATTCCTGCGATGTAATGCCCTGATTTTAATATTGTCGGTATCTACAATGGTCATTAAACAACAAATCGTGGGCATTTGTCGTTGTAAATAAGTTTTGTAGTTAAATTCACCAGGATTGGTAGGAGGCTTGGGGAGGAATGCATGGCCAAAGAGTTCAACTCGTTGGCCATAAACAAGTTTATGTAAAAGAGGTAATGTGTTTGATTCAAAGGATTCTTCTTTTGATGGATATAAATTGATTTTTATGCTACCAGAAATCCGTTGCCATCCTTTTATAGTTTCTATCGCTTCGGCGCGAAGCGTAAATGATATTTTATAATCTGATTTTTTCGAAATGCGTTCAGTGCGAAGTTTATTTAATCGTTTTAATAGAACGGTCTCATCCAATATAATCGGTGGGTTTATGATTACGCCCCTGATTCGTTGTAACGTTTTTTGAGTGGTTAATAGGTGTTCAATGTCATTGTTTGCCAGGGAATTTGTACGACTGTTATAATATGCAACGGATGTTACAAGGATGAGTACAGACAGACAGGGGCGTGTGCATGCTGCAAATTTATTATGAGAGCACAGGCATATCAAACAAAATACCCACAATAAGAATCCCATTCCGAGTGTAAAATAAATGGGAATTTTTATATGGTATGCAAGATAGATACCACAGATGAACACAAGAGTTATGAAAACAATGGGGCGTTGCATGAAGCACTATTGGTAAATGTTTATTGTATTTCTAAACAGTAAATACAACAGTGTGCAACAATCACTTCGAGAGAGAAACGAAGGAACAATAGCCTTTTTCTGAAATTTATACTTCGGTAATTTCTAGTTCGTATGACCAGAAATAACGAATGGATTTTTCCCTGAGGTACACTTCTATGTCCGGGTGGTAATCATGAGCGACAAAAAGAAGATACGTATCCACCCATCCTTCCTCTTTTTTTATCCACTCTGCAATCTTTAAGAATCTGTCTATTTCCTTTTTTGAAGGTCTTACCTTTACTTCGCCAAGGAGAAGTATGTCTTTATCATCCTTTTTTGCTTTGGCAAAAATATTAATCTGGTAATTCTTGTCAACGATGGGGTAGTATCGCCTGATGATTTTTCCCGATATCTTTATTCCATCATCTTTTAGAAGAAACGGTAGTGCCGTATAAGATTTATTTTCGAGTGTGTATCCGACAGAATTGGATATATCTTCCAGTCGTTCTTCTATTGTTCCTACTTTGTTAATGAGATTATTAAGGGATATCTCTGTTTTTCTTTGAGCCTCCGTGAGTTCTTCAATTTTGTGTTCGGTTCTCTTCTGAGCTTCGGCAAGTTCTTCAACTCTCCGTTCGGTTCTCTTTTGGGCTTCGACGAGTTCTTTGACTTGTAGATCAGTCCTGTTCTGGGAAGCGGCAAGGTCTTTCACGATCTCTTTCAATTCATGGAAATCTTCCTTTATGATAGATTCCTGATGAGCACGTTCTACTTCCTCTGCCAAACCTAACAGTATATCCCGTAATGTTGGTTCTAAAGATTCTATTTTGTGATATAGAGAAGCGTTAATTGTCATATAAAAGTCCTTTCATTATCAGGTTATTTTAGCTTATATAACGATGATTGTCAATTAACACGGGTAATAAAAATAATGGGACGCTGCATGATTCACAAACTATAAATATATATCAGGATGCTCCTTGTATATTAATGTGACAACAACTATTAAAAGCTTAAATTATTCCATATTTGCAATGTGTTTTTTGCGGTTTCTTCCCGGCTAAAATAGTGTTTCTTGCATAACTTTATTACGGTTGTAATGTGACTCATCTCGCAAAGGCAACAAAGAAATGAACAACAGGATTTATGATGCATGATTAGCGTGTCTCATCCTTCCTGCATCTTGCTTCAATTTCATATTTCTCTTCATTCTCCGTGCTGCTGTGGTTTACTCTCCTTAACCACTTTCCCAAATTCACCTCGCATTTCCAGAATTGACATTTGTTACATAAAGGAATGCTATCGTACCGACCTTCCAGATGTGCCATCCTTATCTTTTGCAGTGCATTCCCTTGCCATATTGTTGCAAGAAAGTCTTTATTAATGTTGCCGATGACACCTTTCCCTTGATAATCTACGCAGCATGTAGTAACTCTTCCATCCCAAAGAATTACAGGGTTATACCACAAAAAAGCACAAGGATATCTTTTTGTTTTCTGAGCCGCTTTAATTTGATCTGGCTGATCAGTATTACTCAAACTCCCATCCCACGTATGGTATTCACCGATCTCAACAAAATTAGCAATGCCTTTCCATTTATTAATAAATGGCTTGATTTCATTTTGTGTATCAGGTGTATGAATAATCTTTACAATAACCAGCGGTGTTTTTGAAT
Organism: uncultured candidatus Brocadiaceae bacterium; assembly: GCA_964370795.1. Taxonomy (GTDB): domain Bacteria; phylum Planctomycetota; class Brocadiia; order Brocadiales; family Brocadiaceae; genus JAHFOW01. The sequence goes on from CAYJME010000034.1 coordinate 8,090, forward strand.
GAAGTATTTTTTTAAGTTCAATAAGTCTTTTAACGTTTTCCTCGACAAGCTCAAGCTTTTGACTGTTTTTGATTTTCTTGTAAGTTTCTTTTGAAAAAGCGTCAATACTTATATGAATCGTATCCAAACCAGACTTTATTAATTCACAAGATTTTGTCTCTGTCAGCAAAATACCATTTGTATAAAAATTAATCTTGTGTGCCGCCTTCATATCTTTTGCATATTTGACCATTTTTGGCAATTCTGGATGTAATAACGGTTCTCCATCTTTATTGATCGTAATTATAAGTCTCTTGCCATAAAGGATGCTTTCATCAATAATTTTCTGGAAAAGGTTAACATCCATATAACCAAACGGTCTATTAAGTTCTCTGGGACACATCGAGCAACTTAGATTACAGTAATTAGTAGGTTCAATATTAAAACGTATAGGAAAAACAAAAGAAGTTTTCTTTTGTAATGCCAATTTACGAATAAATTTAATTTTTTTGAGCTGTTCAATAAACTTTAAATTAAACATCTAAAATGTCCGGCCTTTTTTCCTTGTAAAAGCTCACTTCGTTAATAAATCTTACTTACAGTTTTCGAATACCCGTAGTGTTTCTTTTGCAGTTTCTTCCCAACTAAAACAACCAGCCCTTTTCAGTGAAAGCTGTTGTAATTTTTGTATTAAACTGTTGTTTGTTAAGGTACTTTGTATTTTTTCGGCAATATCTTGTGGATCAGAGGGATCAAAATAAATTGCAGCATCCTGGCAAATTTCTTTCATTGGCGCTATATTTGAGGCTAAAACAGGGGCTCCGCAAGCCATTGCCTCTACTAAAGTCATCCCAAAAGATTCACACGTTGATGGATAGACAAACAACTTACAAAGTACGTAAAAACATGGCAATTCTTCGTAAGGAACATGGCCTAAAAATATAATACGGCCTTCCATACCATAACTTTTAACAATGGCTTTAAGCGACTCTGTATATTTGTCATCAAAACTCTGTCCAACAAGCACGAGTTTTAAATCAGGTTTAATTTGATCTCTAATCAATAAAAAGGCGTGAATCAACTCGGAAAAGTTTTTGTATCTGTATATATTTGAGACATAAAGAATAAATGCATCTAAGCTGTACTCCCGTTTAATTTCCTCCAAAAGACTATGGTCCAAATTAGGTTTGAATAGTTCACTTTTACCATGGTATACGAGCGCAGTCTTTTCATCTTTCAAATCATAATAAAGACTTAACTCCTTTCTTGCTGTGTCTGTAATAAATATAACTTTTTTTGCTTTTCTTACAGAAAGTGTAGTTAACAACCTTAAAGTGTTAAATTTAAGTCGGTAATAAACATTTTGTCTTTTTATCATCCCTTTATCAAAAGGCGCAACCGTTTGTATCATGATTACTGTGGGAAAGGGATAAAATATTAGACCAATATTTGCTGGAGAGTATAGAATACATGCCTTATTTTTCTTTAATACATACCCAAGATACAATTGTTCCCAGAAAATACGAAGAATCGGAGAAAAACTTGGAAATCGAAAAGAGATAACTCGAAAGTTTTTATAATTCGCATCAAGTACTTCTTCGCCTTTTTTTGTAGTAATAATAAGGTACTCATTTTTTTTATCTATTTCTGCCAGATGCTTAAATAATTGATTTAAATAAGTAACGCCTCCTCCTGCTACAACAGATAAAGCATTTACTGCAATGCGCATTTTTAGATAATCCATTAAAATCAAGTTGGTAGGTCAACCGTCCCGGTTGACCAAATCAAAAGCAACAAACGGATACAGGACAGGACAAGCGAGACGCTTGTCCTACCGACACATCCTCAAAACCCGATTAATTAAAATATTTGTAATAATGTCTTAGCGTAATTCTTGTTTTCACTTGTTCTATCGGTATGTACGTTTCTGCCATAGATAACGTCTGAAGGTTGATAGAGTTTTTTCGCCAAAAATTTTCAAAATGACCTTTCTGAAATAATGTCTGATAAATCTGTTTGTGTATATCGTGGTTTCATGAATGATCGATGAAAGTTTGTAAGAACGGCGAATTTTACAGTCATCAAAAGTAAATGTTGAACCACCTTTACCGCCCGCCCGCATACGGACAAGTATATCGTTAAGGATAATCCATGGAATGTTAGCCTCGAGACATCGCAGTACAAAATCATAGTCAGCGCCGATCCGATAACGGGTATTAAAAAGTCCGACGTGGTTGTACACGTTGTATCGGACGAACGTAGCCGGGTGCTGTACCGTAAGTCCCTTGTGCAAATAAAGCAAACTCGATCTCAAAACTACTTTAGCGCCATTGGGGGAATCTTCCCAGACTTCTATCGACCCCGAAACTACACCAACATCTGGATTACGTGAGAATGTAGAGGTAATCCGTTCAAGTGTGCCTGGCAGCCAGGTATCATCGCTATTGAGGATGGCAATAATATCTCCGGTTGCTCGTTTAATGCCCTTGTTCATGGCGTCATATATGCCATTATCTGGCGCTGACTGCCAGCCTGACATAGCCATTGGATATTTTCCAACGATGACTTTGGTATCGTCTGTTGAGCCACCGTCTTGTACAATAATTTGAAGATCAGGCCAATTCTGACCAATAATGCTTTCAAGAGTATCTTTAATGGTCTTTGCGCTGTTAAACGTGGGAATAATTACACTAATTTTCACAATTTCTTTGGACTAATTCCATGCCTGTTTTGAATAAAAATATAATAATAAAAATGCATCATGAACTTGTAAAGGAGTTAGTTGCGGGAACTCTTTTATCATATCCTCCACTAATTATCAACCTTATACCATTTGATAATAGCCATATAGGTATCCTTGTACCTTCTATTACGCTTCTACCTAGTAATTGATCGAAGCAAAACGCAATACCTTTGTTATCCTTCTTTTGAAATAACGCAAAATCCCCCATTTTTCTCTTTTTAGCCAGACATACGGAACCGCGATGCGGTTTGTTTTAAGTGAAGTAAGGCATTTACTCAAACTTTTGAGATATTGATCATATAAACACAAGCCTTCTTTCCCGATTTTGCAACCAAAATACAGCCTGACTTTATGTGGACTAACAATCCTTAGTGTTTGGAAATGATAGAAGACGGGATTAATTCTTCCACCTCCCTTTTTCTCGAAGTACAATACATTCCAGGGTGCCAAAGTTTTTTCTAATTATTGAACAATATGTACTATGTCACCAAATAACGCAGGCCAGCTATCCAGGTATTTCTGATCGCCAAACCTTCCATCCTCCAATCGGGCAAAGCACCAATCCAGGCATTTACTCCATAATAATATATCTATTTTTTCATGTGGTTTTAAATTCTTTTAATACTGAAAGATCCATAGCAAGTGTTAATATCCTCGAATAAATACTAAGACATCTGTTGACAATAGCGAAAGCTCAATTATTATATCAACGGATATCTTTCGCGTTTTAATATCTTTATGGTTTCATCCCAAACAGCATTTACCGAAATTTCTGTTACGCAAGGCGCAGCGGTGCCTTTTTGGATAGGATAAATGCAATGCCAATTGCATCCAAAACAATCCATTTTATGAATAACTGCCACGGGTAGTATCTTTTTTGTTTCCTTTTCCAAACGATATGGCATAAAACGTCCAAAATGTCCACCGCCTAAAATACACACTGCTGGCGTTGATACAGCAGCCGCCATATGTATGGCACTCGTATCGTTTCCAATTATTATACGTGCACCACGGATAATTGCAGCCAACTCTTGCAGAGAAGTCAGTCCAACCCAGTTCTGCAGTGGAATATCTACATCCTGTGCCAACCTACTGCCCAGCAATTCTTCTCCATGTCCACCGCATACAAGCCCAACCAATCCAGTACTCTGATAAATTCGCACTGCTAACTCCTTAAAGTGGGACAAAGGCCATTGCCTAATCTCCGTACTTGTACCAGGAAACAATATATAATAATCCTTAATATTAATGCCAACTGGTATAGTACAGGATGGTAGAAACTCGGGGACGCCTGCCCTGGAATTTGCCAAGCCAAGCCCACGCATGAATTCTGCATTACGCTCTAATTCCATGAGCGGTTCTTTGGTTGCTGGTATAAGCCGGTTATACCAACGGTCGCTAATACGTTTTTGCCATGGATTTATATTTGAATAATCACCCAGAGAACCGATTCTTTCTTTTGCACCGCAGATTCTGACAATAGCATCACCAAGTAGAAATTCTCGCGAAAATGTAGGTTGAATAATTGTATCAAAACCCGTCTTACGTATTCTCTTTAGTATTTTTAAGCGATAAATAAGATTTTTTAAAAATTTATTTCTATCAAGTGACCATACTTCACCAAAATAAGGTAATTTTTCAGCAAGAGAAGCCCACGCTTGATTTCCCAAAAGGGTTATTTCATACACATCTTGAGGAAACAGATTTCTCAGTTTTTTTGCAGTATCAAGCCAGAGAATAAAATCTCCAATTGAATCGAACTTAACAAATAGAACTTTCTTTTTTAATCTTTTGCTTTTCTGGCCGGTGAAAAAAAAACATATACTGTCAAACAAAATTAAAAGTATACAACGAAATAGCCCCAAATTATTTTTAAAAATTTGTATTAATCTTTTGTTACTTCGCAAGTGCCTTTAACTCATAAGTAAAAATTTGTGGACTCGGACGATGAAAAGAACTACTTGTAACTCTATTCCAGAAATTGCTATTTGCCTTATAGGCAAATAGCAGAAACCTTTTTAACCATTTAACAATTGGCCCAGAAGCTTCCAAACCATCGGGGTCAAGAAATTCGATACTCTCGAATCCAGCAGACTTCAAGACAAAACAAAGACTCCCAGCGGTAAAGATCGTATTATGGGTAAAATCTTCATACGCCCAGTAGCACCCAATATTTGATTGTGCATTGGGAACCATTACCACAAGCGAGGCCTCAGGTTTCAGAAGGTATTGCTTTATCGACTGCAAAGTTCTGATGATCGTGGATTTTTCCAAATGTTCAAGAACATGACTCATAATAATAAAATCATACCTTTTTTTGCCTTAAGGCAAAAATCTTCCAGATTCGAAATCTCAAACACATCAAGATGATGCAATTTGCAAAAATTTATTGCCTCTTTTGATATATCTACACCTTCCACATGAGTAAAGCCGTGCTTTTCTAAAGCCGAAATGAGTTGTCCTACACCACAACCAATATCCAATATAGAGGATGATTTATCTCTAGGCAGCATTTTATGCAGATATTCAGGTATATTATAATTGCGATAGAAATTATTATCAATGCCCCTACTAAAAAAGCATGACTCAAATACTTTATTTTTGTCTTCTACCATTTTCTACCCCTGATCAACTCGAAATCGCTAAATATTCTATTTTTCATATTTCTTGAAACTATCACGTGCGATATATATTTCGAAAACTTTATTAATAAGGTAAAATACTTTTGATTGATATATTTATCGGTTAACAAATGTATTGAACCTTGAGATAATAATCGCAACTCGAATTTCTTGGCAATATATTCCAAACATTTTTTTGTATAGAAACATATATGCTGACCATGGTCGAGTCCATAATACCACCACTCATCTGGCTTTGGATTTGATGGAGGTATTAGTTCTGTTGTGAAAAGAAGATTCCTTGTTATTTTTGTCATTTTTTCAATCTCAAACATGGGTTCAACAAAATGCTCCATACACTCAAAAGCTGTTATCAATTCAATATCTTTTATACTTTCAGTATATTCAAAGCCTCTGGCAAAAAGATTTCTTGAATACAAATCATGCCAGTAAAAGTCAAATCCAATATCCCGCATTAGTCTTGTTAATATTCCATAACCACCAGCAAAATCAAGAAATATTGCATTTCTATCGAAAAGAAAGTAAATTATTGTCGCAGTTTGGTTTGAAAGGGAAATATTTCTTGTTATTATGCCTGTGTCTGATATATTAATAGAATTTTGGTAAGCTTCCTCGATCCAATAAGGATCTTCAGTTTGTATAAAACCACAGTGAGCACATCTAAAATATTTGATATCATATTTTTTCAAGATTTTGGCTCTTGCGAATTCACGAGATAGTGACTCACATATTTTGCATTTCATTTTGATAACATCTCTCTCATTGCAATCCGGACAGATTCTGAATAATTATTTTTGCTGTATCTTGTTTGTACTGTTTTCATCGTCTTTATAGACTCGTGTATAACCCAGTTAATTGGCATTTGAGAAAATGTATTTATTGTTTCAGCAATACACTCAATACTGCAATCGTTCAAATGATAAACTTCATCATCATTAAAACCACATTCTTTACTTACTATTGGTATCAGTCCGGCAGACATAGCAGTTAGAACGCTGCCAGCAATCCCCTCAGAGCAAGATGGCATTACAGTATAACTACACAATTTAAGAATTTTCCTAAACCTTTCACTTTGGATATCGACGAATCCGATAGAGAAAATATTATTAGTTTGAAACAATTCCTTTTTATAAAGCTTGCAAAAATCTTTTTCTTTTAAAGGACAACAGACATAAAGATTTAAATGCTTCTTTTTTGAAAAGACATCCAGTAATAAATCAAGCCCTTTATGCACGTTCCCACCACTGGCAAAAAACAAAAAACTTCGCGCTGATTTTTGGGAAAAATCATCATTCTTTAAAAAGTCGTATCCGATGTTTTTTATAAAAAATATTTTCTTTAAATTAAATTCATCATATGTTTTTAGATTATATGAATTACCTATAAAAAATATCGCGTCAAATGATTCTAACTCTTTTTTGTCAAATGGCGGGGCATATCGCCTTTGCTTAAGATAAACGCCTCTTCTTTTGAATAATGCATTGAGTCGTTCCATTTCGGCTTTATTTGAAAACGATGGATTTGAACCCGTTATATACGCTATTTTTACACAGGAGTCTGACATAAAATTTTTGTACACATTATTTAGTCCTGGATGCACATCTATTATTAAATCATATTTCTTGGTTAACCTTGCCTTTTTATCATCAAAATTAATTACGTCAACGTTAAATCCAAATTCACCAATGATTTTTGCTAACTCTTTTACCTGCCACTGGTTTTGGTGGTAATTTTCAAAAACATCTGTTTGAAAAGGTATAACTATGTAGCACAAAAGACAATTTTTGTTGAAGTTTGTACTATTTACATTCTCAATGAGACCCCATCCAAATAATTTAATATAGATTTTCTTTATAATTTTGTCTAACATTTTAGATGTTGCGTATACAGTGAATGAATTTTTGATCTTATTTTACTAAAAAATGGCCTTTTGAAATTCCTTTCATACAATTCGAAATCATACAAATTGTTTGCAAAAATCAAACCTGGATGTTTAAGCTTTTCTAGTTCTAAATAATATACAGGCAGAAAGTTGTTTGATGTATTCCCAGTTGTATGGGTGCCATTTAAGCCTATATTTGAAATCAAATTGACTTTCGGAACAATACACAATCCGTTGTTGAATAAACATGTGTAAAACCACTGAGTGTCCCATGTATCAATCTTATTTTTATAAGCGGCATCAAACGCTGATGAAATATATCTTCGCATATATTTCTGAGGATAGAGGGAATTTAATTGCGCTTGAACTCTTAGAATTTCCCAATTGCTCATAGTTATGTCGTATTTTGCCCAAGCCCTTCTCCATGAAGCCCATCCCCAAATCGCGAAATAACGGGAAAATATATAACTTTCCTCAATTTCGAGTTTGTCTAAGAGATAATTGGTGCCAGAAATCATCATTACGCGCTCATCACCCCGATACTTCTTCAACAATTCCTCACAAAAGCGAAAAAAAGTCGGATGCGGTAGGCAGTCGTCTTCCAGGATAATCGCCTCTTCAACTATAGTGAAAACCCAATCAAGGCCACTCGACACTCGCCGTTTGCATCCCAGGTTGACTTCGGAATAATTGGTCAACACATCACACGGCCAATCAACCCTCTCAATAATCGAGCGGGTCGCTATGCACTTTTTCACTTCATCCGGTCGATCTGCGCGGGGCCCATCGGCAACGACTAACAGCTTCGGAGGTCTTGCCTGCCGAATTGCATCAAAGACCTTTTCCGTAGTATCTGGTCGGTTAAAAATAAGAAAGGCAACTGGGGTTTTTAACTGCCAATCAGTCATTTAGTAGCTTTCAAAATAGTTGATTATCTTCTTCAACTTGAGCAGACATTCACAGAGAACTGAATCAAGAGTTTAACCCACCAGTGACGAGGGCTTTAGGCATATCAACTTTCTTTTCCAAGTAAATTAAGCATCATAATTGCTTTTGTTTGATTGATAAAAATTATTCTCGTTCTCGAATAAAACGCATTGGCGCCATAAGAAGCCACAAATTGAGATATAACAGTAGAAACAGCAGCCCCAATAACTCCATAACTATTTATGAAAAAGTAGTTTAAAACTACATTAACAACTGCACCGATTGCAGTTGTTGCGAACGAAAATTTCATCAGGCCTTCTATTGTCGTCCAGGATCCTCGTGCTACCCCCAAAAATACAAACAGTCCAGCCCAAATATGAATTGCCAATACTGGTCCTGCCTCTGCATAATTTTCACCAAATAGTAGTGTCACAAGCCAACCAGATAAAAAAGTCATGGGGATGGCAATAGCATAAGCCAACACCGACATCAGGTTAAAAAGTTTTTGTATCCTTTCATAATACAACTTTTCATTAACTTTCTTGACTTCCACAATCGATGGAAAAACTGAACTTACGAATGCCGCCGGAATAAAATACCAAATCTCTGACAACCTAACTGCCGCTGAATAAACACCCACCGCTTTATCGCCTATCATCTCCCCCAACATGATCTGATCAATTCGCATATAAATTGTAATAACTATGCCGGATAAAATCAGTGGCCAACTATCATTCAACAACTTTTTGGCATGAGAGATGGTAGTCAGCCATTTTTTAATATAAAACCCGTTGATATGATAGACTATTACAAGCCCCACAGATCCAATGGCAATTTCCGCTAGCCCAGCCCAGGCAAAGGCAATAAGCGGTGCTTGCATCAGGAGTAACGAAATCTTGACAAAGGCGACTAGCAAAAAGGCAGCATTTTTAACATAGACAGTGTATTTTGATTGCACCTGCGACTGGAACCAGAAATCTATGACATCGAATGCCTGAAAAATCATCCCTCCTGCCGTGATGCCAACCAGCCAGCGGGTCAGGTTGTCGTGAGGGCGTAACAAGGAAATAGCTCCCATTGTTAATAAGAGTGTTAACGCCCCTCCTAAGAGTTTGAGCACAAAAGCAGTGCCAAGCATTTCATCCTTACAAGAAGGGTCACGCACAATGTTGCGCACCACAATCCCATCCAACCCCAGCGTGGCAAATGTACCGAACAGTGCAGCAAAGGAGAGGGCGTAGCTGTAGAGCCCGAATTGTTCAGGCCCCAGATAGCGGGCAACCCAGACACCAACCAGCAACCCCACGCCCATACGTATTATCTTATCGATAAACAGCCAGCCTGTGTTTGCCAGTATCTTTTGTAAGGTAGCACGCCCTTCTAACCTGGCACGGATAAATGAAGGCAGGAACTTAGTTAAAGCATGATTCATGTACGGAGTTTAATTATTTAGAGAATTTTATTTTTCGCCCCAAAATCAATTCCATTGATTTTAAAACAATGTCTTTCGTATCGTTATACATTATATAGCCTGCCATCGAAAGTTGAGTTACTGTATGCAAGGCGATTCCTTTGGCTGGCTAATTAGGACACATTTTTTGTTCCTCTGATGTTAATCCAAGAAGGCTGCTACGTTTTTCTAGTGCTTCGCCATAATTTTCCATCTAGCTTTTTTTGAGGTGTTTCACACAATTTTCTCATTGAAATCTTAATATGTATTAAAGTCTGATATCGACCACCTTAATAGAATTCAACGTTTGTTTTGATAGGGCTGTATTTAATCCTTTTGTTAATAAAAGAAAGTCTGGCGCATACCGAGAAATTTCATCGAGACTTGTTACCTGATAACCAAATATCCTTATATTTGTTTCATTATCAATAATAGCGACGAGATCGAGTTCTTTATCCTTTATAACAAGATATGCAATCTCCATGAGGTCGGTAACTCCATAAAGGGCAATTCGATTTCGGCCGTGAAAGGGGATGCTGTTAATTTTATTTTCTAAATCTTTTCTCACGGCCTTATAAAAATGAAAATTTTTGTCAAAGAGCTTATAAGCAAGGTGTGTTTTTTCGGATATGCCTTTGGGTGTCAGAATGTATTGCATCTTTCTTGGGCTCGTTCCGAGCATTCTTACTAACCCATTTTTTGTTAACTTTTTTAATGCAAAGTTTACCGATGCAACGTTAATACCTAATTGGGACGAAAGCTGCCGTTGTGAGATATCATTCTTATTTTCAATTAAATCTAAAATATTATATTGTGTTATTTCTTTCTGGTTTGACATAGACTATCGTTAAAGAGGTAGTAATGAATTCGGCCTTCAGCGACTTTTTATATAATATAATAAGATTAATACACACCCCCAACCCCCTCTCAGGAGGGGATTAAAGAAGTCCCCTCCTGGGAGGGGATTCAGGGGTGGGTAAGGCGGTAGCAGAAAGTTTGAAATCCCTATATGTTTAATTAATTAAACGTTCTAAATTCTAAACAATCCTTTTAAAATGTCAACAAAAATATCACGGTATCAAAAACTGTTCTTATAGTGTTGGTACGAAAATACCCTTTAACAAGACTTATTCCACAAGGGGCGAGGAAACTTTCCCTCCCTTGATGGAAGGGATTAAGGGAGGGTGATACATTTTCATGTTCTATTGTGAGCCTTTGGCTCATGAATGTTTACCCTGTAAAAACTTCTTTTTCATGCAAGTTTTTTCCAACAACCTTTGACATTAAATAACATGAACATATTTTCCCACATATTACCTGGCGCAGCAAAGCCGCAACCAAATCGCCTTATGAAAGCTGGATTAAATAAAACAATTCCTGTACGAAAAGACTTTTATTACATGAGAGGAGATTGCTTCGGAAAAGACCATCGCAATGACACTGGGGGGGCTGAGTGACATGCTATCACCTTCGCCATGACACGCACTATGCGCTTTGATGGTACACTGCACGCTGTCATTGCGTATACTGTCGTGTGCATTGTGCTTTTTCATTGTGGACAGGAACCCGTCCTTGCGGCCTTATTCTGTCATTGCGAGCGAAGCGAAGCAATCTTTCTCTCATAAATAAACACTACATCGTTCTTCGTTAACTTTGTTTAAGAAAAAGTATGGTAAAATGTTCATGTTAATTATTGTTACCTTCTTAGCCCCATGAGGGGCGATCTGTTTGTAGAAATAAAAATCAAAACAAAGAAAGCTCCGGGGGTGGCGACCTGAAATGTGCCTTCTAAGATAATTTGCCGCGAATAATATTTAATAGTCCTCCACTCAGGAGAATTTCCCTTTCTCGTGCTGTAGCCTTGAGTACGAGAAAAATTTCTTTTCTCTGCGGAATGTTTGAGGAAGACGGGTTTTTATACAAAAATGCCCTTATTTCTTCTTCCCCATCCTGAACGGCCATTTTAACGCCCTGGATGGCAAGTGCATCGCCTTGCGTTATTGCATCGTAATCGTGTGGATTCTTGAATAAAAGAGGTACAATGCCGAAGTTAATAAGATTGGCGCGGTGGATACGGGCAAAACTCTTTGCTATTTTTACCTGGATACCCGGAAATCGCGGGGCAAGGGCGGCATGTTCGCGACTGGAACCCTGACCATAATTCTCGCCGCCGACAATAATTCCACCACCCTTTTCCTTGCATCGTCTGGCAAATGATGCGTCAACCCTTTCGTAAACATGCTCGCTAATAGCAGGGATATTGCTTCTTAAGGGGAGCACTTCATTGCCTGCGGGCATAATATGATCAGTCGTGATATTATCACCTACCTTGAGAATTACTTCTCCCCTATAGTCATCTGGCAATGGTTGTAAACGGGGAAAGGGCGCAATGTTGGGGCCTCTTACAATTTCAATATTTTTACGCTCTTCAACCGGTAATGGCTTAAGAATGAGATTTTCATTAAACAGATAATGCGCCGGTTCTTTAATTTCTGGATACGCTCCCAGTTTTCTGGGGTCGGTGATCTTGCCAAAGATGGCAGCAGCTACAGCCGTTTCGGGGCTGCACAGGTAAACCTGGTCACCCTCCGTACCACTCCTGCCGGGAAAATTTCTGGGAAATGTCCTTAGTGAGACGGCGCCGCTTGCCGGGGCCTGTCCCATACCAATACAACCCAGGCATCCCGATTGATGGATACGGGCGCCTGCGTGGATGAGCGCCAGTACACCGTTTAAGGCTGCCACATTTTCGATAACCTGTCGGCTTCCTGGATTAATTTCAAAACTAACATTTGGATGCACCGTTTTCCCTTCTATGGTTTTACATACAATCATGAGGTCGCGAAAAGAGGAGTTTACCGAAGAGCCCACAATGACCTGTGCTACAGGAATTCCCTCCACTTCAAAAACTTTTGTAACCTTATCGGGTGACGACGGGCAGGCAATAAGTGGCTCAAGGGCGTTTAAGTCTATTTCATCACATTCGTCATATACTGCATCACTGTCGGCCTTATATTCTTTCCACCCCTGTTCCCTGCCCTGGCTTTTGAGAAATTCACGTGTCCTGTGATCTGAGGGAAAGATCGTAGTTGTAGCGCCCAGTTCTGCGCCCATGTTGGCAATCGTTGCCCTGTCGGTAACGGAGAGGGTTTCAACGCCATGCCCGTAATATTCGACAATCCTGCCGATACCGCCTTTTACCGTATGCCGCCTGAGCATTTCGAGGATTACATCCTTACCGGAAACCCAGGGTGAAAGTCTTCCTGTTAATCGTACACCCAGTATTTTCGGTACCGGTAAATGGAATGGTTCTCCCAAAAGGGCAAGGGCAACATCTAAACCACCCGCCCCGATAGCGATCATGCCCAGTGCGCCGCCCATAGAGGTGTGACTATCGGAACCTAATAATGTTTTACCGGGAACACCAAATCGCTCCAGATGTACCTGATGAGATACGCCATTGCCCGGTGGTGAAAAGTAGATGCCGAATCGCCTGGCAACAGATTGCAGGAAGCGGTGGTCATCTGCATTTTTATAATCGGTCTGGAGGAGGTTGTGGTCAACGTAACTTACCGATAATTCCGTCTTAATACAATCTACGTTCATCGACTCAAATTCCAGATACGCCAGCGTACCGGTGGCATCCTGTGTAAGAGTCTGGTCGATGCGGATACCAATTTCTGTGCCGGCCTGCCATGCGCCCGATACCATATGTTCTTCAATAATTTTCTGCGCTAAAGATTTCTTCACTTTAGTTATTATTTAATTTATAAGAAATCAACGGTTTATCTATTATTTCTGAAATAGTCTCTTACTTTTTTTCTTCGGGCGTCAATGTCTTTTCAGTAAATGAGACAATTTCTTCCAGCCAGTTAAGTTTTTCCTCGGCCGAGAGTTTCATATAATTTACGATATCCTCTTTTTCCAAGGTGTAACGAAAACCCTTATTCATTTTTTTGCTCCATTATTTTCAAGGCTTCCTTGAGCATTTCCATATCGCTCAGGTCTTTTGGCCTATTGCTCACTTTTTTCATGGATATCATATCATCTATGGAAGCCACA
>CAYJME010000035.1:0-21521 GCA_964370795.1 uncultured candidatus Brocadiaceae bacterium
ACCCCTGACCTTTTGAATGCCATTCAAACGCGCTCCCAACTGCGCCACAGCCCCACCTAAATGTTTTATGGTGGTTTTAAACCACAAATCTACACGAATGCATGCAACGTGAAATTCTTTGCTTACATTTTTGATTGTCCGGGAATATTCGTGGCTCATTTAATGTCTAAAAAATAACATGATAAACAGGGATTGTCAAGGTTTTTCGATACGAATTTCTTTTGATTAAAGGTGAGATTTTGATAAAATCCTAAATTCTTGAAGAATTTTGTTATATAAATAGAATGGCACAAGTGATGAGACACAGAGATTGAGAAATTTTTGTTTTAATTAAGAGGGCTTATAGATAACCCCCCTTATTAAGGGGGATTTCCGTACGAAGTTGAATATATTTTTTCTCTTTTTCCGCGCCTCTGTGTCCCTGTAGTTAATGTTTTAAGGAGCGTTGAATGGCGAATCGGGAATACAACTTTACTGAGATTGAACAAAAATGGCAGGGATTCTGGGAAGGGTGTGGATTATTCCGCGCCGATGAAAACAGTCAGAAAGAAAAATTCTACTGTCTGGTCATGTTCCCCTATCCCTCAGGCACTTTGCATGTAGGGCATGGCAGAAACTATATTATTGGCGACGTTGTTTCACGTTATAAGATTATGAAGGGCTATAATGTGCTTTCTGCTATCGGCTGGGATGCCTTCGGCCTGCCTGCGGAAAATGCCGCCATTAAGGGAGGCTCCCATCCTGCCGTATGGACAAAGAACAATATCAAGGCTATGAAACGCCAGTTGCATCGGTGGGGCGTAGGATACGACTGGGACAGGGAGATTACGTCGTGCAATCCTGACTACTATAAATGGACACAGTGGATATTCCTGAAGCTTTATGAAAATAACCTGGCTTACAAAAAAAAGGCGGCGGTGAATTGGTGCCCTTCCTGTGCTACCGTGCTGGCCAATGAACAGGTGGTGGATGGCTGTTGTGAGCGCTGTGACAGCGCGGTACGTCAGCGAGACCTGGAGCAGTGGTTTTTCCGTATTAGTCAATATGCCCAGAAATTGCTGGATGATATCTCTTTATTGGAAGGGTGGCCGGAACGGGTAAAGACCATGCAGGCAAACTGGATCGGTCGTAGTGAAGGGGTGCGCATTGATTTTAGCATGGAACATACCGGAAGGGTATTGCCCTGTTTTACCACACGGCCTGATACCCTTTATGGCGTGACCTTTGTTTCTCTTGCGCCGGAACATCCCGTTGTTGCAGAATTGGTTTCCGGAACACCACAGGAAAAGGCTGTGATGGATTTTGTGGAGAAGGCCCGAAACCAGGGCATGCTGGAACGCACGGCTGAAGGGACAGAAAAAGAGGGTGTTTTTACCGGTAAATATGTTATCAATCCCGTAAATAAGAGCAAAGTGCCCATCTGGGTAGCCAACTACGTCCTCATGGAATATGGCACAGGCGCTGTTATGGGTGTGCCTGCTCATGACCAAAGAGACTTCATGTTTGCAAGGAAATACCACCTGCCGATAAAAGTCGTTATTCAACCTGAAAACAAAGAGCTCAATGCGGATGCCATGACCGAGGCATATATAGACCATGGCGTACAGGTTAATTCAGATATTTTTAATGGCTTACCCAATTCAGAAGCCCTGCAAAAGATTGCAGAATACCTCGAGTCCAAAGGGCTTGGCAAAAAAACCGTCACGTATAGACTACGGGACTGGCTGATTTCCCGGCAGCGTTACTGGGGCGCTCCCATCCCGATTGTCTATTGCGAAAAATGCGGCGCCGTGCCCGTCCCTGAATCACAACTCCCCGTGGTTTTGCCGGAAAATGTGGCATTTAAGTCTCACGGCATGAGCCCTCTGGCAGCAGTTGACTCCTTTATTAACACACAGTGTCCAAAGTGTTCCGGTCTGGCACGGCGTGAGATTGACACCATGGACACCTTTGTTGATTCGAGCTGGTACTTCCTCAGATACCTCTCCCCCAGAGATGGCACGCGTCCCTTTGTTTCAGAGAAGGTCAATACATGGTTGCCGGTTGATCAGTATATCGGCGGTGTGGAACACGCAATTTTACACCTGTTGTATTCACGTTTTATTACGAAGGCGCTGCACGATCTCGGTTACGTCAGTTTTAAAGAACCTTTTCAGCATCTCTTTACGCAGGGTATGATTATTAAAGACGGCGCCAAGATGTCCAAGTCCAAAGGCAACGTGGTGAGTCCTGATATTCTTATTGATAAATATGGGGCGGACACCCAGCGTCTTTACATCCTTTTTATCGGCCCACCGCAAAAAGACGCCGAGTGGAATGATCGCGGAATTTTAGGCGCACATCGCTTTCTGGGGCGACTCTGGCAAAAGATTACAGAGTATGAAGAGGTTTACGACAGGGTAAAACGTATCGATCTCGATATACCGAAGCTTCCCGACGATGCAAAGAAACTTTACCGTCTCACTAATCAAACTATTCAAAAGATCACGGATGATCTGGAATCTTCCTGGCATTTCAACACGGCGGTTGCCTCCGTTATGGAACTCCTCAATGCAGTTGATTCTTTTAAAGTTGTGGTTCCAACGAACGCCGCAGAGGAGCTCAACTTTCATGTCTTTCGTCATACAATGGAGACCATCCTCTTGTTAACAGCGCCTTTTACGCCACACATTTGCGAAGAGCTGTGGGAAGTGATGGGACACAAGCCCAGTATCTTTCACCAAAAATGGCCTGTATATGATAAAAATGCCATTCAGGAGGAAACGATAGAAATTGTAATCCAGGTCAATAGCAAGGTAAGAAGCCGTCTGTCTGTGCCTGCTGATACGAGCGAAGATGAATTGAAAAGGCGCGTACTGAATGATGAACGAATTGGTGGATTTTTGGATGGCAAAAAAGTTATGAATGTAATCGTAGTACCCGGGAAATTGGTGAATATTGTGGCAAAGTAAAAAGACAAGGCGCTTTTTATGACGGAGTAATGGATAAATTAGGCATTTGGCGACGTAAAGTTTTAAATGCCTATGGTATACTGACGGCGGTGGACCTATCAACCGGAGAGCAAGCCCCGGTCGCCAACAGGAGTTGGCTCCTACCAACTACTTT
Source organism: uncultured candidatus Brocadiaceae bacterium (assembly GCA_964370795.1). Classification (GTDB taxonomy): domain Bacteria; phylum Planctomycetota; class Brocadiia; order Brocadiales; family Brocadiaceae; genus JAHFOW01. Next base: position 3,106 of record CAYJME010000035.1, read on the forward strand.
GAATATCCTATATATCGAGATACGTTTGAAATTTCTTATCATTAAACTGAATGGGCGAACTGTTGTTCGCCCATTTTACGGTTTATTTAAAAAATAACCCTTTCGGATATTATCATTTATACAGGTTGATATTTAGCATGTTTCTCCGTGTATACCAGCGCCCCGGTCTTGCATGCCTCCACACAGGCCATGGTTTCAAACCCCCTGCAATCATCACAATTGAAGGCAAAATTCATTTCGGTATCTTTGGTAATTGCGCCGAAAGGACATGCCGTGACACATGCCCAGCACCCGACACACTTCTTCGTATCGATGATAACATTCCCATCCTCATATTTCGTAATAGCCCCATATTCACACGACTCCAAACACTTTGGTTTCGCACAATTCTGGCATACCGTCATGTGTGGCTTGTCTTTTCTTATGGATACCTGTAACCGATAGCGCGGTTTGGGGTTCTCTGAAAATGATTCGTATATATTCATGGATGAAGAATGCCTTACTGCACATTCCATCATACACTGCTTACACGTTACGCATTTGTCTTTTACGAATTTCTTTTTTAACATGGGTTAAGACTCCCTGGTTTTTAAAATATGAATTTAATAATTAATATTATAATAAAAAAAACGTTAAAAAAAAACTAAAAAAGGTGTATGTAAAAGACTATAAAACGGTACGTGAAGAAGAGTCGGACTTGAGGACTTATCCGGAATTTTACAACAATGAGGGATTGCATCAGACGTTCGCCGAGAGAAGCTGGAAGTAACATATTTCCAATAAGAGCATGGGAAAAGAGGCAAGGAATGCGGAATGATAATACAACGAAAGAGTTAGCTGGTTTGAATATCTTTGGTGGATTCTCATCCGTTTAATCCACCATGCTTTTCTATATCCTTACCCCAACCTTCTTAAATTCCTTCTCGCTATAGAGGACGACATAGTCGTTGAGACCTGTCTTTTGCTTAATAGCCTGGATTACGGCCTCGCATTCGGGGTCAGTATAACCATGGATCATGGTGAAGACGTTGTATTCCCAGTCGGGATAGATGGGGCGTTCGTAGCAGTGGGTCACCTCTTCAAAACCGGCCATAATTTTGCACACCTCGTCAACCCGTTCCTTTGGCACCTTCCATACACACATGGCATTGGCATTTATACCGATCTTTCTATGTGCAATAGAAGCTGCCAGCCTTCTGATTTTTCCAGCCTCCAGGAGTTTTTTAAGTCTCTGTATTACTTCTTCCTCTGACATGCCTAACGCCAGACCAATATCTTTGTATGGGGTTTTGGTGACAGGCAGCCCTTCCTGTATATGCTTGATAAGCTTAACGTCTATGTCTTCTTTTTTGTCTATCATAGTTCTTCAAATAAAAATTAATAAATTTTAAACCGGACGCCAATCTTGAATTTCTTTGTCGTGGGTAAACTACGTACCGTTAACCCTGTCCTATCCTCAATTTCTTTTAACCTCTTGTGGAGTTCTTCGTCATCCTTTGCAGAGATGGTGAACCATATTTTGTAAGGAATGTCTTTGTTTTTGCCTTTTCGATGGTAGTTGTGAGAATCGCCGCTATATTCATTGATGATAGCGCTCACCTCATCTATGCGTTCTTCCGGCACCTTCATGGCAGCCAGCGTTGCTTCCCTTCCCATAGCCTGTGTATTAATAATCGGCGCAAGCCGCCGGACATACCCCTTTTCAATCATAAACTTGATACGTTCAATAATCGTATCTTCTTCTATATTCAACTCTTTACTCAATTCCAGAAATGGTCTTGATACAAGGGGCAGGTTTGATTGTAAACGATGAAGTATCTTTCTATCGGTATCGCTGAGTATCATATTCTTCTCTTAATTTCCTCAATTCCATGGTGTTCTATAAGTGTGCGGAAGCGGTGTTCTGTTTTGCTCGAAAGGATGATGTCCACACAAACTTCCAGTGCCTTCAAAGTCGTGGATTCATCTGCCTGTGGGAGTATATCTTCGGCAAATTTGGGATGTCTTCCGACCTTTCCGCCAATCATGACACGGTACTTTTTTTCCTGTGCCTTTATGGAGCCTGTCGGACACACCCTTGCGCAGAGACCACAATGGACACATTTCTTCATATCAATGGTCACCTGAGAGTCCTTTACGGTAATCGCATCTTCCCGGCATGTTTCCACGCATTTCATGCATCCGATGCATTCGGACTCAGCATCAACATAAACGGGTTCTACCGCATGAACACCAAAATCCTTAATCTGCGGCATAGAGCAGCTATTCGGACATCCCGAAACGGCCAGTTTCATGGTATGGTGCGGGAGTATTTGTCCTTCGACCTTGTTAATCAATCTTTCGGTAAAATGCAATTCCTCTAATCTCTTTTGCAGTTTGTCCCCCAGTATCTTCGAATCTGTAATAAGGAATGGGCAGTTGACCTCCGCGCCGCGACAGGTTTTTACCTGATAGAGCGCCGGGTTTCCGTCTTTGTCAAAATACTTGGGATACTTTCTGAGTATGGAAAGTTTTTCATTGTCACGGGACGGTTTTGCCTTTGCCAGGGTTTCTTTTGCCGGGGGTCTGCCCATAAAGTCTTCCCTTGCAGCAAGCACTTCCTTTTCCGTCACTACGTTCTTTCCGCATTTACGGGCAAGCGTCTCGATCTTTTCCCTGACACTCTTCTGGATAAAAGGAGGTACCTTTTCCAGCAGCAATGTCGCAGATTTATCCCAGTCCAATCACATTCTCCTTATGGTTTCAAAATTATTTGGGTTAATTATATTGAAAAAAGGTTGAATGTCAAATTCAAATTTCATCGCTATTTTTGCGTACTATACCCAAACATTTTACACCTTGACATTTATCTGGGTGTCACTTATCATATGAAATATTTAATGCGTTTTCCTCTTCTATAGATGGTATGGTATTTGATTGTTATCTCAGGGAGATTTTGAATGGAGAGAAAACGCGGCTTTAAGAAAAAAACAGGAAGAACAACGGGATTAAGTCAATTGCATAGGAATTTTCACCTGAAAATCCATTTTCATGCTCCCTTGTGACCGTTTTAGGTCATGGATGTTTCATTTTATTTATGCGGGTTACCTGTTTGTAGTGACGACTTCAGTCGCTTCCTTGTGATGGACAATATACAGGAATGACGACTGAAGTCGCCACTACAAACTTGGCATCCAGATCACATTGCATCAGGAGGCATCGGGAAAACACCTGAATGGAAAATCTTAAATTTACCAACATATCTCCGCACATACAAAAAATTGCAGAACCCTTCTTTTTAGACATTCTTTCGCAGCATAAAGACGACATCATTTCCCTGTATATTATTGGGAGCGCAGTAACCCGGGATTTTCATACCGTACATTCTGACATTAATACCCTTATTGTTGTCAAAGACGTTCAAATTCCGTTCATAGATTTTCTTGCAACTCTGGGTAAGCGCTATGGAAAAAGAAAATTGCGCGCCCCGCTTATTATGACCTGCAATTACATCAATCGTTCCTTAGAAGTATTTCCCCTGGAATTTTTGGAGATGAAACAAATCCATCAACTGGTCTATGGGGAAAATGTCCTTAAAGATATCAAGATTGAAAAGGCGGATGTAAGAATTCAATGTGAGCGGGAGCTTAAGGGAAAGATACAGCATCTCTGCCAGGGTTATATAAAGTCGATGGGCAACAGGACTCTCCTGACAAATCTGCTGATCAATTCCATTTCCGGATATTTTCCCATATATCGTGGAATCCTTTTCTTATATGACCAGAAAATCCCGCGGGAGAGGCTGGATGTTATTTATGCAATGCAGGAATGTTGCCATGTAGACCTGAATATATTTGAAAAATTACTTGAATTAAGAATAAAAAATGTCTATCCGCCCCGCGAGACACTCAATGAGATATTTCAGGATCTGTACCACGTGTTAAACACTATTACGAAAAAGGTTGATGAATATGAAATTGACCATACATAAGAAATACACCTTCTGTTCCTTTGGATTTCTCTTATTTTTCCTGTGTCTTTGTGCAACCACATTAGCGCAGGAACTGCCTGTCCCCCGAAAATATGTGGAAGACAAGGCCAACATTATGAGCGACCCTGCAAAACAGAAGCTTAATGGATACCTGCAGGAATTGGAACAGAAGACAGGCGCACAAATGATCGTCCTTACGATTAACACGACAGGCGATATTCCCATAGAGACTTATGCCATAGAACTGGCAACAAAGTGGAAGCTCGGTCAAAAAGGGAAGGATAACGGTGCCCTCATCGTTATTGCAAAGGATGATCAAGCGTACAGGATTGAGGTGGGGTACGGCCTCGAAGGAATATTGCCCGATAGTTTTTGCGGAACAATCGGGAGGACATACTTTGTTCCTTATTTCCAGAAGGGCAAGTTTGGCGAGGGTATTTTCAATGGCGTCGCCGTTATGGTTTACAAAATTGCAGAGGCAAACGGCGTAAAGATAACCGGTATGCCCAGTATCTATGAATTGAATAAAAAGGCGTCCAGAAAGACGAATCCATTTCTTTCACTCCTTCTCCTGCTGGTTATATTACCCGTAATCATTCACTCTTTATTCAACAGAAGGCGCTCTTCGGGATACTGGTGGGGAGGCCCACCCATTATTTTCGGCGGGCCGAGGGGATTTGGTTCGGGTGGGTCTGGAGGATTCGGCGGTTTTGGCAGCTTTGGCGGTGGGGGTGGTGGTTCTTTCGGAGGTGGAGGCGCTTCGGGGAGATGGTAGGGCAATGATAGAAGAGTTAAAGAGTTGGAGAGTTGTGGAGTTGTAAGACAGCGAATACAAAGTTCCCATTCAGAGGGGATTTCGGGGTTGGTTTTTGAGATGTGCGTGTGCACGTTTTACTTCCGGTTATGGATTCAAGCTCAAACCTGAAGGTTTGAGTTGCTTTTGTTAAATAAATTCGGGTGGCGTAATTATGAAAAAAATAGTAATCATTATTGCCCTTCTTGTATTTTTCGGCATTATCTTTGGTTCCTGGTATGTCAAGGGATACAACAAGGTGGTCGCGTTAAACGAAAACGTGAAAAATGGATGGTCTCAGGTCGACATACAACTCAAAAGGCGATACGATCTTATTCCCAATCTTGTAGAAACCGTAAAAGGTTATGCAACACATGAAAAAGAAATTTTCGAAAATCTTGCAGAGGCCAGAAAAGGTTACTTTACCGCTACAACCGTTGAAGATAAGGCGAAAGCAGCTACACAAATTGAAGGTTTTCTGTCACGATTGCTCATGTTCCGTGAGACGTATCCTGAATTGAAGGCAAATGAATCGTTCCTCAAGTTACAGGATACCCTGGAAGGCACGGAAAACCGTATTTCCGTGGAACGTAAACGATATAATGACGCTGTGAGAGAATTGAACGCCTATATCAAAAGCTTCTATGGACGATTCTTTGCCTCACGTGTTGGCGTGACCGAAGGAAAGTACTTTGAAGTGGCAGAAGCAGAAAAGGAAGCGCCGAAGGTGAAATTTTAAAATATTTGCATATTATAAGACGGTTTGTTATTATTTTTTTCAACCTGTCAAAATGCATTCCAATTATTCAATCATAAGTTTTACGAGGTAGAAAACATATGGCTAAAAAGGCCAGCGCTGATAAAGCAACTTGTTCATTTTGTGGACGCGGTCACAAGGCGGTAGGCCGCTTAATACAGGGCGCCGAAGATATTTTTATTTGCAATGAATGTGTAGAGGCCTGTCACATGCTGCTCAAAAAAGAGCAGCCGCAGCCAGTTGTAACCAAGCCACTGTCAAAGATACCTACTCCTGCACAGATTACAGAAAAATTAAATGAGTATATTATTGGTCAGGAAAAGGCAAAGAAGACGCTTTCCGTTGCAGTATACAACCACTATAAGCGTTTGCTCTCAAACACGGGTAAGGGCGACGTAGAAATAGAGAAAAGTAATATCCTGCTTATCGGTCCTACCGGTTCAGGGAAGACACTCCTTGCCCGCACCCTTGCCAGGATACTCGACGTCCCCTTTGCCATTGCAGACGCTACAACGCTTACTGAGGCTGGATACGTAGGCGAGGACGTAGAAAACGTACTCCTGGCCTTATTGAGGAATGCGGATTTCAATATCCAGCGCGCGCAGCAAGGGATTATTTATATTGACGAAATTGACAAGATCGCCCGAAAGAGTACGAATCCATCCATTACCAGGGATGTCTCGGGAGAAGGCGTTCAACAGGCGTTACTCAAAATGCTTGAGGGCACTATATCGAATATACCTCCCCAGGGTGGAAGGAAGCATCCCGAACAGCAATATATTCAAATGGACACCACGAACGTCCTCTTTATCTGCGGCGGGACATTTACCGGCATAGATGAGATCATCAGGCGGAGGCTTGGAAAGACCAACATTGGTTTTGACGTCAAAGGCGTCGATGACAGAAAACAAGAGGAAACCCTCGGTGCTATTCTGGGTAAAATTGAGGTCGAAGATATTATTGATTTCGGCATGATCGTGGAATTCGTAGGTCGATTACCCATTCTTGCCCCTTTGATGCCTCTGACACAGGAAGATATGGTCAAAGTTATGACCGAACCAAAGAATGCGCTGGTCAAACAGTATCAGAAATTCTTTGAAATGGAAAATACCAAACTGGAATTTTCCCATGAGGCGCTGATGGAGATAAGCAAGAGGGCATTTGAAAAGAAAACAGGAGCACGGGCTTTACGGGCTATATTTGAGGGCTTTATGCTTGACGCCATGTACCACTTGCCGGCACAAAAAGGAGAGTCATCGTTTTTGGTCACGCCCGATGTTGTCCGCGGTGAAGTCCCTCTCTTAGCGCAGAAATACAGGAAGACCGCGTAAGAAAAATGGCTTGAAGAGACGCATGATTTTGCGTCTCTTCAAGTGTATGCACGGTCAAAAATTCCTTTACGGTAAACTCTTTCAGATTAAACTTCCACGGTAAATGCAAAGTTCATAAACTCTAAATCCTTGTATTAGACTTGTTTACTTCTGCGTGTATTATTTGCAGTCACATTGGATAAGACCGTCGATACGCAAATCCCAATTTGTCCAGTATTCCTTTTTACATACATCCGTCACCGTAGTTGGGGGGGTTAAATAACTCGCATAGGTCGCAGTAAGTTGGCACAAATAATAAGGGTCATCCGTTTTAACAAACTTACCCACCAACAGTCCTTCATCGTGCGGCCACTTACAAGATTCTCCGGTTAGAATATGCGTTTCAAAACCATTTGTCCCCTTCATGGAACCTCTTACAATAACAGACCCTGCAGGATTTATAATTTTAAAGGTTCCCGAGTGAGTACCAACAGGTTTTTGACATGGTCCAATATGTCTGATATGATATATAAGATCAAAATATATCACACTACCATTGGGAATTGCATTTTTTTGAGCTGATTCATCGTATACCGTCTCTTTACTGTTTATCTTCTCCTTCCATTGCATACGAATGATGCAATCGTCACAATCGGTACTTGGACTTGAACAAGCCCTACTGGAAAAACAATACGGCGCTTTGAGACGGACACGTTTTTCAAGCACAATTGATTTCTTGCACTTCTCCGTATCAGGTATCGAACACTTGGCATGTGCGAAACCCGTACATGCCATGCTCAATAAAAAAATAAAACCGCTTATATACAATCCAAACCTTTTCATTTTAATCCCTCCTTTAAGCATATTGTTCAACTAAAAAATAACACTATGACAAGTCATGTATTTCTTTTAGTCACCCCCCTTCTTTTTTAAAAAGGATTCGTGTGCTTTTAGTTACTCACATAAAGACCGTTTTTCTTATTTATGGGAGCATAATAGTGATTGATTTATTATATCCAGACCAGTGAATGTACTGGTATCCGTCAATCGCCCTGTCCCATACGGAAAGATGAAAGGTGTGGGCGCATCTCCTTTCAATCACATGCCATGGCTTCGGCGGCACCACCGTACTGGTTATACCAAACCATTGACGAGAAGGCACCGGCGTATAAATATCATAGTCAATCCCCGACGATTGATTATCACCCCAGTTCGCAGCAAGTCCGCTAGTCTGCAAATGCCCTTCATTATCGTTTGCCGTAATACGAATACTAAATGTATCACTTCGGCTATCAACGATAGCGCAGGCGCCTGCTATTTCTCCGTCATGGATAATCTCTTCAATTGCTGCAACAGGCCATCCATTGTCGATCTTCACACCAACACGATAAGGCACACCGACGGCGCTCTTGCTGAGATTGTATAATCTTACGGTAATTGTATGAGAACCGTTACTCAGTCCGAGGGTATTCAGTCTGTATCCTAACCAACAATTATACCATATATCGGCCGGATTGCGTACCGTATAATAGCCACTCACGTCCGGATTCATTGTTTCCAGAACAAATCTGTTAACACTCCACCGATAATCACTCCAGCTTTGATATTGCACCACCCCATCAACAAATATTCTGTAGTATCGCGCATTTAAGGGATTATTATAAGCACGTTCATGATTTATCATGAGAGACAACGTACCGCCGAACGGGGCATCCTTTACCTGGAAAAAATATCCCGGATCACCCGTGGTGTCAGCATACCCACTAAAAATACGATCTACAGGCACATGTCCAATACCCAAAAATATTGGGCCGGATGAGTCGAATTCGGAAAGGTTTACCTCGCTTACTATTGTGTGGCTACAGACCAATAAACGGGATTCTGACAAAACGGTCACACTTCTCGTATTTATATTAGGCAGTCCTGTGACTACAGGATGTACGCTTGCTGGAATTTCTGTAAGGTTAATCAAAGATACACGTCCAGCTCCTGATTCTGCAACGTATATCGCACTTTCTCCCGAATCTGCCCAGGCCAAATAATATGGGTTGTACAAACCCGTAGCCACGACCTCGTAACTATTTGTATTCAGATCAAGCCTTTTTACCTTACCTTCCACCCCGCCCAATTCAGTATAATATGCAAAGTGTAAGTCCTTGGTCAAAAGGAGACCAAACGGATTTTTTTGAAAGTCCTCCAGCAACTTTACTTTATCTCCCGTAGTTAGATTGACCCGCCACAATGCGCCGACTGAATCATTTTGAATGACATAGGCATATCCATGCGCCTCATCCAGGGCAAGTTGTCCCATTAAATGTTTGACGCCGGCGCCCCCTATGTTTGAACTTACAACCGTTGCATTTATACGGTTGGCATTGGCAAGATTTACACGGACCAAAGTCCCTCCACCGCCATTCTCGACAACGTATGCGTATTTTCCACCAACACTTATCTTAATATCAACCGGCTCGTTATACCCCGTGCCAATTACAATGTGAGTATTGTTATTCATATTGATGCGATGAATCTTACCAGCGTACCGCTCCACAAAGAATGCCCGGTTACTAGTGATACTATAGTCTGAACCATAAGCGCCATTAAGACCATCCACAAGGGTGGTTATTTCTCCTGCGTGAGTTGTTTTATTAACCGACAGGGCCATAAAAATGACGAAAAAAGCAAAACCAAGTCTTTTTTTCAGGAAATACATGGTTGTTCCTCCTTTTTTGAAAGGAAATGGGAAGTGGGTAAAATACTACACAAATTTTATTTTAACAAGTTTGCTACCTGAATCAACGAATAAATTTTGTATTAGAGTATAAAATAGAGCATCAACATTATTAATGCAGCAGCAAGAAAATAGGGAGAAACATCAATGATCGTACTTTTCTTCTTAATCCCTATAATATTCTTGTTTTTTTCAACCACCTGTTCAAAGATGTGTTTGAGTTCATCCCCTGTCGCATCATGCTGGTAAGTGCCGCCCACCATATCTGAAATCTCTTTCAGAAACTTTGGGTTCGGTTTGGTATAAATAATTTCCCCGTCCTCGGTAAGTTCATAAGCTGTTACCACGCCTTCCTTGTTTCTCTTCGGTATGGGGGATGGTGTTTGGGGATTTCCAATACCTACCACATAAATAGCAATGTCCTTCCTTTCCAGCAGGAGTTTCACGGCCTCTGCCGCCTGACTCCGGGTAATGATCTGTTCCTCGCCATCGGTAAGGAGGATGATTATCTTCTTTGCGTATTCTTTGCTAAAGGTATCCATGGCAAGGATCAATGCATTGCCAATATTTGTACCGTAGGGCACAAAACGGACATAATTTTCATTAATCATATTCAGGATACGCAGAAACACCTTTTCATAGTCGTTCGTAGGATATGGCAACAATGAGAACGCCCGTGCTGCAAACACCACCAGCCCGACACGGTCGCCTTCCAATCCCTGGACGAGATTGGCAATTTCCATCTTTGCACGTTGCAACCGGTTTGGTTTTATATCTTCTGCAAGCATACTGATTGAGACATCGAGGACAAAGATAATCTCCAACCCCTCTTTTTCATAATGATTCCTGGTTGTTTGCCACTTCGGCTGCAAGACCGTAAGGCCTAACATACAACAGCCAGCGCTGATACCCACGCCTTTCAGCAGATTCCGATGTATTTTAGGAATCTTACTGAATCTGTTTATTAATGCCTTCTGGCCAAACGCCCTCAGCCATGCCGATTTTCTCTGGTAAAGATATACATATAAGAGAAAGACGAGCCCTGAGATGACGTAGACAATAATCTGATATTTTTCGTAATTAAAAAACAACATATTGAGAATTAATAATTATTTAGCCAACTGAAGTATGCCAGGCTTTCAAGGCTAAAGAGTTTGTGTAAAAAGTCTGGCCCCAGACTGTCATTGCGAGCGACAGCGAAGCAATCTTTCTCTAAAAATCCAAAATCGCAAATATTATTTACCACCTGATTTTTTGTTCCCCGCTATATTTATACTTTGTACCCCAGGGGAGCAGTTTTAATGCCTCGATTCTGTCTTCGCGTTCCTGTTGTTCGGGGCTAAACATGGTATTAAATTGCTGCTCTCCCAGTCTCATCCTTTCAAGGTTCTTTTTTGCCTGAAAATCATTGGCATCAATCTTCAGTACCTCGGCGTATTGGAGCGCTGCAGTAGAAAAATCCATGTCTGTTGCAATGATATTTGCATTGTTATAAATGGCTTGCGCTTTTAATACCGGGTCACTTGTTTCCATGGCCTTTCGATATTCAGCGCCCGCTTTCTTTTTGTCCTCCATCAAGGTATAGATCACCCCTTTGTTATAGGCAACCACGGGATCTCCGCTCCTTAATTTTTCCATCACACGATAGGTGGCAGAATTTTGCAATTCCTGGATAGAGGCCAGGGCGTCCCTGTATTTTCCCATTTTAAGCTGCCCTTCCAGTCTGGCTATTGTCTGCGATTTCACTGAGTATCCGTAGCCGTAAAATATCAGAAAGCAGGCAACGAAGAAAAGAAATAGTTTTATGGATTTTTTTGCTAACATGAATTTTCTCCCTATATTTTTAAAAAAAATCACGCCTGTAGAGACGCAAGATTTTGCGTCTTTATGTCATGGGATGCGTATCCAGACATTTTCGATAAAAATGGCAACAAAAAGAAAGAAAATGCTTGCGAATGCAGGATAAATATAAAGGTCTCTCTTCTTTGTAACTGTCTCTATAACAAGCGTGTCTTTTTCTATTCTGTCAATCTCGCCATAAAACGCCGCGACCTCTTCAAAATTTTCCGCATGAAAGTATTTTCCGCCGGTTGACTCAACGGCCTCTTTTAATTCCTCGATGTGTTGCGCTGCAACTTCGGGGTCTACCCCCGTAACATCAGACGCCTTTACTGCAACTACATACGCCTTTATACCCATCCTTTTTAAGAGACGCAATGGCCGGTCTGGCGAAATACCGATGTTGTATATGCCGTCCGTAAAAAGGATGATGAGCTTGTTTTTGAGTACGTTTCTCCGCTCCATTTCCTTAACAAAATTGATGGCATAATCAGCAAGAAATTCCTTATTAATGCTGTTTCTTAATTCCTTTACGGTAAACTGTTTTCCCATCTCTTTTTCAAAGAGGGCGCTTATGGAGGTAAAAAGACCTTCTCCAATGGACGTTTGATATCCCACCTGCGACGCCTGGACACGTTCCAGTGATTTTTCAAGCAACTGGGTTTCCATCGTAGGAATAACGATGAGCGCCGCGTCCGTTCCGAATATGGAGATACCAATGAGATCGTTTGGCCTCTTCCGTATAAAATCTCTGACGATCTTTTTTATGGTCTCGATGGCAGTGCCCGTCATACTAAACGAAGTGTCTATGGAAAGGGCTATCTCCCGGCCATGGAGAGTTGTTTTTTCCGTATAATGTCTTGTCTGTGGATGCGCAAGGGCTATAACAGCAAAAAAAACCGCTCCAAAAAATACCGTTTTGTAGAAACGGTCTCTATGCTTTTTGAATCCAGCCGGTTCTTTGACATGGAAGAGGCTTGAGTACCCAAGATATTTTCTCTCCCGCCACAAAAGATAGAATAAACCGCAGGGAATAAGAAGCAGTATTAACCAGGGATACGAAAAAGTCATTGTTCTCTCTGTAAACGGTAAAATTTTGTCATGAAAAGTTATGTAGGTTGGGTTGAGCAAGGCGAAACCCAACAGTACATCTATTGAGGTTTCGTCAAGGTAATAATCGCCTCTATTCCCAGCAACGCTTTATCCACCGATTCCTTATCAATTTGTCTTCCAAAAATAAGGGCGTCTAATTGTTTTAACAAAGTTTTTGCAGAGGTCAGCACTTCTTCAGATAATTGTTTTTGCGTATCCTGTCTAAAAAAGGTTGATGTGGTAACAGACTGCGCCATGTCACCCGAAATTCCCGTGAGCGTACCCAGATATATCCTTACTGCCTTGTCAATATCCTGTATATGCTTTTGGTTTGACGTACTCTCATCAGTAAACTGAAATGACGCAATAGCATTCCTAAGTCTTTTTAAGGCCATGTCAGGCATTTCGGTAACTCTTTCGGGAGCAATCGGCGTCAATTTCCTTACTGCGGAACGTAAGGTTATTATACCTAAAAAGACTATCAAACCTATCCCCAATCCCGCAGGGAGGTAACTATGATAAAAAATATCCTTCTTTGAATAGTACAGAGGCCCCTTGAGTCCTTCCAAAGGCACATCAACGGCTTTTAGAAGACTATTGAGAATAATAGGAACAGGGGCAGTTTTTACTTCTTTTGTTTCTATAGAAGAATCCACCTTGACCTTCTCGGACTGAGGAGGTTCAACATAATATAAAATAAAGAGCCCTGGGATTTCCGGGGTCTTTTTTGCACCTGCTAATTCATACAGAGAGAGGGTGTAATTGATGAGTATCTTCTCGATATCTCCTTCCGACTGCCTTTCTACCTCTCTATTGAGCACTTCAAACGGGGAGAAGCTCAATTTTTCAATACTCTCCCCTATCAACTTTACATTCTTTTCGTGTCTGATCATGAGGGAGTAATGAATCCGGTCGCCAAGGGTAATAACGTCCTTGTCTACCTTTCCTTCAACAATGATAGGTACTTTTTTGATTACAACGGGCGATGAGGTCGCAATACCTTCTGATTTGTCAACCTCATTTTTATAAGAAAGCAAAAAAGAAGGGAGGGAATAGATGCCGTCTTTGATGGTTGAGGGCAACGTAAGGGTATAGGTAATGACAAGGTAATCATGCTCATTATCAAAAATCTGACGTTCTCCTATGGTTACCCCCTCAATCCTGAAAGGCAAAAGGTTGATTTTATCAATACCTTCCAGATTCATGGTTATGCCCAACTTCCAAATAAGCTGAACGGTGAGATGAATTGTTTTTCCCGTAATAACCCGGTACTCGTCGATAAATGTCCAGATTTCAAGCGGTTTGTCCGTCAATACCAGTCCTTGCGGCGTTTCTTGTTGTGCCTGAGCCTGGGGTTGTTCCTGCGCGCATACATGAGGAACCTGCATTCCTGAAAAAACAAAAAGAATAATTATCGTGATAAAAATGTTTCTCATCGCCTTCTCCCCCTTCTTCTGATGCGTCTGTCAAAAAATTCTGAAATTTTTTTAATCCATATTTCTTCGTCTTGCTCAGTAGAGAGCGCAAGGTGATCTATGGCAAGTTTTCTCAATAATGCCAGGCAGGGCAGGGATTCGTGCAGGGCATGCGAAATATCCAATGACCGCACCTGCCCGGTTTCTATATCCTGTATGGCAACCAGCCCTCTTCCGGATGGCAGGTATGTTTCCGTTCTATCTGAGATAATGACAGGGATTACCTCATGCACTGAAGATAACGTCTTCAGTGATTGTTCATAATTATAGGGCGCCAGGAAATCAGAAATTACAAATACCAGGGCAGGAGAAAAGAGTTTTTCATTGATAAATTTGAATGCCACGTTGAGATCGGTATCGGTACTCGATGTTTTTTCAAGAAGGATATTTCTTATATTTTTAAGCGCCTCTTTCTCACCTGATTTAGGCTTAATATAGTTTTCTACCTTATTGGTAAAGGTAACAAATCCTATCTCATTACCCGTCTCTGACGCTGCATGAACGAGGATTGAAAGGATATCTGCCTGAACGTCTTCTTTTGTCTTCTGAAATGTGCCAAATTTTCCCGATCGACTCCGGTCAATAAGAAAGAGAACTGTTACCCGCTTGTCTACGAGTTTCATCCGTACATGGAGTTTTCCGGTCTTTATCGTGGTTTTCCAATCAACGGCCCGAATGTCATCCCCGGGTTGATACTGCCGCAGCTCGTCAAGTTCCATGCCGTGAAGGGCGTTCATGGAGCTGGCGAATATCCCTTCAAAGAGGTTCCCGATTAATCGCTGTAAAGAGAGCCTGATCCTTCTTTTCATGAATCATCTATTCCAATCTGGGTACCCGGTGCAATATCCTGGTTATAATATCGTCAGCATCAATTCCCTGCGATTCAGCCTCGTGGGTAAGGATAATTCTGTGACGTAACACAGGATACGCCATTTTGTGAACATGTTCAGGTAATAGGGTATCGTCTCCATGAATAAAGGCGTACACGCGGGACGCCCTGGCAAGGGCAATCGTTGCGCGGGGAGACGCCCCATACATTACAAGATTTTTTAACTCGCCGTTGCCTTCTTCCGGTCTGGTTGCCCTGACTATCCGGGTAATATATCGTACTATAGGCGACGTCTCTTCCAAAGGAAGCCATTCCGTGATAGTATGCCGTAAGGATAGCACCTCTTTGGGAGATAAAACACTATCCAACGAAGCATCTTCATCACTGACCTGCCTTTTGGTAATCTCTCTTTCGTCCCCATAAGTTGGATATCGGACTTCAAATTTAAACATGAACCGGTCTATTTCAGCTTCCGGTAATAAATATGTCCCGGAAATTTCAATGGGGTTTTGCGTGGCAAGGACAAGGAATAATTTTTCCAGAGGGTACGTTTCCCGGCCAATGGTGACCTGTTTTTCCTGCATGGCTTCAAGGAGGGCGCTTTGCACCTTTGCCGGGGCGCGGTTGATTTCATCGGCAAGCAAGAGATTGGTAAATACCGGACCTTTTTGTATCCTGCTTTTTTTTGTCTCCGGATCCCACAATTCAAATCCGGTAATATCGCCGGGAATAAGGTCTGGCGTAAACTGAACCCGCTGAAATTTCGCATCCAGCACGCGAGCCACAGTCTTTACGGTATTGGTCTTTCCTAATCCGGGATACCCTTCCAGAAGGATATGCCCATCAGAAAGGAGGGCGACGATAATACCCTCCACCATATCATCCTGGCCAACGATTACCTTCCCTACTTCCCCTTTAATTTTTTTAACCTTCTCTAAAGTAAACTCCCTGTCATTTATCATTTTTGTTCGTGGTTTCACCATTTTTATACCCTCCTTATCGCAATTTATTATGCGGAGTTCGTGGAAACACAACACAGCATAGTCGAAACCAGTAATAATGAATGTAACCATAAAAAAACAAATTCACCCCGGCTGGTTTCATCCATATCGTGTAAATTCTTTGTGAACTATTATGATAAATGTTGTATTAGCAAAAGTTGTACCCGTAAAAATGTACACGATTTTTTAACCATGTTTTAACAGGAGGCTCATTCATAAGCAATACAAACAAACTGCCTTCATAGTTAAATGTCCGGTTTATTTTCATTCAATGCAATACGTTATGTATACTTAAACATTTACGCAAATTATATACTTTCCCTTTTTTATTTACAAACGAATTATAAGTCTTATTTCGGGAAAAAGACGATAATAAAAATAGCATTTGGCGTATTCTGCCTTGAAAACACACGAAACAAATGCCTTGTTATTCTATTCCCAGGATCACTTTGGCATGTTTTGTGCTAATAAAATCAAGATAAAATTATTATTGACAGTAAATTTGAAAATGTGTATAAATTCGAAATTTGGGATTCAATAATTCCATTTTTTAGTTTATCAAGGAACCTAATTAACAGAAAGGGGTTTGAAGATGTCACTTTCAAAACCAAATGCATCGGCTGCAACACGTACGAAAAATAGGACACCTAACGACAGAACGCCCGCGAGCGGCATGTGTTCTGTTTGTGTGGATGAATGTCCCGGATATTGCGAAATTGGCAAATCTGCGTTCAGGGCGTCCGAGAATTTGTATCCACAACCTTTTGGTACTATCACTGCTGGCGCTGATAAGGAATATCCCGTAGACTTTTCCCACTTAAATATCATGGGCTCATGCGTTGGCGCTGTGGGAATTGAGGCCAACAGTGACAAGGCTATTTTTGAGAACGTAAACGTAGAAGCAAGGTTGGGAAAAGATAAGGGCATTAAATTAAAACTGCCGATCGTCATACCTGGATTAGGTTCAACAAAAGTTGCAAAAACCCACTGGGATGGACTTGCCATCGGTTCCGCTATATCAGGAACTGCGCTGACCATTGGTGAAAACGTTGGCGGTATGGATCCCAACTCGAAGATTGAAAATGGAAAAATAACCCATTGCCCTGATATCGAGTACCGTGTTAAAACTTATCAGGCGTGGCAAAAGGATGGTTATGGAGCAATTATTTTACAGGAAAACGTTGAAGATTCCCGATTAGGAGTCATAGAATACGGTGTATCAAAGTTAGGTGTCCAGGCAGTAGAGTTAAAATGGGGACAGGGCGCAAAAGACATCGGTGGCGAAGTTAAGATCGACAACTTAGACAGGGCAAAGATGTTGCGTGATCGTGGATATATCGTACTTCCCGACCCATACGACAATGCAGCCGCTTCTGGTTTTGGAAAGGCATTTAAAGAATTTGAACGGCATTCCAGAGTTGGCATGGTCTCCGAAGAGGGATTTGTCAGGAGGGTTGATCAATTGAGAAAGGCCGGGGCTAAATATGTATTCCTGAAGACGGGCGCTTACAGACCTGCCGACCTCGCCCGGGCTATTCGTTACAGCTCGATTGCCGGTATAGATGTATTAACCGTTGATGGCGCTGGCGGCGGAACGGGCATGAGCCCATGGCACATGATGAATGAATGGGGGGTGCCTACCTTATATATTTCAGCGCTCACCTATAACTATGCCCACAAACTAGCCACAAAGGGAAAGTATGTCCCGGACATTGTGCTTGCCGGCGGTTTTGCGTTTGAAGATGATATCTTTAAGGCAATTGCGCTTGGCGCTCCTTATGTAAAAGCAGTTGGCATGGCACGCTCGCCGCTCTGTGCAGCGCACGTGGGAAAAGTCCTGGGAGAACAAATCAAGAGCAGCAGTCCGGACAAAGGAGTAATGTCCTTTATTGAATCTTATGGAAAAACCATGGAAGAGGTTTTTGTTCTGGCCTCCAAGGCAAAGAGGTTGTTTGGCACTAACGGCAAGGAAGTTCCTCCCGGCGCGCTGGGCGTTTATTCTTATTATCAGCGCCTCTCACAGGGTCTCCGCCAGCTTATGTGCGGCTCAAGGAAGTTCGCATTGGAACATTTGACAAGAAATGATATAACAACCCTGACCCGTGAAGCCGCAGAAGTGACTGGTATCAAATATATCATGGATATCGACAGTGAAGCAGCGGAACAGATCCTCATGGGAAAAGAGAAGACCACAAAGGCTAAAACGGTCATAAAAGCAAAATCCAAAGCTGCGCCAAAAGCAAAGACCGCATCAAAGACAAAGGCTTCGGGTAAAAGCAAAGGCAAAAAATAGGAAAGTCTTTTATTCAGAGGAAGTAGAGACGCAAAATCTTGCGTCTCTACACATCCCACATGCAAATCCAGTGCATCTCTATTCATTAACAGGCGCAGACAAACAAGTTTGTCCGGCTACTACCCCGTATATCAAAATTCATGAACTGATATAAATTTAGTGAGCGGACGTAATATAATTACGCTACTACCCCGTATATCAAAATTCATGACCGTTTAAACTTTTGAATAACAACTCATTCTTTGATAATTTTTTATAAATTTTACCAAATATAGTTTTTATATACTAAAAAACATCGTATGACGATCCCTCTCTGGATACTGACAGGC
>CAYJME010000036.1:0-12775 GCA_964370795.1 uncultured candidatus Brocadiaceae bacterium
GTTAGGAATTGTGGGACATATACCAACATATGAAGAAAAAACCGACCTCAATAGTAACGAAGGCAAACTAATTCCGGATAGCTTATCTAAATATGCCTCGAAATCAGTGAAAAATGTACAATCGAGATTTTGGGGGATGCTGGGGCGTTCTCCTGTTGACAGACAGGAACGTTCCGGGAATGAATTAATCGCGCATACCTCGCCAAAGCACACGATTACAGAAGCCATAAAAGGCATCAGAACAAGCATTATGTTCTCACATCCTGATAACCCGAAACGGGTAATTCTTGTTACAAGCACAGCCCCTTCAGAAGGAAAAACCCTGATATCGGCAAATCTGACAATTGTTATGGCACAAACGGGAAAGAAAGTTTTAATTGTTGATGCAGATTTACGAAAACCATCGGTGCATAAGATTTTTCATATAGACAAGTCTAAAGGATTATCTAATCTACTCGTTAAAACATGTGATTTACATACAGTTGCAGTGTCTACGAAGGTTCCCAATGTTCATGCCATTGCATGTGGGCCTATACCTCCAAATCCATCAGAATTGCTGAGTTCTCCGGCAATGGCGGAATTTTTAGAAAAGGCGAAAAAAGAATACGATTGGATTATCATCGATTCACCCCCGGTAATGACCGTAACCGATGCAAGAATACTTGCAAGAGTTGTTGATGGTATCGTTTTTGTCATTAAGAGTAATCAAACAACAAGAGAAGGCGCAAAGAAGGCGGTAAGTTATTTTTCTGATGTCAGCGATAAGATATTAGGAACGGTAATCAATGATGTCGATTTTTCCAGGGATAAATACTATTACCAGTATTATTATCAATATTATTATCGCTATGGAAGTTATGGTGAAAAAGAAACAGAAAAGGCCTCAACCTGATATTAACATTTACACACCCATATAAGTGAAAAACGCCAGGCTAAATCAGGTAATGCAAAAACAAAAGATGAATAAATGACAACACGTCACGGAATTATTTTTAATAAATTAATATTATATGGCCTGATTTTTCTTGTTGTATTTGTTCCATTTATTCCGGTTTCTACCGTCCCCCTTTCTGTCGAAATGCCATGGTCATTGGCTGTTACAGCGCTAATTGTTTTGGCGCTTGTTGCTCTATGGCTTTTTAAGGAAATTTACCGGGGAACTTTTACCTTTACGTGGACACCGCTTAACCTGCCAATCCTGGCATTCGTAATACTAACCCTTTTTCAATTAGTGCCTTTGCCACCGGGTTTATTACATTTTTTTTCTCCCGCTACGGTAGACGTTGTTAAGACTACCGGAAATGATGATTATGAAAATATTTCTAAAATATTAAAAAATGATAACACAGCCACTTCTTTAATGGATAATCAGGTTTTATCTCATGATAATGTTCAGAATAAAAGATGGCACTCAATAACTTTATACAGACATGCAAGCAAAGTAGAATTGTTTAGGTTGTTGATATATATTGGTGTCTTTTTTTTGATTGTTAATAATGTTCATTCGAAACATCAAATTTTCCAGATAATCTTATCTACTATTTTTAGTGCATTGACTATATCATTTTTGGGTATATTGCAATATGTGAGTAAAACAGAAAGGGTATTTTGGCTGCTTGATATTAAGAGAACAAATTTCTTTGGTACCTTTTCAAATCGGGATCACTTTGCTTGTTATATGGCTATGGTTATTCCCCTTATATTCGGTTTACTTATTATTGAATTTCTCCATCATACAGACAAAGAACCATCCTCAAGACATAAACCATCTTCAATCACTTCTGTTCACAAAGCGCTTTTTTACGTATTTGCAATTGTTATTATGCTATCATCACTTTTCCTGGCACGTTCAGGCGGCGCTGCCTATACTATAATGATTTCATTTCTTTTGTTTGCCGGAATAATGCAGTATAGGAAACGACTCAGAAAATTGTCCTGGATGTTCGTGCCGCTGTTTATTGTGGTTTTTGGTATGTTGCTTTGGATTGGCATAAGACCCGTTGTTGAAAAGTTATCAACAACGATGAATGTGGATAATCCAAGCCTCACGGCGCGCCTGGAATTTTGGAAAGACACCCTGTCAGCGGTAAAAGACTTTCCTGTCTTTGGAGTCGGCATAGGGGTTTTTCCGTTTATTTACCCCCATTATAGCACCGTACCATTAGAATTACGCGGTTTTATCAATCATGCTCATAATGAATATCTTGAGTTAATGCTCGAAACGGGGACAATAGGGTTTCTTATAATTTTATGGGCATTATATCGTTTTATTAAAGATACTGCTTTTCATCATGTCATAGGTCTCACCAACGGCATTGGCCACACACAAACATATCATAAAAAATTTGGCATTAAAGAATCTTTTAAGAAACGGAATGACCCTTTTATTATTGGTACAGCAATGGGAGGGATAATTGGGGTAATAAGTATGAGTATTCATAATATTGTGGATTTTAATTTTCATGTGCCTGCTTGTGCATTTCTTTTATCGGTACTTTTAGGAATCACCATGGTTGCAGTACACATGAAACACAACAATATTACCTAGAGATTAACCGCAATCAATTACGTAAGATGAAATACAGCCTGCATATTAAATCCAACATACAACCTTACCTGGCAGGACTTTTAATTTCTGTTGTTTCATTTTGCTTTTATTACCTTTTAGATTTTTTCTTGTTAAATAATTTGACTTATTATCGGGTTATAGAAGTTTTTAATCAACAGAATGCCTCCTCCAAAACGAACAACACCCCTATGCATAGTGATGAGGATTCTATTTCTTCTTTAACGGTTGATAAAAGCATGTATAAATATAGATTGCAGCTATTTAACAAATTAAAAAATAGTAAAAACGCTGATCAACAATTTACCTTAGCACAGTGTTATGACCAGCTTAGCCTGGCGGCTGCAGACCCGGAGAAAGAAGAAATATTTGCAGAGATTAGAAACGAAGCATCTGATTCTTATGCTGATTGTCAAGACCATTGGGAAAAAGAGGCACTGCGCCACTTTTATAGAGCGGTGATACTTAACCCACTATCAAGTAAATATCATATCCTGTTTGCTGAATATTTGGATTTTGTTGCAAAAAAAAGGTTATATGGGGAAAATTTAAATCCCGCTATAAAGAAAATAATAATGCAACACTTTGAGTCAGCAATAATACTTGATAACAAATGGGATCATCCCTTTCGGGCGTATGGTAACTGGCTTTTTTCTTATGCCAAAAGCGAAGAGGTGTGTAATAACGGGGAACTTTTAAAACAGACACTTGATCGTGCTGTATATATGTATAAAGAGGCCGTTAGAAGAAATAAAGCCCTTTTTTCAGAAGGACTAGATAAATATAGCGCATTTACCCATAGTTACGATGAACTAAAAAAACTGATTTATGACCCTGAAGAAACAACGCTTTATTATGCTTTAGCAAAATATTTGCAGGGAAAAGGTCTTTGGGAAGCAAATGAAAATAATTTTTACAACGATATAAAATTGCACGATGAACGGTTTCTCTTGTATCGGGCTATTGTTGAATATCTTTCTCAGAAAAAAAGATTTTCGGAATGTGTATACCTTTTAAAAGAATTCCTGGAATATGCGCCTGATGATGTACAAGCACATCTATGGCTTGGCAATTTCTTATTTTGGAATATACACAATAAGGAAGAAGGGCTTAAAGAGATTGAAATTGCTTTAAATCTAAAACCTGAGGATTTGAACATACAATTTTATTATGGAAAGATGCTATTTTCCTATGAAGACTATAAGAAATCTATTGAGATTTTAAAAAAGGTACTTGTGAAGGATGAAAAAAGACATGAGGCCCATTTCATAATTGCTCAATCTTATGAGAAACTATTAAATGTAAACGAGGCAGAAAAGTATTATGAAAATGCGATTTCTTTAAGCCCTAGCTCTGATGAATATAAAAAACGTCTTGCACGTTTACGTATAGAATTAAAAGCACATGAAGCTGCTTTGCTATCGGAATAAAGCATCGTGTTTTCATTTATTTCGCTTTAAGAAAAGAGAAAAGACTTTTTTGTAACGATAAATACCCTCTCTAAATAAATTAAATTTGCTTGCCCGAGTATCATTGCACGTAACCGGCAGTTCAAGAATACGACAACCATCTTTAAAGGCATGATAAACTATATTTATTACGTAGTCAGTGCCGTAGTCATTTATTAATCCACGGTATTTTTCGAGAATAGATTTTTTATAGACCTTTGCGCCCAGTGAATAGTCGGTAAAATGAATACCGAGTAATAATCGTGCAAGAAAGATGTACAAACCACTTCCCAGTTTCCTTGTGAATTTACGTGACTGGGTTCCAACCCTTTTAGAACCAATGATAATATCATAATCATTCAAGGACGCAAGGGCGCTGGTAACAAAAGACAGCTCTGCCGATAAATCCATATCGAGGGAAAAGACATAGGGGTACTTGAATTGCGGTATACAAAATTTAAGCGCCCTGCCAACACCACGCTCGTCCAGGGAAAAGAAATGTATTTTATGAGGGAATGTCTGTTCTAAAGAATTGCCAAGTTCTACTGTCCTGTCGGTAGAACCATTGCTACACAGGACTATTTCGTAAGAAATAAGTAAAGTATCAAGAAATTTAAGTAATTTCTCTGTATTTCTGCAAATAATATCTTCTTCGTTATAAACGGGTATAAATATGGAAATAGAAGGTGGATTATCCTTCAGAAGGTTGCCCCTATCGTAAAAGTAGCTACGCTCTTTTCCCAGCCAGATGCAGCAGTAGTATTCGAATTATCATCGGAACTACGGTTATCATACCAGTAACTAAAATTTGCAAATAACCATTTTTGAATTTTATAATTTATCGCGGGTCGAAAACCATAGGTGAAAAATTGTAAATTTGAATCATTAGCAGTAGAAGTATCTGAACGCACATTCGGAAAATCTAAGAATTGATAATAATTCGTGAAACTTGCATCTATCTTGCTCGTCAGTTGTCTGCTAATCGTGAAATAAACAGAATTCAATTCATAGAAATTTCTAATGTCATTTGTATTTACAATAAGGGCTTCTTCCTGGCTCCTTCTTAACAAAACAGAAAGAAGTGTAGAAGCTGTAAGCTGAGTTTTCGATTCGTAAGACAATACAACACCTTTAAACGGATCATATTGATCTTCTTCATATGAACGTATTCGGTAACCTACTTTAAATATACCGGTTGTCTTTGCCGTTTCTTTGAATTGCACACCAAATAAAGATTCAAAGAATTCGGAATCACCAATAACATTTGTTTCATAATTTGTCTTGCCTACATTAAATTCCGCCAGGGTATTTAACTTGGTAAATAGTTTATAGGTTAAACGAGTACCAATTCTGTTTTCGTTGTAGCTTGAGTCATCTCCATGAAAGGTAGTTTGTGTACCAATGGTGCTGTCATCATATTGAATGTCATAATTAGAATAATAAACCTCCGGTTGTAATCTTCCGAAATATTCAGGCAAAGCAACCGTTGCTAAAAAGTTGTTTGAGTGCCTGCTGATTCTCTGAACCAGTTGTCCGTAAACGAGGTCAAATGTGGGCGGCTGTTCTGTATCTTCAAATCGGTCACGAAATGTAATACCTAATCCATACGGAAATATTGTCTTAAAAGAACCGTCTACATATTGATTGATGTGACTTTCATCGGCGTGGTCTGCATATTCTAAAACATTTGCAAGATAACCGATACTTGCTTCACTCTTAATGGCTTTAATAGGGGAAGAGAGATTAATTCCTGGGGATAATATGGTAATTAAGTCTGCATCTTTATCTCTTGGCGCATCAAAGATGTTATCATCGTAAGATTCACTTATGGAAAATATAGGATTTACTTTCAACGGTCCTACGTGCAAATTTCCTTGTGCTTTTGCTTCAACACCAATGAAATATTGAACGAGTAACCCTACGAAAAGAAATAAAACAAAATAAATTTTATCTGTACAGCGCCACTGTTTGATTATTATCAAAAATAGCTCCAGGAGTAAAAATTGTTAATGTAATTTAACATTAACGTCAATTTATTTACAGTTCGATCCCTGCAAAATTTGTCAAAGAGATCGTATCTAATCGACAGATAAAACTGAAATTTGTAAAACGCAATTTATTTTCAAAAGTATATGTTGTAACGAGAATGTTATTGAGATATATTTGACACTCCTTACCTTTCTTAACAATTGAAATCCTGTTATATTCATCGGCATTGCAACTCATTTTAACTTCCGCGTTACTTGAAAAATTAACGTAAAAATTATTATCCTTTATTCGCAAGTCCATTTTAAAGCGATCTCCTTGCGGGTTAAAAAAAGATAAAGTACCCCATGTCCAGCTCGTCCCTTTCATATCAAAACCGAAATCAAAGTCTTCCGAAAAATTTGCCTTTTGGGTAATAGTGTTTTCTCCACTTACCTTAGATGTGATACCTTTTTTACCGAGAGATTCTACAACAACGATACCCTCACCCCAACTTGGAACTACCTCCCCTACTGAATATTTATTGAAATTTTCCGCAAAAAATACACGCTTTGATTTCTTTAATCTGGTAATGCTTGTTTTTGATTTGATAACGTTGCGTTTCGATAACGGCGCACTTTCTAATACTATACCAGCCGATATCGTTTCCGTTCCCACAACTTGTTTTTCGACGACCTCGAGCAAAGATTTTACCGTTGGGTCAACGGTAATTTCTGCCCTTGATACAGCAAAAGGAATCCCTGTTTCAGGGGTAATTATGCGAATATTAACATGGACGGTGGTGCCAAGATTACTAACAGTACCAAATGCAATTGCATCTGCCCCTAATACATTGCCAATTTCTTTCGAAAGGTCAGAGGTAAGATTACCGACACCCTCTGTTTCCGGAAGGACGTTGTCATACAGTTTTTTCTCAATGACGTCAAAATATCTATACATCATCAGGTGTGAAATTAATTCTTCGTATAAGAACTTGCTAAAATTTGTTATTTCACCTGACAAATTGGGGAATTCCATGATAACCAGTTTTTTCTTTTTATAATCAACCATGCTTTGAGTTATTTGTTGCGAAAGGTCTTCTATTTTGTTTTGCAGGTTAATTTCTTTCGGTTCAAGGGTTTGCTGTTCTAAAAGGTTTCGCAGATTGTCATCAGTTTGTGATTCCATATAGGCCGCGCCAAAAATTTCACCTGTAGATGAGTTACACAGGCGCACATTTACTTTCAGGCGAGTCCCTAAATCCGTGATAGTTCCCGTGATAATCGTATCAACGCCCAATATATTCTGAAGTGCTTTAGCAGAAGTAGGATCCAATGCCTTAGACAAAGGTAACCGATGGTCTCTTAATACTTCGCTCAGATATTTCCTCTCTACTACTTTTAGTTTACCTGATATAATCAAACGGGTTATAATTTCATCGGTCATAAATTTCCCGATATCAGTTACATTTCCACCCAGGTCGGTGAAGTCAGCCACTGCAACATTTTTTTTATTATTTTGCATAAGTTGCTGCAGGATTTGTGATGCAAAGTTATCAACCGTTACATCCAAATTGCTTGAGTTTTTATGCGTAAGACGAGCTTCTCTACCATACTGATCAGGTTCGTCAGCTTTTGATAAGATAGTACTACTTAACATAAAAAAAATGCTCGCTATACCGCTCAATAATATCTTCGTCATTAATTAAATACCTTTCCTGTAACAAATATTGAGACTATTAAAAAAATGTCAATTTTGTTAATAAATTTGGGATGCACCACAAACGCAAGCATAAAAAAAATTTAAATAGTGAATTGTTTGCATTTTACAAATATACTTTTATAATGTCAATTTATAATTCAAAAAACATAGTTACAATATTTATCGCTAATGGGTAGATATAAGTAAAAGAAATTTTTTTAAATTATTTTTATTGTGATGGGAAAAATGGACAAAGAAAAACTCTTTCAGGTTTATGATGAAATATATAATACAAATTTCGGCTTCATGCCCTGTATAGAAAAATGCGATGGCCGATGTGAGCAAAAACCATTATCGGTATTATTGCCTTACGAGGACGAGTTTATTTTTAAGCGGAGTGGTAGCCACATTTGTAATGAACGACTTAAATTGCCTGCCGGGACGCTTGAAATTATTGGTAATGTATGCAATTTCACTGATGGTATAAAATGTTTTATCCATACACATCGCCCTATTGCATGTCGTTTGTATCCTTTTTACCCAAATTTGACTGCCGAAGGTGAGTTGGAACTGCTTGCCGACGAAACATGCCCTTTAATAGAATCGCTTACGAAAGACACATCATACGTCTTAAATGTTGTATCAGCATTAAAAAAACTTATTCCCCTCATAGATATGAGTTATTGGAAGATGCTCAACCAAATACCGCCTCATCTCTGGGATGCAACCTGCAAGGAAAAGCGAATATGTCTTTTGACAAAAAAGATTTCCGGCGGAGAGTAATGTATTCATAGCACAGCAAGGCCGCAACTAAATTTCCTGATTAAAGGGAAACAACCCCCTAAGTCCCCCTAGTTTATTCTAAGGGGATTTTTTGTCCCCCGCTGGCGGGGGTGTGGGGGTGGATATCACCCTTAGAAAAAGGGGACTTAAGGGTTGTATAACTTACAGAAAAAAGAAGTTTTTACGAAGTGATGCTATATTATTTTCTCATTCCTTAAAGGTTAATTCCGCTTATTCCTGGATTACGAAAGATTATGGCAGATGTTACCTGCAATCATCGTGAATATATTCCTGGAAGCGGTATCCATGAGTTTGTGGTAAACATCCGGTGATTGACAATCCTGTATTCCTATACCGCAAAGGTCTGCCTCAAAGTTCTCTTTTATTTGTCCTATTTTTGACTCCATTCCGAGTGCCTTTGCCCCGTTTATTGTTGCCATAGAGAGTATATTTTTTGGTGGAATCGCATAGTGAGAAAACAAAAATTTCATTTCATCTAAGATACTTAAGGTGTCATTGCTTGCCAGACTATCAGTACCCAGGCCAACATTGACTTTGGCATTCAGAAGGTTTTTTATGGGATGGTTGGTATGACCGAAATAGTTGTGGCTTCTTGGACAAAAGGCCACGCTTGCCCCATAGGAATGTATCAAAGATATTTCTTCATGAGTGACGTAATTGCAATGGATGAGCACCGGTTTTGCCTTTAATATTCCAGTTTTATTAAGATAGTGTATAGGTGTTAATCCCGGCGGTTGCCAACTATCAGGAATTGCACGTATTTGGCGAAGAAAAGAGGGAAAATTGCCTGTACCTTTTGTCAAAAACTCAATTTCGTCCTGTGTTTCCGCAACATGAGTACAAAGAGAAACCTTTTTTGATTGGGCAATTTCAGTCAATGCCCGATACAATTCCTGTGATACGGAATAGGGCGCATGGGGAGATACGCCAATATGGAATAAATTATCTGTCGCGACTAATGATAGTTCTGCAGATGTTTTTTTCTTTATCTCTTCAGCATGGTCGGGTTTTAGATCTATGACTTCCTTGTAGACAATCGTTCGTAAAGGTGATTTTTTCAGGACTGAAAAAGAATGCTCTGTATGAGCAATATCGGCAACCGTTGTTGTACCGGCTTCCACACAGTATCCCACACCTTTCTCTATTGAATTAATGTAGTTCTCTTCCTTCCATCGCATTCTTGCCCCTATCAACTGAAAAACCCAGTGTGTAAAGTTATGCGTGGGTTTAATACGGTTATGCAGGTTCGTTAAATCAAGATGGGTGTGCAGGTTTATGAAACCGGGCAGAATGATGGTATTTCCTAAATCAATAATTTTCCCGATTCCGGCAAGTGCTTTGATTTCGTCAAATGTACCAACACGATGTATATGCGTGTCTTTTATCGCAACAGCCCCATTTTCTATACATAGTTCAGGATTGGGAACGAGATATTTTGCTTTGACAATTATCATAAAAATATTTCCTGTAACAAAAATCGTTTAATAACAAAATGTTGTATTGAGATTATCTCACAAATCTAACAATTATATCGTTTATTATGGCATCTCACTATAAGATTTTGAAAGTAACAAGTGTAGAATGGTGCGTATCATGGCGAAGGCGATAGCATGTCACTAAGCCCCTTTCCCCCAGTGTCATTGTGAGGGTCTTTTCCGAAGCAATCTCCCCTCATGTAATAAAAGTCTTTTCGTGCAGGAATTGTTTTATTTAATCCAGCCTTCATAAGGCGATTTGGTTGCGGCGTAGCTGCGCCAGGATGTTATTGTATCTCTGTTAAATTTATGATATATTTTAGCTTTTAAAATTATCCGTAACAATAATACTATGAGGATAATGTATGTTGCGTGGAATTATATTTGATATGGACGGTACCCTTACAAAACCTAATGTAGATTTTGCCGCTATCGAGAGAGAAATTGGCGCAAAGACAGGATTCATCATCGAATATGCTGAAAAGTCAAGTCCTGATGAGCGTGCACGTGCACTGGGAATTCTCGAACGTTTTGAAGCACAGGCAGCAATGGAGTCAGAACTGAATGATGGTGTACTGGAAATTCTGGAATTTGTATCGAGGAAAAAACTTAAGATTGCTCTTTTAACCCGTAACTCAAGGAAATCGGTAAATACCGTTCTTCGTAAGCATAAGTTACATTTTGAATACATCGTTAGCCGGGAAGATACGAAGCCAAAGCCTGCCCCTGACCCTATTTTCCTCCTGAGTAAAATGATGAGTGTCCACACCAACCATTTGTTAATGGTTGGTGATTACAAGTATGATATTATGTGCGGGAAAGCGGCAGGTACCAAGACGGCCTTACTCCGTTATCGGGAATATGTGGAAACTGAAATAATCCCTGATTTTGAAATAAACAGTATGCGGGAATTAGTCCATATTATTGAGCATTTTGAGAAAATTAAGCAGGTTTTATAGGAGAAAAAGGTGATTAAAAACAAAGTAATTCTCTGTACATCTTTCATAGCGGTTATTTTCTTTATGCATACCGTTGTGTTACATGGGGAGGTATTACAAAAAAGAAACCTTGATAATATACTTACTGAGATAGAGAAGGTCAATACAGCATTCAAGACCCTTAAAGCAAATATCGTATTTACTCGTACGATAACCCTGCTTGACTCAACTGAAGTGTCACAAGGAGAAATGAGCTATAAAAAACCCAAGAGGCTGTATCTGAAATTTTATCCGCCGAAAAATGAAATAAACGTTATGGATGGAAAAAACGTGTGGGTATATCACCCTTCTGAAAAGCAGGTAGAGAAATATGTGCTGAACAGCAGCAAGCAATCATCCCAAAGTATGAGTTTTTTTGAATTTGGTTATGGAGAATCAGTAGCTGCGGCTCAAAAGGATTATAAAATAACCCTGTTGGATACAAAAGTAGACGGCAAGAAAATATTCTATTTGTTAGATTTATTGCCAAAAGACCCGAAATCCCAGTATTCAGACATCAGGTTATGGATAGAAGATGGGTTATGGCTACCGTACAAAATAGAACTTTATGAAAGCGATGGGGAGGTTGTTAATATCGTAGAGCTCAAAGACGTCCAACTTAACAAAGGTATTTCTGATAAACTTTTTGTTTTTGATATACCAAGAGGGGTAGAAGTTATAGAACCATTTAAATGAGAGAAAGGGTAAGGAATTCGTATCCATAATAACGGCGTAAACAGAAAAAAGTTGATTATTACTTATGATTAATGTTTAATAGCAAAGCTTTGTTCTTGTAGTTACGTTTAAACATTTCTGTTGTACGATTTTCAGGGGATGAAATAGGGAGGAATAAGGAATAATGAAAGGCAAAATTTTCAATGTCTTTGTTTGCGTTTTCATAGCAATAGCGTGTGCAAGTTACCAGCTTCACGCACAGGAAGGAAGCCCCTCAGTGGCAGGTGCTCAACCATCTGCGCCTAGTTCGTCTTCGCCAGGGACAGTCATTCCCCCTGCACAGGCGGTTGAACCTCAAAATCCTTATCAGGCAGGATTTTCACAGGGTCAGGCATCTCTGGCATCACAACAAGGAACAACACCGGTGACGGGTTCACAAGATGCAGCTCAGCAACAAGGTACTCAAAGCACAATCCAACCTCGAACCCCCGGTGTATCTCAGGCAATTACAGCCGTGCCCGAATCGCTTTCATCTGTTGAAGCATCTTTTCAGGATTCGTTGCTTGTTGGCACACCGGCAGAAGGTGGAGAGTTAGTTAAGGATTTTCGCCAATTTGGGTACTCCCTTTTTAACCGGAACATATCAACGTTTGCCCCTGTTGAGGATGTTCCTGTAGGTCCTGAGTATGTTTTAGGTCCTGGCGATGAATTGAGAATCAATATATGGGGTGCTATGGAAAATTCGTATACCGTAACGGTTGACCGTTATGGGAGGATATACCTTCCCACGGTGGGGCCTGTACGGGTATGGGGGTTGACCTATGCACAGGCCGAAAAGCTTGTGCAGATGCAGCTCTCCCAGTATTACAAGGGATTTCAAATAAGCGTAACCATGGGGCACCTCAGGACAATCAAGATTTATATTGTGGGAGAGGTTAACCAGCCGGGGGCATATACCATTAGTTCGCTTTCTACACTTACGAACGCCCTATTTGCTGCCGGAGGGCCGAGTAAGTCAGGGTCGCTGAGAACCATCGAACTGAAACGAAACCACTGTACTGAAAACACATTTGATTTCTATAGTTTCCTCCTTCATGGTGACAAAAGCAAAGACAATCGATTGGAATCGGGCGATGTCGTCTTTCTTCCCCCTATTGGACCAGT
>CAYJME010000036.1:12785-21432 GCA_964370795.1 uncultured candidatus Brocadiaceae bacterium
GTGTCACACGTGTCGGCGACCTCATAGAAATGGCTGGAGGACTGACGCCGCAGAGTTATTTAAAACGTGTTCAGATTATCAGACCAAAACCAAATGCCGAAAAAGAAGTCATAGATATTGATCTCTTAGACTCCGATGGAAAGATAAATGTATCAAACGATATAGAAGTGAAAAATGGTGATCTGGTAAGAGTTTATCCCACTGATTCTCGTATATACAATACAGTTAATGTTGATGGACCTGTTAAGCATCCCGGTGAATATGAGGTTAAGCCAGGAATGCGTATAAGCCAAATTCTACCAAAGGAGGCTCTGTTTCCTGAAGCGTATCCCGACGCAGTTGAAGTAGTTCGATATAAAGAGGATCTAACAATAGATGTTATACATATTAATTTAAGAAAGGCATGGGAAGGCGATCAAGCACAAGATATTGTTCTTCGTCCCCGTGACCAAATATCAGTAAGAAGTGAATATAAACCAGGTGGAACCATTGTTTTATCTGGTGAGGTTAAACTTCCAGGAACATATACCGTAGAAAGATGGGAACACATAAGTTCAGTTATTAAACGTGCAGGAGGGTTTACAGACAAAGCATACCTGAAAGGAGCTGTCTTTATCCGAAGTTCTATGCAGGCAAAAGAGAAGGCCAGGCTGGATGATTTTGTACAACAATTTAAAATAAATCTATTGTCACAGCAAAGTGCATTGGCATCTTATACGGGAGATGACCGTTCCCTTCAGCAATTTCAAATAACACAGCAAGAACAACAAATTAACTTATTAGCTTCGAGGATTACCTTAGGTAGAATTGTCGTTCATCTGGAGTATGATTTGGAAAAGTTTGAAGGTAGTGAAAATGATTTGATGTTAGAGAGTGGTGATTCTATACACATACCTAAACAACCTGCGGAAGTTATGGTTTACGGAAGTGTACGGAATCCAACGTCAATTATTCATAAAAAAGGCCAGAACATAGAGTATTACATCAATCGTGGAGGTGGGTTTACGAAATATGCTGATAGGAAAGAGATGTATTTAGTCAAAGCTGATGGCTCCGCAATAGTAGGTTTTTTAAAACTGAGAGATGTGGAGGCGGGAGATGCGATCATTGTACCTCCAAGGTCCACCATGCCTAACTGGACGTTCGTGAAGGATATTGCTACCGTTGCTGGTCAAACAGCCCTCGGTATGGCAGCATTGGCAACCGTTTTTTAGTATAATAATAGGAAATTTCTATATGGTAGAGCAAGCGAATCAACAACGAGAAAATGATTCAATTAATCTTCTCGAATACTGGCGTGTAATCTGGAATCGAAAAATATTATTAGGGATTATTTTCGGTGGCTCGGCTGTTTTTGCATTTATCCTTTGTTTGCTTTCGGATAGGATTTATGAGTCTACGACGGCTATTATTTCCCCTGAAAGCGGAGTTGGAAGTAGTTTGTTATCCAGCTTAGGATCTGCAGCTGACCTTGCCAAAATAGCTGGAATTTCAACTCCTTCTGCAGCACCAAATAGCGACTTACTCGTAAGTGTTTTAAAGAGTTGGACAATTCGAGAAAATATAGTAAAGCAGTTTAATCTTATTAACTACTACCACAGAACGAAGATATTTAATTTAATACCTTTTAAACGGCTTGAGTACATTGAGGATGCAGTTAAATATCTGGAGAAGGTTACGAATATAGAAATCACTGATGAGGGAGTGATTTCTCTCACGGTGGAAGACAAAAAACCGCACATGTCCGCGGACATTGCTAACGCTTATGTTGAAAACCTGGGACAAATTGTTACGCAATTGGGGACTGGAGCGGCTGGCCGCCAGAGACGTTTTATTTCCGAGCAATTAGCCAAGACAGAAAAAAATCTAAAGATCTCGGAAGAAGTATTAAAGCAATATCAGGAAAGACACCGTACTGTTTCGCTCGAAAATCAAGCAAAGGGCGCTATTGAAGCAGCAGCTTATCTTAAGGGTGAAATAATGGCTTCGGAAGTTCAGCTCGAAGTTATGCAAAGCTATGCAAAAGATTCTCATCCGGAGGTAATAAAACTCAAAGAAAAAATCAATGAACTAAAACGCCAGTTGGCAAAATCACAATATAGCGAAGGATTAGATCTTCCGCCACCAAAGGGAGATGCAGGTCATTTCCAAAAGGAATTTTATCTGCCCGTTGCTAATGTGCCTGAAGTAGGATTAGAATTGGTCAGATTGACGCGTGATGTAAAGGTGCAGGAAGCACTTTATACTTTGCTTATTCAACAATTGGAACAGGCAAAGATTGACGAGGTAAAAGATACGCCGGTGTTTCAAGTTTTAGACAGAGCAGTTCCTCCGGAACGTAAGAGTAAACCAAAAACTATAATCGTAACAGCCATGACTGGGTTTATGGGCATCTTCCTGGGCATATTTGTCGTGTTTTTACTGGAATACATAGATAAGCAACGACAAAATTTGGGACAAACGAGATGTCGGTAATAAAGTGTACTGGATGGGTATTGAATAGTTCCTGCCAAAAACATTACCTACGAATAATTTCAGCCTTTTATTTTTTACTCACCCTATTCTCAGTGCATTTAATATCGGTTAATGCTGCTGATAGAACTAATATCCCTTTAAAAAACTGGGGTGGATTTGCCATTGAACGTTCATGGATTTATGATGCCCTTGAAAAAATAGTCCTTGCAGGGCTGGCAGATCACGCAATCCTCAATACCAAACCGATAAGTAGGATGGAAGCTGCAAGGGTTATAGCTCAAGCAGTACGTAAGTTGGAACAAAATCAATACGGTGATTATAACGATCGTGGTTATTTAGAAGATTTACTCTACCAGCTTGTGAAAGAGTTCGGCCCTGAATTGGCTGAAATGGGGGTTAAAACACATCTCAACTATGACGCAAAAACGGGGTTTTTGAGTTTAAAACCCATTGATCACGTTCAATTTGGAAGCACTTACGCAAACAACTCGCAGACGCTCATTAATCAATCGGGGCAAGGTGTAAACAAAGGGGTGAATGGAGATTTAACAATGGATGGAAGAGGAGGAGTTGGAGATTATGTGTCATTATACTACCAACCGGAATTTTCTGTCAATGAAGATGATAGCCAGGGCAGGTTGCAAGTTGGTTATGGAAAACTCACTTTCTTGAATACAGAGATCGAAGTTGGTCGCGATAGTCTTTGGTGGGGACCAGGATTTCGCGGTTCAATGCTCTTCTCTAACAATGCGTCGCCACTTAATCAAGTACGGATAGGGTCAGCAGAACCTTTTCTCCTTCCATCATTTTTGAGTTATATTGGACCCATGAAAGCCACATTTTTAGTTGGCCAACTTGGAGATAGAAGTCAAAATCCAAATGATTTTCCCGATGCAATGGTGGGAGCTTATCGTCTCAGCATGGCGCCGTTTAAATATGTGGAGATAGGCCATGGGCGTTCCTTCCAATTTGGTGGAGATGGTCGAGGTTTTACTTTCGCAGATTTCCCGGGCGCTCTTTTTCAAACCACAACATCAGAGGGCGCTGACAATCCAAATAATCCGAGAAATATTAACAATCTGTTATCGTTTGACATTACCATAAGAATTCCCAACGTACAACGATATATATTTATTGCCCGAGATGCAGCTATTTATGGTGAAATGGGTTATGATGATACGAAACATGGATTTATTATTCCAAATCAACCAGGAGGACTTGTTGGTACGTATCTCACAGGGTTTTTATGGGACCCGTATCTCGACCTTCGTCTTGAATATGCCCAAAGCACTCCGATCATGTTTACTCATCATCTTTATAAAGATGGATATACTTACAAAGATGCCGTGCTTTCTCATTTTATTGGGACAGATGGAAGTGAACTATATGGCCGTTTAACTCATTGGATTACGCATGATATCCTTGTAGGATTTGATGCAAGCCGGGCAAGGATTGGTTCAACGCAATACGTTAAAAAGGGGGCTGAAGGCCCGCCTCGCGAAAAACGGGACTCACTCGGACTCGATGTTTCCTATCGCTTTACAGAGTGTGACTCAATCTTTATCGGATATGATTTATCACGCATTACTAATCGCGGTTTTATTGCCGACGATCCGGAATTCGACCATATTTTCGGCATTGAGTATACCCACGCATTTTAAAACGGCGTACCGACCAAAAGAAATACACAATTCTGCCTCTTTTTATTTACGTGGTTCTGATACCCCTGCCTCGTGAAACGTTACCATTTCATTGAGCAATTTCACTCCCGCTTCGACCATGCTTATACCCAGCGCAGCGCCCGTGCCTTCTCCTAATCTCATATTAAGATCTAATAAGGGTATTTTTTTCAAAAGTTTTAACATTATCTTGTGTCCCTGTTCTGCTGAGACATGTGCGGCAATCAAATACTTATTTACTTTTGGTTCTATTGAGCACGCTATCAAGGCGCCTGCCGTTGAAATAAAACCATCGAGAACAACAGGAATATGATGGCGTGCAGCGCCTAAACATAAACCGGCAATACCGCCGATTTCAAACCCCCCTATCTTTGTTAACACATCTATTGGATCATCAGGATTGGGTTGATTTATTTCAATCGCCTTTTTTATAATATGAACCTTTCTTCGTAACAATTCATCACTTAAACCTGTACCACGTCCGGTTGCCTGTTCAACGTCCAGTTTACCGAGAACTGCAAGGATCGCGCTGCTGGGAGTTGTATTAGCAATTCCCATATCACCCGTGCCTATAATATCCAATCCTTCTTTAATCTCCGCCTCGATTAATTCTATGCCACCCTCAATTGATTTAACTGCATCTTCCCTTGACATGGCAGGTCCAACGGCCATATTTCTTGTGCCAGCCCCGATTTTCTTTATTTTCAACCGCCGGTCTTTCGTTAAGACATTGAGCGATTGTGTATCCACCGGTGACGCAACTCCGCAATCAACCACAATTACCTGGGCGCCGATATGACGTGCCAGGATATTGATAGCAGCCCCCCCTTCCATGAAATTTTTCACCATTTGCAGGGTAACTTCCTGGGGAAAGGCGCTTACGCCTTCTGCTGCAACCCCATGGTCGCCTGCCATGGTAAATATTTTTTTATATTTTATTGTGCAGTTTACGGTGTCCTTGATAGAGGCATACAACGTAGCCAACTCTTCCAGTCTTCCAAGACTTCCCGATGGTATGGCAAAAGAATTAAACCGTGACTTAATATTTCCGTTTGAATCTATCCGGATATTATCAATGTGTTCTAAAGTATTTTTTAAAATGTTCATGTTATTGTCATAATGAGGTTATAATAAAAAAGCAAAAAACAGAAAATTGATGCTTACATCATAGTATAGTATAATTCGGGTTCATTTCATCATTTAAACAATGAATAAAACGAAAACTTTTTTATTGTAATGAAATAATAGAAACAAATTCAACATGAAAACACCCATTTATCAAGTAGAAGACGCCTTGTTAAATACCGGTTTAATTACGAGAGAGCAATTAAACAAGGCCAATGATATTCGAAAAAGAGACTCTATACGATTGGAAGATGCGCTGGTTAAGTTGGGATACGCGACATATTCAGAAATCTTTCATTGTCTTGCCTCATACTATGATTCAACCCTTGTTGATCTTGATAAAATGGATGTTCCCCAGGGTGTCATTGATTTATTACCCGCACAATTCGTAAAGAAACACAATATTTTACCCATATCAAAAGTCAACAATGTCATTACTGTCGCTGTTGGCGGTCATCCGGATCTTGCGTTGATTGACAACGTGCGATTTATGCTCAACTCAGATATAAAATATGTCCTTGCATTACCTGAGAGTCTGAGGAATGCCATTCGCAAGTACTATGATAAAGAATACACAGAAAGCGTAGATGTATTATTAAGGGAACTTACCATTCTTAGGCCACCGGGCGCGGAGGAGGGCATTGAGGCATTTGAAACACAGCTTGGCGAATCAATATCGATTGAAGATGAAGGTCCCATTATTCAACTGGTTTCATTAATTATTAATAGGGCCGTGGCCTCCCGTGCGAGCGATATACACATTGAACCTATGTCTAATCGACTACGGGTTCGATACCGTATCGACGGGGTATGCCATGAGGCGCATGTGCTTCCCAAGCGTTTACAGGACCCCATTATTTCCAGGATTAAAATATTGTCTAACATGGACATTTCGGAAAAAAGGAGACCGCAGGACGGCCGTATCAGCATTAAATATGAAGGTAAGGAATTGGATATCCGCGTGTCCTCTTTAAATTCTATTTATGGCGAAAGCCTGGTTATGCGTCTCCTTGAAAAATCCATGGCCATGAAGAGTCTTAAAAACCTGGGATTTTACGAGAATGATTACGCCCGTTTCCAAGCCATCATCAAACGACCCAATGGCATATTGCTCCTTACCGGTCCAACAGGGAGCGGAAAGACAACCACGCTCTATGCCGCCATTCACGAACTGAATAAAACAGATACAAAAATTATTACGGCCGAAGACCCTGTGGAATACACCATTCCTGGTATTAATCAATCGGAAATTAACGAAAAGAGTGGTTTTAATTTTCCCATCGTGCTCAGAACTATGTTGAGGCAGGATCCAAATATTATTCTTGTCGGCGAGATTCGTGACGCAGAAACAGCGGATACTGCTATTGCAGCCGCTTTAACGGGACATCTCGTACTCAGCACCCTCCACACAAACGACGCCCCTTCTGCCATTACCCGACTGATTGATATGGGTATAAAGTCCTTTCTTGTTGCAACCTCATTGCAGGGTGTAATGGCCCAACGTTTGGTACGGACGCTCTGTATCCATTGTAAAGAGCCCGTCAACTACGATCCTCAACAATTAACCGAAATGGGGTTTGAAATCGATGCATTAACGGACTTTACCTTTTATAAAGGAAAGGGATGCAAGAACTGTAATAATATTGGGTATTTTGGCAGGATGGGAGTTTATGAGTTACTGGACATGAATGAGACGTTACGTGATATGGTATACAGAATGGCTGAAAACGATGAGATCAAAAAGGCCGCCAGGTCATTCGGTATGACAACCCTGAAAGAAGACGGTTTGAAGAAGGCCAAGGATGGCAAAACCACGGTAGAGGAGGTATTTCGTATCGTAGGAATAGAGGACTAACCATGCAATTAAAAGAAAAAACAAATGTAAAAACTGACGCCAAAAGGAGATTGTTTGGTCAGATACTCAAAGATAAAGGTCTGGTTACCGAAAATCAAATCCTGGAAGCGCTGGCAGTTCAAAAACAGAAAGGCGGTTTAATAGGTGATATCCTCGTTGA
The DNA here is from genome assembly GCA_964370795.1 of uncultured candidatus Brocadiaceae bacterium. Lineage (GTDB taxonomy): Bacteria > Planctomycetota > Brocadiia > Brocadiales > Brocadiaceae > JAHFOW01. Next base: position 20,080 of record CAYJME010000036.1, read on the forward strand.
CCTCCAGTATATAACGAACGAGCAGATACTCCATGCCCTGAGTGAATACCTTGGATTAGAAATCATCGACATTGAAGATATGAGTATATCTCCTGAAATAATTAATATGGTACCCCCCGCCATTGCCCAGCTCTACCGTATCGTTCCTGTCAAATTTACTGATGATACGGTCACCATTGTCCTTGCAGATGCATTAAATTACCAAATCCTCGATGATTTGAGATTGATCCTGAAGCACTCAATAAAACCAGCCCTTTGCCATAAAGAGCATATTAATCATGCACTGGAAAAATACTATCCGCATAGACACGAATCCATTGAACAATTATTATTAGAATTCGGTGGAGAATGTGTGTCTCTTAAAACAACAAAAGATGATTACATTGATATTGAAGAATTAAGAAAATTGTCAGATGCGGCGCCGGTAAAAAAATGGGTTGGCCTCATGTTGCTGGATGCGGTATCCGACAAGGCAAGCGACATCCACTTTGAGTCGTTTGAAGATGGGTTCAAGGTGAGATACCGCATCGATGGCATTCTCTACGAAAAAATTTCTCCGCCAAAACAAATGGGAATACCGATTATTTCCCGGTTAAAGCTTATATCCGGTATGGATATTTCTGTACGGAGATTACCGCAGGATGGCCGTGTTCAGATCAATGTTGGCGGAACATTCGTTGACCTGCGTGTCTCTACACTCCCGACAAAATATGGAGAAAGCGTTGTCATGCGTCTCCTGAATAAATCTTTAGTGCCCCTTAACATGGAGACGTTAGGATTTCGCCCGGAAGAATTAATATTGATGCGTCAATTGATGGTCAAGCCGAATGGAATAATTCTTGTCACAGGCCCCACGGGTTCAGGGAAAACAACGAGTTTGTACGCAGCTTTAAATTTTTTAAACGACATCAACACGAAGATTATTACCACTGAAGACCCGGTGGAATATGATATTGACGGACTCATTCAGGTTCAGGTGAACCCGGTAATTGGGGTGACATTTGCGAATTGCCTGAGGGCTATTTTAAGACAAGACCCGGACATTATCCTTGTGGGAGAAATCAGGGATGAGGAAACAGCCCGTATTGCAATACAATCTGCATTGACAGGACACCTGGTTTTTAGTACATTACATACAAACGATGCGCCTACCACCGTAACACGCCTTGTAGATATGGGTATCAAGCCTTATCTTATTGCCGCTACCGTAGAGGGTGTTATTAGCCAGAGACTGGTACGAAAGATATGTACAAAATGTAAAGAAGAATACGTGCCGTCTAAAGAGTCCTTAATGGAATTGAACCTTACGGAGCAGGATGTACAAGGAAAGAAATTCTTTCGTGGTAAAGGCTG
>CAYJME010000037.1:0-21306 GCA_964370795.1 uncultured candidatus Brocadiaceae bacterium
CTTAAACGGGGTGTTTTGCCGAGCGTTATCAATAAACTTGATACGGATGCGCTGGCATTTGCCGATATGATGAGGCAGTCCTCAGCTGGTAAGATCGTTTGTCTTACCATGGGTCCCCCGATGGCTAAGGATGTTTTGATATATTCCCTGAGCAGGTGTGCCGATGATGCCGTGCTTCTTACCGACAGGGTATTAGGGGGAGCTGATACCCCTGCGACTGCAAATCCCCTGGCCTGTGCCATACGACGAATAGTTACGGACATGTTTAATGGTCATGACGATTACGTAGTTATAGCAGGTATGCAATCGGTAGACGGCGATACCGCACAGGTTCCTCCACAGATAGCGGAAGAATTGCAAATACCTTGTATCGCATACGCTACAGATGTCGAATTTACCGATAACAAGTTTCGTATCAAGAAAATCGTTGCCGGTGGTAATCAGTGGGTAACCCCTAAAAAACTCCCCTGCATGATAACGGTTGCTCTTGATGAATATCTATTGTTTGCATCATTTCAGAGGTCTCGATGGGCTAACAAATTTGAGGTTATTAATTGGTCTGCAAACGATATAAAGCCCACATTGTTCGGCGCCAATGGTTCCAGGACACGCGTGATAAAGGTCTTTCCTCCACCAAAGAGTTCGAGAAAAAACAAACAAGTTACAGATATTACTGAGTTTGTTTCAGAATTAGTGACAAATTATAAAAAAGACGGATCATGTGGTGTTTTTGAAGCGAGTGATACTGATTATATAGTTCCGTTAAAAAGGGCTGATGGCCCATTGAACCGCGATTATGAATTTACAGATAAAGAAGTTACGTTGTTCAAAAAGGTTGCACAATCTCTTTTTAAACTGGGAATAACCGATACAAATCAGCTTAACGAGACTCTTGTTGATAGGACACTGGGGCTTCTTGACGAGAAGCCAACCAGGCGGATGATCCTGGAAATGTTTGAAGGTTATAAGATAACGCAACCAAGTTACACGGGAGATGTCTGGGTAATTGCTGAACATGATGGCGAAAAGACGGTCGATGTGACATCAGAGCTTCTCGGTAAAGCCATCAACCTTGCGAAGTCTTTAAATGTAAAGGTTGGAGCTGTGATTGCCGGTTATATCGGTAAAGCCATCAACCTTGCGAAGTCTTTAAATGTAAAGGTTGGAGCTGTGATTGCCGGTTATAAATGTAAGCATATAGTTGATGGGCTTATTGCCGCTGGCGCCGATGATGTTTACATAACTGAAGACGAACGACTGAAGGAGTTCAGGCCTGGACCCTATAGAAAAGTGATTGCTGATGTGATAGAAAAACATAAACCACAGATCGTCTTGTTTGGCGCTACCCCGTCGGGACGAGTCCTGGCGCCCATGGTTGCTTATCGCCTTGGTTGCGGACTCACGGCCGATTGCACCGGATTGGACATCAGGGATAATACAAGGAGAGGTACTATCGCAATATTATTGCAGACCCGACCGGCATTGGGTGGTAACGTAATGGCTACCATCTGTACAATAAATTCACAGATACAAATGGCAACTGCCAGACCGGGCATCATGAAAAAAGTGAAACCTGATCCTTCGAGAAAGGGAAATATTATAGAACACAGGCTTGCTCTTTCCGAATCGGATATTGATTTTGACATTATCCGCACAGAATTGAGCGGTGGAACTTCAAATCTTGCCACCGCCGATGTAGTTGTGTCAGGCGGCAAGGGACTCAGAAATAGAGATAATTATAATAAGCTTGTGAATGATTTGTCCCTGGCGCTGGAGAAAAAACTTCATTGCCAGGTTGAGCGTGGGGCATCAAGGGCAGCTGTTGAACATGGCTTTGTTGACCGTATCCATCAGGTCGGGCAGACGGGAACCTCTGTTAGTCCCAGGCTCTATATAGCACTCGGAATCTCAGGCGCTATTCAACACTTAATTGGTATTGAAAATGCGGGAATAATTGTAGCCATCAATTCCGACCCGCAGGCGCCCATATTCAAGCATGCAGACTATTACATCATGGGAAATGCAGAAGAGGTTGTACCACAAATCGTTGAGGCTCTCAGACATTGACCGGCGATAATCGGAGGAATTAATTCAATTGCAATGGTGATAAAAGAAAAAGATTATACGCACGTTTCAATTCTGGTTGTTGGCGCTGGACCAGGAGGTCTGGCGGCTGCAATTGCGGCCAAGAGTGCAAATAAAGATGCATCTGTCGTGGTTCTGGAAAAAGGCGAGGCCCTCGGTAACCATACCCTATCCGGCGCAGTCCTGGAGGCAGCACCCCTCAAGCGATTGCTTGATGAAGCCAGCCCTGACTGGCTTTGTATAGAAGGGGCTGAACATATCATGGGACGGGAAGTAAGGAATGATGAAGTGCGCTTTCTCAGGGGAAAAAAATCTGCCATCAACGTCTCTCCGCTCATCAGGTTGGGCAAGAAATGGAGATTGTCATTCGGTGAAATGGACAACAGCGGCGATTATATTGTCTCCATAAGCAAGTTGACAAGATTTCTTGGCAAAATTGCCTCTTCACTGGGTATCGAAGTTTATACAGGTTTTGGCGTTAAGGAAATCTTATATGATCAAAACCAGAAAGTGGTTTACGGAGTTAAAACGGTGGATCAGGGACTTGACAAGAAAGGACATCCCCAGCCAAATTATCTAAAGGGAGAGACGATTACCGCTGACATTATTATCCTTGCCGAAGGAACGGATGGTCTTGCTACTGAGGATTTGGTTGCAAAGACTGGTCTAAAACGTGAGATCGATCAGGTATTTTCAGTTGGCGTTAAAGAAACTATTCGGGTGAGTAAAGAGCGTTACGAATTGTTTGGTAATAACCGGGTAGTGCATACCATGGGTTATCCGTTGTGGTTGCCAATAATGGGACCTAACATCTTTGGTGGTGGATTTGTATATAGCTACGGTGATAATCAGATTGCCGTTGGCATTATTGCCGGGGCAGACTGGAGGTATTGTAATTTTAATCCGCAAAAGGCGCTGGAGGATTTTAAACGTCATGCGTTTCTCCGTCAGTTCATTGAAGGTGGCGAAATAATCGAAGCCGGCGTAAAGATGATCCCCGAAGGGGGTTATTATGCAATCCCTCGCCATATACAATTAAGCACGAATGGCAAGACAATAAGTACCATTGGTTACAAAAATGTAATAATCGTTGGCGACAGCGCAGGTTTTGTCAATATGCATAAGATTAAGGGTATCCACAATGCCATTGAGTCCGGATCACTTGCAGGTAAAGCGTCAATCCAGTGCCTCAAGAATCCCAATAAGGCTGCGGAAGTCTATACTGATATGATAGAACACCATTCAGTAATGTCCGAAATGAAGTCGGCCAGAAATTTTCGCACAGTGATCTCGAAATTCGGTTCAACAATAGGTTTCCCCCTCGCGGTTATTGGCAAGTACTTGCCAAAGTTTAATATTGAGAAAGATTACAAGGCCATGACCCCTGACATGTTCAAATTTGGCACTCCGGGTAAATTTGACAAGACGACATTTGTTGCATTAGCCGGGACAAAGCACAGAGAAGACCAACCCCCGCACCTCCGTATTTTGGATCAAAATTTTTGTATCAATAAGTGTGACCCCCTTTTTGACCGACCATGCATTACATTTTGTCCGGCGGGTGTCTATGAACAAGTTGGGAATGATACAGTCCCGGCAAATCCCTCAAATTGTATCCACTGCAAGACGTGTCAGAGAAAGTGTCCGTTTGATAACATTAGATGGACTGTTCCCGAAGGGGGCGGAGGTCCCAGATACAAACAGATGTAAGGTATTTCAAGGTTTAACCGTATTTCAGAGGATTTTATTTAAGGATGATCCTTGTTTTTTCTTCTTTCAAACAGCGTACATAAATGAAAACAGGTAATAAGATTTTTATAATGCCGGCAGTTTTTTTAATGATTGTATCTTTACTATCGTCCCTTCTTGCCGAACAAAATTATGCAGGCAATATATCAAAGGATGAAGTTATTCAAGAGATACATAAACTTCAAATACCTTTCATCGCAAATAAAGGGCAGATAGATGAAAAGGTAGCGTTTTATGTAAATGCTTTTGGTGGAAGTGTATTTATTACAAAGGATGGGGAGATAGTTTATTTACTGCCTTTTAAAAAGTCAGATTTGCCGGGATTTGATGATACATGCAAAAGAAGGCTTGTTCTTAAGGAAGAGTTCGAAGGCAAAAGAGGCTCCTGGATAAAAGGCGAAGGCGAGAATATAACAAAAATCAGCTATTTTAAAGGAAAAGATACTATCAATCAGAAGAGTAATATACCAACTTATGAAATTGTAACTCTTGGCGATGTGTATAAAGGAATAGACTTAAAAGTAAAAGCTTGCGGAAACAATATAGAAAAACTCTTTTATATAAAACCTGATGGAAATCCCGTGGCGATAAAGATAAAACTCAGCGGTGCAGATGGAGTAAAAGTAAATGAAAAAGGAGAACTTGAGGCAGAAACAGAGTTCGGACTTGTTAAATTTACAAAACCAGTGGCATATCAGGAGATTGATGGTAAAAGGGTCAATGTAGACGTGGAATATCAAATTGAAAAACGCAAAGTACACATTGTAGCAAATCTGAACCCCAAAATCCTAAATCCAACTTTGGAATATGGTTTCAAGGTTGCACCCTATGACAAAACAAGGGAACTTGTGATAGACCCCCTCCTGGCATCCACATACCTGGGTGGATCTTCTGATGATTCTGTAAGTTCAATGACTATTGACTCTGCCGGAAATATCTATTTGACCGGTGAAACTTTATCACCGGACTTCCCAACAACCACTGGCGCTTATGATGTTTCTGACGGTAGTAGTGTTGATGCCTTTGTATCAAAGTTCAGCGGTGATTTAACACACATCCTTGCATCAACCTACCTGGGAGGATCCAGCACAGATCATGGTTGTTCTATAGCAGTGGGTTTAGATGGGGATATATATGTAGCCGGCAGTACCGGATCAACGGACTTTCCGACAACTATTGGCGCATACAATACTTTTCTAAAAAGTCTTTACCGCTGTGCCTTTGTGTCGAAGCTCAGTGGTGATTTAACCCACCTGATTGCATCTACATATCTTGGAGGATCTTCGTACGATTCTGTCAGTTCTCTAGCTGTAGATAAAGATGGAAATGTATATGTAGCTGGCGAAACTTCTTCATCAGACTTTCCAAATACAGCCGGCGCATATAGTACGCCTATCGATGGTTTTTATAATGATGCCTTTGTATCCAAACTCAGCAGTGATTTAACACGACTTCTTGCATCCTCACACTTTGGGGGTACTTCTTATGATTATCCCAGCTCTATAACTATAGACCAGGCTGGCAATATATATGTGGCTGGTGGTACCAGGTCTACAAGCTTTCCGGTAACTGCTGGTTCTTATTGTACTTCTAGCAGTAGTAATTACAGCATTGCATTCATATCAAAATTAAGCGGGAATCTTGAACAACTCCTTGCATCCACATATCTTTGTGGGTCTTCGGGGGATTTTTGCAATTCTATAGCTCTTGACGCCCAGGGAAATATCTATGTAACAGGTTATACGAAATCGACCAACTTTCCAACAACACCAGGCGCATGTTGTACCTATAACAAAGGCTCTTATAATATTGCCTTTGTGTCAAAAATAAATGGAGACCTGACACGGCTGCTAGCGTCCACTTATTTGGGCGGCGCTGACGATGATTATGGAAAATCCATAGCTATAGACTCAAGTGGGAATGTATATGTAACAGGTTGTACAAAATCAAAAGACTTTCCGATAACTATAAATGCTCGTCATGCTTCCATCGGCATTTCTCATGGTGATGCCTTTGTATCAAAGATTAATGGTGATTTAACTTACCTGCTTGCATCTACGTACCTGGGCGGGTCTTCCTATGATTCAGCCAATTCTGTAACAATAGACTCAAATGGAAATGTATATATAGCCGGTGATACTAAGTCATCAGACTTTCCAACAACTATTGTTGGTTATGACACATTTATTAATGGCATTTCAGATGTTTTTGTGTCAAAGTTTGACGGTAATCTTTCTGATGTGTCCCCCAAACAAAAACAGCTTCCGTGACCAATGTGCCGTCAATCACGGTGATTCTGCATAGTAAACAATGAGTAAAAGATTCTTCGCATAATGAAACGATCAAATATAGTTCTTGCCATAACTACAGTTGCAGGCAGCTTCGCGCTCGGAGTGGTTACGCAGATTCTCCGGCCTGCGGAAAAGGTCAACGCACTTTGGCTTGTTATTGCCGCTGCATGTTTCTTTGTAATATCCTATCGTTTTTATGGCGCATTTCTAGCAACAAAGGTGCTGTGCCTTGATGATAAAAGGATGCCGCCTTCAAAAAGGTTAAGAGATGGCAGGGACTATCACCCCACCCACAAATGGGTGCTCTTCGGCCACCACTTTGCCGCAATCGCAGGAGCTGGTCCGCTGATAGGGCCTGTGCTTGCGGCGCAATTCGGGTATCTCCCGGGTTTTTTGTGGATATTGATAGGTGCATCACTCGGAGGCGCTGTGCATGACACGGTGATTCTGGTCGCATCAGTAAGGAGAAATGGCAGGTCACTGGCTCAGATTGCGAGGGACGAGGTTGGCCCGGTTGCCGGAATTACCGCAGCAATAGCAATCTTATTTATCATCATCGTTGCCCTGGCAGGATTAGGTCTCGCTGTTGTCAACGCCCTCTCCCATAGCGCCTGGGGTGCATTTACTATAGCCACAACAATACCCGTAGCGCTCTTTATGGGACTGTACCTTTACAAGATCCGGTATGGGAAGGTATTAGAAGTCAGCATTATCGGCGTAATCCTTTTGGTGCTGTCAGTCTTTTTGGGTGGTTATATCCCCGGATCTTTCCTTGAACCATATTTTAATCTGGACAAAAAGCTCCTGGTTTTTCTCATGGCGCTTTATGGTTTCATTGCATCGGTACTTCCGGTATGGATGCTTCTCTGCCCCAGGGACTATCTTTCCACCTATATGAAGATAGGGACGGTTATACTCCTTGCCGCTGGCGTGATATTTTTAGCGCCCAATATCCATATGCCTGCGGTTACACAGTTTATCCACGGCGATGGCCCTGTAATACCGGGGACGCTCTTCCCGTTTATGTTCATAACCATTGCATGTGGCGCGATATCTGGTTTCCACTCCCTCGTCTCGTCAGGCACAACCCCGAAAATGATAGAAAATGAGTCGGAGATAAAGATGATAGGTTTTGGCGCTATGCTGGCGGAAGGGTTTGTCTCGGTAATTGCCATTGTCGCCGCAACGATATTGATGCCGGGAGACTATTTTGCAATCAATACCCACCTCTCATTTGACGACCTGGCGCATCTGGGTTTTCCCGTAAGCCATATTTCCGAACTCTCGGAGGCCGTAGGTACCGATGTTGCCGGCAGGCCGGGCGGCGCGGTTTCTCTTGCCGTCGGCATGGCCTCAATATTTTCAAGCCTTCCGGGCATGAAGTCCCTCATGCCGTATTGGTATAACTTTGCACTCATGTTTGAGGCGCTCTTTATCCTTACAACGGTCGATACAGGCACGCGGGTAGCACGGTTTATTCTTCAGGAATTAGGCAGTTATGCCTACAAACCTTTGGGGAGAACAAGTTGGATGCCCGGGACAATATTGTCAAGTCTTGTTGTGGTTGGTTCATGGGGATATCTCATCTATTCCGGGAATATATCGACCATCTGGCCGATGTTTGGCGTGGCAAATCAAATCCTGGCAGCAATTGCCTTTTGCGTGGGCACTACGGTCATCATAAAAATGAACAAACTCAAATATGCATGGATGACATTTGTGCCCATGGTATTCATGTTTGCGACAACCTTTACGGCGTCTTACAAACTCTTCTTTGCCTTTATTGAAAAGGCAGCCATATCAACAACGCCGGAGGATGCGTTTGCCTTCCGGCTTGACGCAGTCCTTATTGCCGCAATGGCAATCCTTGCCATAATTGCCCTCTTTGACTCCGTTCATAAATGGTATGGCTATCTTTCAGGGAAAAGAGGGATTGTTACAACTGAGGTTGTTACGTGGGATCGTGACTTAGAAGTGCATTGACACTATTCCTCTCGTTAAGACAAAATAGTCACAACCCAAATTTGTCAACCAGATGGACAGTAACTGATGTATCTCCTTCGCCAACTTGAAATTTAACCTCATTCCATTTTGGATGACGTCTTATTTTTTGGACGTCAAGCATTGAAAATCCGACGGGTTCTTCAGGTATTCCCAGAATGCCGCTACGTTCTAATTTGCCGCTCTTATTAAGGTCATGATATGAAGAGAGGGAATACTCGCCCGGCTTTAGATTTCTAATTCTATATTTCCTGAAATGCTCCGTAAATTTAATAAGTTGCGCATCTATTTCCACATATCCCTTATCCCTTTTCTCATGACATTCCTTATTATCACAAATCGAAAAGCGCACAGGGGCTTTATTACTACCATGCGTAAATCTATCCACGGTAACAATCACGTCTCCGGCAAAAACGTGAATAGAAAATAAGACAGACATTAAACCCAACCAAATAGAGATCATTTTGCTCATCTTTGTTTTCCTGGCTCGAAAATTAAATTATGTATCATGCCTACCTTCGTATTTACATTTTTATCTTCATCAGATATGCAACAACAGCTAATGTCACACTCAGGACAATGCGATAATACCCAAAACATTTGAAGCCGTGCTTATTCAGAAAACCAATAAAAGCCTTGATTGCGAACAGAGCCACGACAAATGCCACGAGACTTCCCAGGATCAAGATTGCAATATCATGATGTTGGATTGTCTTATATGAGTCCATCAGCTTCTTGGCGCTAGCGCCAAGCATCGTCGGAACGGCGAGAAAAAACGAAAATTCCGCCGCTGTTCTCCTGTTAAGCCCTACCGTCATTCCTCCTATGATGGTTGCCCCTGCACGTGATACACCCGGTATCATCGCTATACATTGAAAGCAACCAATTTTGAAACTTTGCATCCAGGATACTTCCTGTTCTTCTGTTTCGCTGGCGTGCTTAAACCATCGATCAACAAAAATCAGGACAATGCCTCCGATAAATAGTGTAACAACCACTACCCATGCATTCTCTAATAAAGCATCAATATAATCGCCCAGGAGAAAGCCTGCTACTGCTGCAGGGATGAATGCGAGCGCTAATTTTAAGTAAAATTTGAAAGAGGTAAAAAATTTACGCCAGTAAAGTACTACTACCGATAAAATAGCGCCTAATTGTATGACAATCTCAAAATTCTTCGTAAGGGTATCCTTACTGATTCCCATAAATGTAGAAGCAATCACCATATGGCCGGTTGACGAAATGGGTAAAAACTCAGTAACGCCTTCGATAATGGCAAGTATTATTGCTTGTAAATAGGTCATATATTATCTTCCTCTTCTTTAATTGAATTTGTTCTCTGATACTAACAAAGTATCTTTTCATGTAAATAGCGATTATTTACTAATAAACCTTAAAAATATAATATCTCAGCCAAATATAAATATTTGATAAGATAATCATCTCCATGGTGAGGGGTATTCCATAGATAAGATATTTTTTGAATGATATAGGATATCCCGCCCTTTCTGCAAGGCCAAGGGTGACGACATTTGCAGAAGCCCCAATGGGTGTTGCATTCCCCCCAAGGCAAATCCCAAGCGCTAAAGACCACCACACCGGCATAAGTGTCGGGTACTGGACAATTGCTTTAAAGTCCAATCCGGCGGGTAATACTGCCTGTGCCATGTTTATAACAAGGGGAATTATGCTGGTGATTAAAATGGTATTTTCAACAACGGTCGAAACGAGAGCAGAAAACCATAAGATGACAATCGCTGTGAAAAACATGTTTTCGGCATTTGGCTTTGTTAATGAAACCATGCTATCCGAGATTTTAGAAATCAATCCCACCTTAATAACGCCGCTTACAACAATAAACAGACCGATAAAATAGAAGAGGGTTGACCACTCTAATTCCTTTAATATATTTTGTGCGTTTTCCCTTGATAGAATGAGTAAAACACCAGCCCCTAAAAGGGCAATTGTCGCAGGTTCAATATTGAGTTTGTCATTGAAGATAAACCCCGGGATGACCAGTCCTAATACACAAACAGACTTTATTAACAAACTATAGTTTTTAATAAGGTCGTGTTCATTTATGGCCAGTACTCTTTGTCTTACTTCCTCTTTGACCCGGAGTTTCCTGCCGAAGAGGAGTTTTATAGTCAGGATGAAGAATGAAAAAACAAAGAGTACGGCGGGCGTCATGTGATAAATAAAATCCATAAATGTCAGATGCACTTTACTGGCAATTAATATATTAGGTGGACCACCAATGAGCGTGGCCGTACCGCCAAGACTGGAGGCCATAATTTCAGACAATAAAAATGGAAAAGGGTCCAGCTCCAGTTCATCGGCTATAAATAAACTCACAGGAATTATGATGAGGACCGTGGTTAAGTTATTGAGGAAGGAAGAGAAGATTACCGTTATACTGGTAAAAAGAATAAGAATCCATATAGGTTTCCCTCTGGATAGTTTTGCGGTTTTTATCGCCAGAAATTGGAATATACCTGTTTTGCTGAGGATATTGACGATAATCATCATGCCGATAAGGAGAAATATAACATTGTAGTCGATGGCATATTTATCTTCATAGAAGGCCTCATGCTGAGTAACTATTTTGAGTACCATCATCAAACCGGCGCCAACTATTGCGACTTTTGTTTTATCAAGCCTTTCAGAGATAATTAATCCGAAGGATACAATAAAAATACCCGTGGCAATCCAAAAGAACATGAGCTTGTTTCCTTATGAAAATATTCAATCTCTCGTTAGTATATTCATCATATATCTTATCAGGTTGATAAGATGCACAATCCCGACGACTTTACTATCCCTGACTACAGGAAGAGTGCGTATCTTATGAACAACCATAAGGGCAGCAACCTTAATTACGGTATCATCTTCATGTACCGACAAGATTGTTTTGGTCATAATTTCTGCGATAGCTAAGTTTCTATTTTCTAAGCATTTTTTTTCTAAATAATTTTCATCCATTGCCGGGATAAGCAGTTCATCTATGGATAAATACTTGGGTATAAGAACTTTTACAAGGTCCGCCTCAGTTACAACCCCTACCAACTTATCCTCTTTATCAACTACAAAAACAACGCGATACTTAACCTCGTCGAGTGTTTTTATAAGATGTTCAAAGGTATCCGATGTTCGCAGGAGATTTGGAGATGCGTCCATAATATCTTTCACCCTCATAATCTGTCACTCCTAAGATTTGTTGATTCAAATTACTCGCTATTTAATTTCTCCATAAAATAACATTAAAAATGGTGAAATCAAAGGTAAATTTAGAGATTTAAGTTTACATGAAATGGCATATTCAATGATAAAGTGGTCATTTAAGGTTAGTATTTTTACGCATACGGAGGTTTTTCACAAATTCTTTACCATATTTTAAAAATTCAAACCCTGGAATTTTATTGACACATAATAATTAAAAAGATATATTGCTGGGATTATAATATTCTATTGATTTAGATATTGCGGGTTCGACCTCTGTAGACCTTATCGATTATATAATGAAGGCCTTGTTCTGAAAGCGCATCAGGAACGAGGCTTTTTCCCTATTAAAGTCTCGTTTTGCGTGGACGTAGTCTTTTTAATTAAATTTTTCTTGTTTGGCATAATAAATCTTTTCACTCTGATAATTTGACGCTCCTCAAATTATACTTTTTACACTTCTCATTACATTCAACATGTAAACAACCATCTTCAAAACATAAACATGTATCTGCTATCCTAAGCCGAATTTTATGAGTTTAAGATGATCGGCACATGTGACTCCGTTAGATTCATCACTTTATCAAGCACAATTCCTTAAGCAAAATCTCCCCATTTTTATTTTATAAACACGGGAGATATTTAAGGATTTTTTTACGTAAACTCTTTTAGGGGAAATTCCCCATACGCAATAATAAACTCAGTTGGAGACAACAAATTTATGGCTAAAAATTATGTCGGCGGAATAATAAAATCCCTGGGTCTTGTTTTTGGGGATATTGGAACAAGCCCCATTTATACCCTCCCGGTTATTTTCCTTTTAGTAAAGCCTAGCGAGGCAAATATCATGGGTGTTATTTCCCTTATTGTTTGGACACTCATCCTGATTGTTTCGATCGAATATGCATGGCTTGCCATGAGCCTTGGCAGAAGAGGCGAGGGGGGAACCATTGTACTTACGGAAATACTTGTCCGCTTGCTAAAGGGGGGGAAAAAAACAGCTCTCGTCACACTCCTTTCCATTTTTGGCATATCTCTCCTTATTGGCGATGGAGCAATCACCCCCGCAATAAGTATCCTGAGCGCCGTTGAAGGTTTACAACTCATTCCAGGATTGGAGGAAATAAGACGGGAACACATTCTCATTATTGCGGGTGGAATTGCAATAATCCTCTTTTCCTTCCAAAAAAAGGGGTCAGATAAGGTTGCGGGGACATTCGGGCCTATCATGCTCGTATGGTTTTTATCACTCGCGGTCTCCGGGGTTCTTTCAATAATTCAACTTCCCTCTGTAATCAACGCTCTCAATCCATATTATGCATTAAATTTTTTAATAGAGAATAGAATTGCGGGATTTTTTGTGTTATCAGGGATTTTTCTTTGTGCGACGGGCGCTGAGGCATTGTATGCCGATATGGGACATATGGGAAAGAAACCTATTATCAGAGGGTGGTATTTTGTCTTTATTGCCCTCATATTAAATTATCTTGGGCAGGGCGCTTTTTTCATCCAACATCCGTATACAAAAAATGTGCTCTTTGAGATGATATTTCACCAGGCGCAAGTTCTTTACATCTTCATTCCATTTCTTGTCCTCACCATTATTGCTACCGTTATTGCCTCTCAATCTATGATTAGCGGGATGTTTTCCGTTGTTTACCAGGGGATTACTACCCGTATTATGCCTATGTTTAAGGTAGACTATACATCAACTGAAATGAGGTCTCAGATTTATATTCGATTTGTTAACTGGTTTTTACTCATCTCTGTTTTACTTATTATGTATATATTCAAGGAATCAGAACTACTCGGCGCTGCTTATGGTTTATCGGTAACCGGGACAATGACCATTACCGGCATCATGATGACGTGGATATTTTATTTAAAAGGCAAGATACTGAAGGGTATTGTTTCGTTACTTCTGACTTTTATTGATATAGCGTTTTTTCTATCGAATACCTATAAAATACCCCATGGAGGTTACTGGTCAATCATCATTGCGTCTATACCGCTTAGTATAATTTTGATATATATGGCAGGCCAAAAAAGATTGTATAAAAAACTCAGGCCCCTTGAATTACGCACATTCCTTGTGGGCTATAATCAGGTATACAAAAGTCTAAACAAGATTAAAGGAACGTCACTTTTCTTTTCCAGGGAAATAAACAGAATTCCTTCCTATATTGTCCATACCATGTTCGTAAATAATATCATTTATGAAGAAAACATTATAGTTTCCATGGTCACGCTCAATGAACCCTTTGGCGTTACGGGTAATTTTATTGATAACCCTGCGGATGGGTTAAGGGTGTTTGAGATTCAAGCCGGCTATATGGAAATGGTGAAGGTGAGCGATATATTGAAGGCGGCGGGTATAGAGGAAAAGGTAATATTTTTTGGTCTCGAAGATATAGTGCCCAAAAGCTTGCTGTGGAACATATTTTCAATAATCAAGAAACTTACCCCGCACTTCGTCCAATTCTACGAACTTGCGCCACGTAAGCTCCATGGAGTTGCCATGAGGATAGAAATGTAACGTGTTAAAGAGTTTCTCAATCTGTACCGCATCATTTTCAGAATTCTTATTCAGGATGTTTTTCAGATTCAAGAATAGTTGGGGCAATGATCCGTTTTAGCCCGGCGCCTTTAGCGGCATCCATGACATATACTATCTCTCCATAGTGGACATTTTTGTCTGCGCGCAATACAAGCGTTTTATCGTCCTGTTTGGTAAAGGCGCTTTTCAGTACGGTAATAAGATCCTTCCTTTCAACCGGTTTATTTTGAAAGAAGAACTGTCCATCCTGGGAAATTATCAGTACCCGCTCCTCCAGTTTGCTAGTGGCGGCATACTTTGTTGATGGAAGTTCCAGCTTGATATTCGGTTGCTCCATAAAGGTGGAGGTAACGAGAAAAAACAAGAGGATCAGAAAGAGCATATCCACCATCGAGGTAAGATTAATAATATTTTTTGTCGTGCGTTTTTCTCGAAATCGCATAGTTTTTGTAAAAAGAAATTTGAATTATTTATTTCTATCTGATTTATACGCTGGATAGAGTATATTCAGAATATGCATGGAGTATTCTTCCATTTCAAGCACAAAGGTATCTACTTTTTTATCAAAATAACTGTAGGCAACGAGGGATGGGATTGCAATAAAAAGCCCCAAAACTGTTGTCCGTATGGCCTCTGAAAGTCCGCCAGAAAACGCCTTGGCCTGACCCAGTCCCAGTTCAGAGATAATCCCGAAGATACTTTCCAGTCCTAATACCGTTCCCAGCAAACCTAAGAGGGGAGCTACCGCAGTAATAACTTCCAGAACCAATAACCTCTTTTCGAGTTCTTTCGTCTCCTGCCTTCCCGCAGCCTGGATGTCAATATACTTCTCTTCCCGCGAAAGATGATTATTTATAAGAATCCGCTTCAACAACTTTGAGAAAGGACCGGGTATCACTTCACACTTGGAGAGCGCCTGGGGAATATCTTCCTGGCTGCGTATGGTTGCTATGGTTTGCAATATCTCCGGTTTTAAAATCTTATTCCTGCGTAAATTAATTGCCCGCTCAATAATCACCGCAAGGGCCAAAATAGAACACACGAGCAGTGGTATCATGATGGGACCACCACCTAAGAGCCATTCCAAAGTATTATTACCTCCTCTTTATGAATTGTTACAGAAATTGTTATAAGAAATAGAAATTAAAACGCACTTCAATGGATGGTTCCTTGATTTTAGCAGGAAAGGGCTTCAAAGGTGCTGCATTTTTAATCGATGATATCAACCTTGAAGCAAGGGGAAAATTCCCTGCATCATCCACTATCTTCGCATCGTCAATAGAACCATCGGGCAAAACTTTAAACTCTACGATGATCGGTTTGTCGTCCCTTGTTTCGAGTTTTATTTCTGCACGAGTTCCATAACCAAGAAACCAAAAAAGGGATATCCTGTCCCTGATATGTTTAAAATAATCGGCATATTCATGTTTTTTTACGTTAAACGACGGCATCCCCGAAATTGCTGCATTCGAGATCGTATCTTCAAAGAGCACCGGATCATTAGCTGCCCCTTCCTTCTTTGCATCCAGATTAAAGGAAACCTTTGGTTTTGGAATTTCACCGGGACTTTCCTGCTCATCCAACCCCCTTTCAAACGTGCGTTGAGGTTCAGCGCCCGGTGATTCAGAAGGTGGAACAACCATTTCCTGTTTGTGTGCAACAATACTTTTCGCTTCTTTTGCCTCTTCCCTCTCTTTTGCTTCCTTTAATTCCCTTGTTTTTTTCTCTACATGGGTTTCAATTTCTTCTTTTGCTGTTTTGTATTCTTCTTTTTTTTCTAACGATTCCTTATCCGGCAACTCTTTTTCATCTGTTTTAGATGTGTTGGTTATGTCGTCTTTCTTTTCCGTAAACAATACCCCTTCGCGGGAAGAAATCGGCTCTCCTTCTTCCTCATCCTGCTGAACGCTGCGTCCAGATGATTGCTGTTCCTTTCTGGGTATTTCTCCTGCACTTTTCGCCTTTACCTCTTGATCTGTTTGAGCAAGTTCTTCGGCCTCGGTTGTCTCTCTCCTACTTTCCGGAGGTACTATTTGACTCTGCGGTAACTGGACAGGTGTTACGGGTTCTCCTTGCTTTTCGATGCCTTTCGGTAAATTGGCATATCTGGGCGGCATATTTCTGTCCTGATGGCTATCGACCGGGGCTAATGGTTGTGAAGCCACAACCTGTTCCTGTGGTTGCGACTTACCGCCTCCCGGTAAATTTGACCCACCCTTGCCTAATAAGGGTGCGGTTGAATGTCCTTCTGCATGGGGTTCATTGTTGATCGGTTGTTTATCATTAGGAAAGTAGTCTTTTGCCAGAGAACCTTTTTCGCCAATCTTATCTGATTCAATCGTCGTTTCCTCATCTTCTTTATTGTCAGAGGTATCGGTGAATATTTTATGCTGTTTTTTTTCAGGCTCTTTCTCTTTTTTTTCCTCTTGTGTCTCATTTTTATTCTGCTTTACGTCTAACTCCGATGTTTCTTTTGATGTGGCAGCATCTTCGAGGTCCAGGGTTACCGTATAGTCACTCGGTTCGCGGACAAAGCTGTCGCGAAGTGATCTTAAACTGAGGATTTGGCTTGTCTGAGGTGACAGGAAGATAATGATCCCATGAATCGCCAGTGATGCTGCAATAAGGAGGAAAAAAAGGTTTTTGCTAAAAAATTCTGTGCGGAATCTGGTGAACATATTTTTACGTTATGTATGTGCAGGATAAAGTGAAAGCTCATGTGTTAAAACACATGGAAATGGGGGATGTGGTGCCTTGTAAGTATTCAATCCTCAATGGTTTGTTTTCTTTTACGGTTCTGACGGTATGATATATTCGCTCCCAACAAACTTCATAAGAATTTTACAGGATGTCTAATTTATTGTCAATGAGAATTCTATCACAGAGCAGACCGGAGGGTGTTATACTGGTTTCCCGAAAGAATGTCCCCCCAAGAGCGTAAGTATGAAATATATTGTGAAGGCCTTTGCCTGATGCCAAAGTTGCGGGCAAAGCGAGGCAAACCCCTGTAATTATTGATAAATGCAGGAAAGATTGCTTCGCCTTTGCTCGCAATGACAAAAGGAACACACTTTTGTCATTTCCAATGAGGTTTTCCCTTCACTGTATTTTTATACACCTGTAGGGGCGAGGTTGCCTCGCCCCTACAACAGCATTGAAATTTAGCCAATCTTTACAAACATAGACTTATTTGCGCCGCAGATGGGGCATTTTTCTGGCGCTGCCTTTTCTACCGTATTACCGCACACCTGGCAAACATAATAATCCACGGTCTCGTTCTTGCCCAGATTATTCAATGCCTTCTGGTAAAGGTCGGCGTGGATTTTCTCTACTTTGTTTGCAAATTCGAAACTCTGCTGGGCCGGCTTATTCCCTTCCTTTTTAGCTTCTTCAATCATCTGGGGATACATTTTGCTAAATTCGAAGGTCTCCCCCCCAATAGCCTCCTGGAGATTTTCCTTTGTGCCCTTAACGCCACCCAGTACCCGCAAATGGGCATGTGCGTGTACAGTCTCTGCCTCTGCCGCTGCGCGGAAGAGCTTTGCTGTCTGTTTAAAACCTTCTTCCTCTGCCTTTTTAGCAAATGCAAGATACTTCCTGTTTGCCTGAGATTCACCCGCAAATGCGTTTTTCAAGTTATCAACGGTTGCCATACGATTTCTCCTTTCAAAATTAAAGTTATTAAAATGAAACTATCTCTTCACAAATAATTCCCTCTCCTTGCAATAAGCTCCGGCACAGTGTTATCACCTCCTTTTTGTGTCCTGAAACATAAAACCTTACCTTAGCCTTGAGCGGAAATCGAGGTCTTTCCCATACGGCGTCCGCAAGCAGTGACTTGCTTTGGAGGACGTTCCTTAAATGCCGGGCAGTTCCCGAATTACCCTCTATAATGGAGATATTACCTCCAACCACTTTTACAATTTCATTTTTTATGAGCACATAGTGGGTACAACCCAGAACAATGGTTGAAATATCCTCTCTGTTGATTTGAAAAAATATCTGAGAAAGATACTCCTGAATCACGTGACCCTGAATATAACCCTGTTCAATGATATCCACGAGTCCAGGGCAGGGAAGCGGCACAATGTCGGCAAGATGTTTATACTTGCATACCAGTTCATGAAATTTTGTGCTTTTGAGCGTGAGGGGCGTTGCCATCACAAGGATTTTTCCCCTGGATTTTGACTCGACAGCAGGTTTAATGGCTGGTTCCATCCCAATTACCGGGAAGGAAAACATCGCGCGAATTTCAGCAATTGCAGCACACGTTGCCGTGTTACATGCAACGACCAGGGATTTAATCCCCATACGTGACAAAAATTCGGCTGCCTTTATAGATAAAGACCGGACAACATCTTCTGATTTGTTGCCGTAGGGCGAATGCATCGTATCGGCATAATAGACAAATTCCTCATGCGGAAGCATTTTAATAATCTCAGCAAGCACAGAAATCCCCCCGATTCCCGAATCAAAGATGCCTATAGGGAGTTTTGCCTTTGAACTCTCCATGTATGGTATTTATATTGTAAAAATATTTTGATTAAACGAGCTCACCGCAAAGACGCAAAGAACGCTAAGTTTTAAAGACCATTTACAATTCTTTTTATTTCCCTTGAAAATTTATCTTCCCCTTTTGTCATTTCAGATATTACCTTGCAACCTTTGCGCCTTTGCGGTAGAGTTTTTGTTTCGTATTTATTGCCTGATATCTTAGTGTTAACACATAAAATTATGTGCAATGGGCATTCGCCTGCCTGAACCAAATGCCTTGGATGTTACCTTAATACCGGGAGCTGCCTGTCGTCTCTTGTACTCGTTTCTATTCACCTTTCTGATAATTTTAAGTACAGTTTTTCCATCATATCCCCTGTTAATGATTTCGTCAACACTCATGGCATCCTCCACATACGCCTTCAATATCCCATCAAGAATATCATACGGAGGCAGGGTATCCTGATCGAACTGGTTTGGTTTTAATTCAGCAGAGGGGGGTTTGTCTATAGAATTCCGGGGGATGATTTCTTTCCCCCGGTTCATATATCGGGCAAGTTCATACACCATAGTCTTGGGAACATCAGAGATCAAGGCAAGGCCGCCGCTCATGTCCCCATACAGGGTACAATAACCAACGGCCAATTCTGACTTGTTTCCCGTCGTCAGGACAAGGTACCCGTATTTGTTGGAGAAGGCCATGAGGATATTTCCCCTGACACGGGCCTGCATATTTTCCTCGGTAGTATCAAAGGGAAGCCCGCGAAACTCAGGTTTCAAGGTGTTCTGGTAGGTTTCGAAAATATCTTTAATAGGAATAATTTTGTGCGCTATGCCGAGATTCCGGGAAAGTTGAACGGCATCATCAATACTCCCCTGCGAAGAAAATGGGGATGGCATAAGAACGCCAATAACATTTTCCCTGCCCAATGATTCTACAGCCACTGCAGCGGTAACGGCAGAATCAATGCCTCCGCTCAGACCAATAATTACTTTTTTGAAACCACACTTGAGAACGTAGTCCCGAAGTCCCAGGATAAGCGCCTTAAGAACAGTTTCAATCGGAGTACAGGTTGCAGGTGATACAAAAACCCCGGATTTTTCGATATCAACAACCAGGAGTTCTTCTTCAAAGGCGGCGGCCTGAGCAATACGGTTGCCCCGTGCATTAATAACCGTGCTATTTCCGTCAAAGACAAGGTCATCATTCCCGCCTACCTGATTTACATACACAAGGGGGACTTTATATTTCGCTGCTCCATGGATAAGCATGGGAAGCCGTACCTTGTCATGTTTTCCGACGGTAAAAGGCGATGACGAAATATTTATAATAATATCCGCCCCATTTGAGATCAGATTTTCGATGGGGTCTGTTTCATATAAGGGGCGTTTCCAGAATTCGTCATCGTTCCATATATCTTCACAGATCGAAATCCCCAAAGTATATTCCTTAAATTTAACCGGAGAAACGGTATGTGCAGGTTCGAAGTAACGGCATTCATCGAAGACATCGTAGGTAGGAAGAAGTGATTTGTGATGGACCGAAATAATTTTCTGGTTATGAATAAAGGCAGCTGCGTTGTGGACAAGCTTGCCGTAAGCCCGCTTGTTTTTATCAACAAAACCAACAATGGCAGAAATATTTGTTACTTTTTGAGCTATGGCATCCAGAACCCTGAGATTTTCGTCAACAAATGCAGGGATATCCAAAAAATCCTTGGGCGGGTAGCCGGTAATTGCCAATTCAGGAAAAACAACGAGGTCTGCACCATTGCTTCGGGCGCGGTCAATATATGAACAGATTTTTTCAGTATTTTTTTGAAAGTCGCCTATTGTTTGATTAATCTGAGCCAGTGCAATTTTCACTGAAAAATACCTGAAAACATCTCTATCTCTATTTGTCTCAACATTCTTTCCTTTCGTTAGACGAAAAGAAATTCTAATACGTTATGTAGCGTTTAGCAACCAAATTTTGTGATAGAATGCATACAAAAAATCTTGTACAAAGGCAAGGTTTACGACTTACAGAAACCTACAACAAATATTCTACAGCGGCTATTGCTGCTTTTATGACATTTTCTTCTCCGGCGCGCAAATACTTTTTTGTAATCCTTGCTGCGCCGACCCTGTTAATTACCCCGGTAACACAGCCGCCCCTGAGTCCCATAGCCGCCGTGAGCGTTAAGACCGTTGATGATTCCATTTCGTAGTTCAATACATGGAGTCGCTGCCATTCTTCTGTACTTCCTTTAAATCGTCTCAGCACAAATCCTGTAAATGAATCGTGCCGCTCTTCACCAGGATAAAAGGTATCAGAAGATGCCGTTACACCCACGTGGTATTTTATCTTTGCTTTTTTAGCCCCTTCTATTAATGCATTCAGGACCTGATAGTGGGCAACGGCAGGATATTCAATGGGCGCATAATGTGTTGACGCCCCATCCAGTCTCACAGAACCAGAGGTAATAATCACATCGCCGATATCAATATAATCCTGAATCGCACCCGTTGTTCCCACCCTGAGAAAGGTATGAACACCGAGTTGTGCTAATTCATCAATGGCTATTGATGTCGAAGGGCCGCCGATTCCCGTTGATGTGACAAGGATTTTTTTGCCTTTTACTTCCGCTAAATACGTGCAAAATTCCCTTTTCCAAGCCAACTTTTCATTTTTTGTTCCATAAAGCTCAGAAACCGCATCAGCAATTATTTGAGACCTGAAAGGGTCGCCCGGCAAGAGCGCCAATCTTGCCCCCTGAATTTTCTTATCATTAAGATCTAAATGGTATACCTGAGTCATGTTTTACCTGATATGATTCTCTTCGAGTTAGAAGAAATTGGCAGGTCAACCGTCTCGGTTGACCAAATCAAAAGCAACAAACGGATACAGGACAGGACAAGCGAGACGCT
>CAYJME010000038.1:0-21075 GCA_964370795.1 uncultured candidatus Brocadiaceae bacterium
GATAAGGTAGCACAGATTGTCTCTGATGATGAGGCATCAAAGATACCGCGTTTAGCAAAGATCAAATACGAAGCCCTCAGTAACAAAGGGCTTGCGTTGGTGCAACTCCAGAATTATCCGGAGGCCGTTAAGGCATTTGACAAGGCAATTACTATAAAATCAGATGACTTTAGCTTGTGGATAAATAAAGGACTTGCTCTCCAGGAATTAAACGAATACCAGGAAGCGTTGGATGCCTTTAGCAAGGCAACAACATTGAGTGGTAATGTACACGAGGCCTGGAATTTTAAGGGCTACGTGTTTGAAGAAATAGGGAAACAGCAGGAGGCGCTCGATGCATACAGCAAGGCAATTCAGATTAAACCCGACTTTGTTGTAGCATTAAACAATAAAGGTCTCTTGCAGGATACCATGGGAAACCACCTCGAGGCAATTGAGACTTACGACAGGGCATTGGCAATAAAACCCGATTTAGATATAGCATGGTTCAATAAGGCCTGCGCACAGGCATTGCTTTCAAACAAGGATGGTGCGGTGTATTCTCTAAAAAAGGCTATAGAACTGAACCCGGGCTTTAAGCGAGTGGCAAGAACAAATCCCGATTTTTCGAAAATCAAAGACGACCAGGATTTTATCAATGTGGTAGGAAAGTAAAGGTTGGTTGGGTTGAGGCGCGACCCCAACGGATTTTTAAATGCCTATGAACGGGTAATTATTAGGTTTCGTTCCACGCAACCCAACCTTTAAATCTCCATTTAATGAAAAAATGCGTTCCATGAAAAAGCACACAGAGCCTAAAAGATACCTTATTTCCATTGATAGCCATACCTTTCCCCATGTCTTTACCGACATATTAATCATTGGCAGCGGAGTAGCCGGTCTCAATGCTGCCATGCAGGCTGCAAGGCATAATGCTGTGCTCATTATCACAAAAGACAAGATCGACGAAAACAATACCGCGTATGCCCAGGGAGGCATAGCCGTGGCGTTGGCAGATAAGGACTCAATATCCAGGCATGTAAAAGATACCCTGGATGCAGGTCAGGGTTTGTGTGATACAGCAACGGTGAAAACAATCGTGAGCGAAGGTCCCAAACGGGTAAAGGAGTTAATCGAATATGGCGCTGCATTTGACAAAGAAGATGACCACCTGATCTTTACCCAGGAAGGCGGCCACCACTTTCCCCGTATCATCCGCGCCAAGGGCGATTCTACCGGTAAGGAAGTAGAATTTACCCTTATCCGCAGGGTACAAGAAAATGAAAATATAAAAATCTTTGAACACACCTTTGCCATAGATCTTATTACAAAGGATGGTGTCTGTCATGGCGTGATTGCCTGGCACGAGACGAAGGGCACCATGTTAATATGGGCAAAACAAACGATTCTGGCTACCGGCGGGTGTGGACAGATTTATCGGGAAACCACAAACCCTGAAGTAACAACCGGAGATGGCCTTGCCATGGCATACCGCGCCGGCGCCGCCCTCCAGGATATGGAATTTGTCCAATTCCACCCCACAACACTCTATATTGCAGGCGCTGTGCGGTTTCTTATTTCAGAAACGGTACGTGGAGAAGGCGGCATATTGAGAAACAAAACGGGTGAACGGTTTATGCCCAATTACCACCCCCAGGCTGAACTGGCGCCCAGAGATGTTGTCAGTCAGAGTATTTTAAAAGAAATGCAAAAGACGGATCATACCCACGTCTACCTGGATGTCAGGCATATCCCTAAAGAACAATTATACAACCGTTTCCCCAAAATTAATGAGATTTGTACCTCCTTTGGAATTGATATTGCAAAAGACCTGATCCCCGTACGCCCCAGCGCTCATTACATGATTGGCGGAATCAAGGTCAATCGTTTTTTCAAAACGACCATTAAGCAACTGTATGCCTGTGGAGAGGTGGCCTGCACGGGCATGCACGGCGCAAATCGTCTCGGCAGCAATTCCCTTCTTGAAGGACTGGTAACAGGCCATAGGGCAGGGACACACGCCTGCATGTTGATCAGAAAGACTAAACATGAATTATCTCCCTACAATATCCAGGAACCGCTGAGCTCGTCGAAAAAAAGCTGGTTGGATCTGGAAGATATCGGGGATTCCCTGAAAAGTCTGATGTGGAGGGACGTTGGAATTGAACGTGACGAACGGCACCTGCTGGAGGCCGAAGAAATGATAGAGATGTGGTGCAGTTATGTTATGGACAAGGAATTTTCAACCCCAACAGGCTGGCAGCTCCAGAATATGCTGCTGATATCGAGACTCATTGCCGTCTCTGCGCGAAAACGAAAGGAATCGCGTGGCGCTCACCATCGCACTGACTATCCACGCCTCGATGACACCCATTGGAAGAAACATATCGTCATCAGGAAATCAAATGGTTGATAGTACGACGTGTCCCGGATGCATTTCGCCCAGTTTCCTTCTTTTTCTCACTTTATTTTCACGGGTTACGACATTTTCCCTTGACAACTTTTATTCCAGTCATTAAATTAGTTTCTCTTTTATTATACTATCGGGAATATCGTTTTCGTCGAGTACCTTAAATTAGGGCTACGGCTACTTTTTTTCTGCCACGAAGACACCAAGTTTTTCTTTGTGCCTTAGTGGTTTTGTGGCAACTTTGAATTTCCAGAACATTTAACGAAAGAAGTCCATTTTCTATGAAATTTTTTACCGAATACATGACCTTCAACACCAGAAAACGCCGTGAGTTTTTAAATATCACGAGGGATGTTGAAAATGTGCTGCAAAAGAGCGGTATTAAAGAAGGTATGATCCTCGTCTCAGCCATGCACATAACGTCCGGTGTTTTTGTTAATGACGCAGAGCCAGGCCTCCATCGCGATATTGAAGAATGGCTTTTGAAGCTGATCCCCGAAGGGCACGATTACTATCACCACAGGATGGGGGAGGTAAATGGAGACGCACATCTCAGAAACCTGTTGATTGGACATCAGACCATTGTGCCGGTAACAAGTGGAAAGCTGGATCTCGGCCCCTGGCAGCGTATATTTTATGCCGAATTTGACGGACAGCGGGACAAAAAACTCATCATTAAGGTTATGGGTGAGTAACGGGATTTGGCAAAATTCACCTATGCAATAAGTTTTATATGAAAACGAATAGGTATTACCGTGGCGACAATGCAGTTTTTAAAACGAATAAAAAAATTTATACTAAAAAACGTTAAATAAAATATGTAACCATGGCAACAAATACAACATGCGCAAA
This sequence comes from uncultured candidatus Brocadiaceae bacterium, assembly GCA_964370795.1. GTDB lineage: Bacteria > Planctomycetota > Brocadiia > Brocadiales > Brocadiaceae > JAHFOW01. The sequence goes on from CAYJME010000038.1 coordinate 3,242, forward strand.
ATCTAACAAAAATATGAATGAAGAGGCGCCGTGTATTCTGGCCTGTCCGATACGGCAGGATGCGCGCGATTACGTTCAACTCATTGCCAGAGGCCGTTTCAACGAGGCATTTCGACTGGTAAGAGAGAGAAATCCTCTCCCTTCGGCCTGCGGTCGTATTTGCACCCATCCCTGCGAAACGAAGTGCCGGCGAAATAGCACGGAAGCCCCCGTTGCAATCGCATGGCTCAAACGTTTTCTGGGCGACAACTATTCTGAAGAAACAAAAAAGACAACCACCGAAAAATATCCGGAAAAAATTGCCATCATCGGCGCAGGACCAGCCGGCCTGGCAGCAGCTAATGACCTGGCCCTTTTAGGATACCCATGTACCATTTTTGAATCCAACCCCACACCCGGCGGTATGCTCCGTATGGGTGTGCCAACCTACCGCTTGCCCCGCATGGCAATTGACAAAGACGTGGAATACATTAAAAAGCTGGGGGTGAAAATTGAATACCATACAACATTAGGCGTAGATATTACCTTTGATAGCTTAAAAAAGGACGGGTATTCGGTTATCTTTATTGGCGTGGGACTGCTCGAAAGCCGTTCCTTAAATATCGAGGGAGTAAACCTTGACGGCGTGCTGAAGGGCGTTACCTTTTTAAATGAGGTAAATACAACAGGACGCGCAAAGATCGGCAAAAATGTGCTGGTCATTGGAGGAGGCGCAGTTGCCATGGACTGTGCACGCACTGCCTTACGTTTGAATCCTGACAAAGTCTCCGTTGCCTGCCTTGAATCACGCAAGGAAATGCCGACGACCGACTTCGAGATCGAGGAGGCCGTTCACGAGGGCGTGATATTACACAACTCCGTGGGGCCGAAACGCATCCTCGGAAAGGACGGCAGGGTGTATGGCCTGGAGACCCTTAAGGTAAAATATGTCTTTGATGAGCAAAAACGCTTTAATCCTGCATTCCATGAAGGTTCTGAGTCAGTTATAGAGGCAGACACTATCATTTTGGCAATAGGCCAGATGTCGAATCTTTCCTTCTTAAAAGGACAGGAAGGCATTCAGGTAACCCGGGGTGGCACGATTATCGTGAATCCGAATACCCTGAGCACCTCTGTCCATGGCATATATGCAGGCGGCGATGTTGTGTTGGGACGCGGAACCATGACAGAAGGTATGGCGCAGGGTAAAAAAGCTGCGATTGCCATCCATAACGCCCTGAGAAATGCATCGCTCAAAGATGTGAAATGGGCTGAAAAACCCGCAGTGCCCGATCTTGTCCCGGCAAGAATCCCCCTCATCAGGAAAGAGCAAAAGCAGGAAATGCCTGCCATGTCTTTAGATAAAAGGTTGGGCAACTTTGACGAGGTCGAATTTGGATTTTTACACAATGCAGCCGTGAGGGAGGCGCAACGGTGCATGAACTGCGGCGCGGGCGCAATCGTGGACGATAATTTATGTGTGGGATGCATTACCTGTGTGAGGATCTGTCCCTTTGAAGTGCCGAAAATTAAAAGGGGGGATACGACGGCTTATATTGATGGAGACTGCCAGTCCTGCGGTTTGTGTATTGTGGAATGTCCTGCCAAAGCCATTAGCTTTAAAACGCCCTATGAAGACCGTGGCAAGGATACCCTTGAAACCATTTTTCAGGATAAATTTATTCAAGGTGTAAAACCGCTCATTATCCATTTTTATTGTCAATATGGTGAGTATTGTAATGAAGATACAACCACTACAGCAGGCGATCTACTCCTTAAGAATGTCAAACGGGTAGGTGTATTAGGAGTTGGGAAGGTCGATCCTTCATTATATCTGAGGGCCTTTGAGTTAGGAGCTCATGGGGTATTGGTAACGGTATGCAAGGACGATACCTGTCACTTCTGTAAAGAGCGTGAATGGATTGAGAGACGTGCAAAATATACAACCCAGATTCTCGCCGGGTTGGGGATGGACACCAGACGATTTAAAACTCATTTTGTGTCCTCACAAGATGATAAAGAAATTGTTGAAATTTCCTTTAATATGATCGAAGAACTGAGAAATCTCACAGAGGCTCAAATGAGGTAAATTAAATGATTGTAGCGTCATCAAAACAATTTCAGGAAATCAAGCAGATGCTCTCTGGCTTCAAAAAGGTCTGCGTGCTGGGATGTGGTTCCTGTGTAACAATATGTCATACGGGCGGTGAGAAACAGGTCACAGAACTTGCTATGCAACTCCGCCTCGCCGCAAAATTGGAAGGCAGGGAACTCGAGGTCATTGAAAACTCAACACTCCGTCAGTGCGAGTGGGAATTTATCGATGACATAAAAGAAGTCATTAAGGATTGTGACGCCGTGCTTTCCATTGCCTGTGGTGTTGGCGTACAGTACATGGCTGAAAAATTTCCTAAAATAAGGATATTTCCTGGTGTAAATACCACCTTTATGGGTGGCCCTATCGAACAGGGTATTTTCTGGGAACGATGTGCCGGTTGCGGCAATTGTATTCTGGGAACAACGGGAGGTCTGTGCCCGGTAAGCCGGTGTGCAAAAAGCCTCCTTAATGGGCCTTGCGGTGGTTCTCAAAACGGTAACTGTGAAGTCTCAAAGGAAACACCTTGTGTGTGGAATCAAATCTATGACCAGTTGGATACCCAGCAACTCCTGGCAACAATGGAAAGGATTGTGCCGCCCAAAGACTGGACAACGGGCATGGAAAACCATCCGCGAAGGATGGTGCTTGAACATCTGGTAATGAAAAAATAAAGGAATAATCCCTATGTTAACAGAGTATATACAGAAGGCAATGGAACATGCCCATTATGAGACAATCGGGAATTAGCAAAGAAGAATGGTTGAATAAATAAGCATTTTTAACAAAGTTCAGTAAAAAAATTCTTTTATATATAGGTTGAAAATAATTCTGACATGAAAACCGGTAGTAACTTAGAAAAAATTCTTCGTAGCGGGCAATTTGCCGTTACGGCTGAACTCGGCCCGCCACGCGGCGCCGATCGCTCAATAATAGAAAAAAAGGCCGCTCTGCTCAAAGGCTATGGAGATGCCTTTAATATTACCGATTGTCAGACAGCCGTGGTGCGTATGTCCAGTATTGCCTCCGGTCGTGTCGTCCTCGATGGGGGGGTAGAGCCAATCATTCAGATGACCTGCCGCGACAGAAATAGAATTGCCATTCAGAGCGACCTTTTAGGCGCCGCGGCATTAGGTTTAAAAAATGTATTGTGTCTTACCGGCGACCACCAGAAATTCGGCGACCACCCCATGGCAAAGGGCGTCTTTGACATAGACTCTATCCAGCTCATCCAGATGGTAAAAATTCTCCGTGACGAAAAGAAATTCCAGTCCGGCCAGGAACTGAAAGCATCAGAGCCCAGGTTCTTTATCGGCGCAGCCGAAAATCCCTTTGCAGACCCCTTCAAATATCGCGCGGTGAGGCTTGCCAAAAAGGTCGTTGCCGGCGCCGATTTTATCCAGACCCAAATTATTTACAATGTCAACAAATTCAAAGAGTGGATGAAGATGGTTACCGATATGGGACTCCACGAAAAGGTATTCATCCTGGCAGGAGTTGCCCCACTCAAGTCTGCCGGTATGGCCAAACACATGAAGTATAACGTGCCTGGTATGGATGTGCCCGATGAGGTTATGAACCGGATGACAGCCGCCTCTGCCGCGAAGAAAGGCAAAGAAGAGGGTATCAAGATATGCCTGGAGGTTATCGAACAGGTAAGAGAAGTAAAAGGCGTTGCCGGCGTCCATATCATGGCTGTCGAATGGGAGGAGGCCGTCCCTGAAATCGTCCGACAAGCCCGTTTACATCCCCGGCCTGTTTTATAAATTTCTCGTCTACAAACACCTGTATTAAAATATTTTCGCTGAATAGTTACAAAAAATCTTCGATATTTTTATTGGGGTGGAATTGCTTGCTTGGCGAGAGTCTTTAACGGAGGAGAATATTATGAAGATAAGCAAGGTTTTTGTAATACCGGTATTTCTTCTGCTGTTTGTGTTGTTGTCCGTTTTTATAGTAAAGCTACACGTATATCAACATACGGCAGCGATAGACCGGTAAAGTTCCTGTACCTCATGCCTCGTTTCACCATAAATCGCCAGCCAGCATTTGCCGTAAGAAAGACATCCCGTATTGTAGGGTATGGCTCCGCAGCCTGTGGCGGGATCGAAGAGGAAACGACTGCATCGGCGACGAAACTCATTAAATGAACGGGCGCCGGAGTCAACTGACAGAGAAAGAAACGCACCCTTTAATCCGAGACGATTCATCAGAATATGCGGATACGTTGCAGCATTAACGCGTGCGTTGAGTTCGGCAAGAAAGTGTACAGGTTTTGCCGTTTGCGGGCAAATATGCTCAACAAAATCAATACCGAAAGGACCTGTATAATTTTCGCTTTGCAACCAAACGGAGATTTTTCTGGCTGAGGCGACCATTTCAGGCAACGTGTTTGCCAGCGATGGGAAAACATTCCCCTGGTGTGAAAGTTCAGCATTCAGAATCTGGTCACTTACGCTGACATGGGACAAAGAACCTCCATCGTGCGGAATATTAAATTGAACGTTTGGCGACACGGTAATATCGAACATGACCTGAACAAGATAAATATGAAGTGTTTGCCGCTCGACCAGCCGCCGAAGTTTCCCGGTTACATCTGTTGTGATGTTGTCGATGATCAGGGGGTGTGTTATGGATGAGTCTTTGACACCCCGAACCAGAACTTTTCCAGTCGCTCTGATTTGCCGAAAGACTGCTTCCCTGAGCTGTTTAACATCCGGCGGACCTTCTGTAAACTCCATAATCTCACCAGGCGCAACGGGTACACCCCGTGCGCAGGCTTCCTTGTGAACTACATCTTTACGGTTAGCACGGGTAACAATGCACGGGTTACCACCGAGCACGGGAATCTTTCTGCAAAGCAATTGCTCCAGTGTTGCGGCAAGCGCAAATTCACGTGTCGAGGCAAAGTACGGATTCAGCACGACAGCGCAATGAAGGGGAACGAGTGCGCGGATGTGATCCACTGCAGCACGGTCTTTGACCAGTGCCTCAGGCAGAGTAGTTCCATTATCTGCGGTGACAACTACACGGTCACGCTGCGGGCCGATACCGAGCGTGTGAAGATAGTTAAGGTATTCATCATCTACCTCGCCATGGAGGCAAACAATATCCTCTGTTCGAGCAATCAGCAAGGCACGCTGGTCATACCGCCGCGCACCAGGAACTGCCGAATTAAGAGCCAGAGTATTATCGCGTGAGGTGATATTGTGAACGAAGATATGGACGGTATCCGTCATAGCATTATTTCCTCATCCCACTGCATTTTATCGTAGGCTGATTTCACGAATGAACGAACCACCCGGAACTTGCCACTCGCTTCGGGTAGAATGTACGGTACCAGGACAACTTCAAATACCACTTCCGGACCGATTTCTCCTGTTACCGACTCCTGTAAACGGGTCAAATCAGCGCTAGATGGCGTTGATGCCGCAACAACGTGTAATACGATGCGATCCTTCCGTTCCTGGAGCAATCGATATTCACGAATCCATGGTGCAGCCTCTGTGATTGGCTTTAAGAGGCTGTAGGGATGGACTATACGCCCATCTATGAGCGTAAAATAGTCGATCATGCGCCCCTGGATTGCACGGATAGTGGAAAAGGGCTTGCCACAGCGGCACACCTCAGAGCCTTTGGTGACGACGTCTCCAAGCCGATAGCGAATGAATGGCATTGTATAGGCGTACAAATTCGTTCCAACTACCTCGCCACGCTCTCCTTCGCGTATGGGATGTCCGTCTCGTAGCACTTCCAGGATCATACCGTAGTCACAGATATGCATCTCTCCCGTGGCAGAACACTCCCATGCCAGCAAGTTAAATTCATGGCTGTCGTACATTTCAAAAACCGGTGCGCGGAATCCCTGGGTAATTTGCTGCCGCATGAGGGGGGTAAGCACCTCCGAGTCAACCTGGATAAAGCGTGGACTGATTTGTTGGCGGTCTGTATCGTTCATCAACTGGGAAATTCGTGAAATTACCCCTGCATATCCAACGATTACATTGGGACGGAAAGACCGAAGACTACGCAGGATATCTTCCAGAGAGTCCCGGCAATCGATGTGCATCCAGCGTCGTGGGTTAATATTTCGGAAGAAACGTTGGATAAAAGGGTTAGCGGCTGGCTGCTTCGGACGAAGCATCGAAATCATCGCTATACTATCGGTCCATTGCAATCCGAATTCCTTCATAGCGCGGGTGCGAATGGTTTGCAAAATCCGCTGTTCCAGCCAAGTCGAGCAAATGGCGAATGGTTTACCCGAAGACCCGCTCGTGCGGGTGACGATTATTTTTTGTAAATTCGTACCGTACGAAAGTATCTCTTGCTGTGGCTGCGACCGCAGATCATCCTTATCAGTGATGGGAATCATAGAAAGATCAGCTATGCTGCGAATATCTTGAGGTCTCAGTCCGTGTCGATCAAAGAGTTTACGATAGTATTGCACATGCTTGTAGGCGTGTTGAACAAGTCTTCGCAATTGACGGTTCTGATAATCCACGATTGCTTCACGGGATACATGTATCCCTGCAAATATTTGCCTTCTTGCAGACAGCCAGTTGTTTATCTGATTCATAAAATTTCAGATGCTAAAAATTGTTTCAACAATTTACTCTCGTATAAAATGCTTCTGCCCTACGGCATACTTTATGATTCCGTGTTCGGCTCTTAAAATGCTTTCTATAATATTGTAATACTTCAGCTTCTATGTTCAATACTATTTTTATATCCAGATTACTTTATTCTTCGCGGCTTCGTGTATTTCAGCTATTTCAATACTCTCTGCGGTTGGCTGAACTGTTACTGAAAATAATAAGATTGTATTGGTCTTGTTACTTATCCCATACAAGTTGCCACGGTTAAAGACATACGCAGATAAGGATAAAGGCGATACGTGCGGCGTAACGAAAGTTTAGATGCAGATGAAAAGGATACTGCCATTGTCAGTACCCCTGGAGATAAACAAGAAGGCTTAGTAATAGAAGGTACATTAATACGACATAAAATTAAAGGGTGTCGCTTTAAATGACACCCTTCTCTTCACAAGGATGTCATTTCAAATAACAACCCCCCCGGTGGTTGGATGCTCCTTTGTGCCGCCCCAACATCCCATAATTCCGCCAAATAACAAGAAAACGAGCTTGACTATATATATTGAGCGAAGTAGTATACCGGATAGTTTAGTAAAAATCGGGAAATATATTGTATAATTGATGTAAAATAATATGATAATTGGGGGTAACTATTCAGCGAAAATATTATAAATTTTATTTGATAGGGATTTTGTTTTAAACAGGCAATCTGTTATGTAAGGAGTAATAGAGTGGTATAGAGGACGCATTCCAGTCTTCTACGATGTCTTTGAGCATACAGATGGGGGGTGTGGAGCAACAACAATTATTCGTGCCATAGAAAGCGATAGAGCACGAAAAAATGGATACAAAAGCCTGTGGTATAATAGCCGTAGTAAAGAAATTATTCTTTTATTTCACTACGTTAGTCTTCAGGAACAGCATGGCAAGCGTCTACAATCTAAAGCCATATTTCCAAAATCTTTTAAGACCCGTTACACGATTTCTTGCACTGAAAGGCGTCACGGCAAATCAAGTAACTTTGACGGCTATGGTGTTGTCGTTTGCGACAGGGGGATTGGTTTATTGGCGGGTGGAATCCCGATGGCCATTGATTCTGATACCTATTACACTCCTCATTCGAATGGCCTTGAATGCCATAGACGGCATGTTGGCGCGTGAGCATAATATGAAAACCCCGCTTGGCGCTATCCTTAATGAACTGGGGGATGTTTTATCTGATAGCGCCCTATACCTTCCGCTGGCTTTCTTTCCAAATATTCCCTGTGTCCTGGTCGTGTGTGTTGTAATATTGGCAATAATAACTGAAATGGCAGGAGTCGTAAGTATACAAATTGGCGCCAGCCGTCGCTATGACGGACCAATGGGGAAAAGTGACAGGGCCTTTGTGTTTGGGCTGGTTACGTTGTTGCTTGGACTTGGATTTCGACCAGGTATTTGGCTGAAACTTGTCTTTGGTTTGATGGTTTTTCTTTTGATCCTTACTATTTTCAACCGGTCTTACAAGGCGCTACAGGAGCTAAAATCATGAGTTATGTTACACACCTCCATCCGCATCTCCTCTACACCATGGGAGGTATTTTGGCGATCATGGTAATCGCTACGCTGGTAGTTACCATATTAAAGCGGAGATACCCCCGGAAAGATTTCACCGAACTGACACAGCGAGTCAATAGTTGGTGGGTCATGGCTGGCGTTTTTATACTAGCCATTGCACTCAGCCGGAAGGTTTCGGTGATTTTTTTTGCCTTTGTCAGTTTTTTAGCGCTCAAAGAATATTTTTCCATTATAGAAACCCGACGGGCAGACCGACGGGTTTTATTCTGGGCATACCTGTCAATTCCTATCCAGTATTTTTGGATTTGGGAAGCCTGGTACGGCATGTTCATTATCTTTATTCCTGTCTTCATGTTTTTGTTCCTGCCTTTCAGGATGGTAGTAATTGGAGAAACTTCCGGATATCTCAAGGCAGCGGGAACGATTCACTGGGGATTGATGAAAACCGTGTTTTGTATGGGGCACATTGCCTATTTATTAGTCTTGCCGGCAGACAAAAACCCTATGGGCGGTGGCGCAGCCCTGGTATTATATCTGACTTTCCTGACGCAGTTCAATGATGTATCGCAATATGTCTGGGGAAAATGCTTCGGAAAACACAAGGTGGTACCCCTTGTCAGTCCCGGCAAGACGTGGGAAGGTTTGATAGGCGGTGTGATAACAACTTTGTTCCTGGCGTTTTTCCTGGCGCCTTACCTTACCCCTTTAACAAGATATGAATCCACCGTGGTGGGAATTATGATAGGTCTGGGTGGTTTTATTGGCGATATCACTGTATCTGCAATGAAGCGTGATCTCGGTCTTAAAGATAGTGGCACACTTTTGCCCGGACACGGGGGGATACTGGACAGGATTAACAGCCTGATGTATACTGCGCCACTGTTCTTCCATTACGTTTATTACCTTTACTACTGAATTCGTGGAAGTAAGTTGCAAAATGATTCAGATGCTACGATACCTATTCTTTATCCTGATTGTGCGGCCGTTAGTGTTGGTCATTTTGGGTCTGAATGTGCGCCATAAAGAACGTTTACCCACACACGGGCCGGCAATCATGGTCGCAAATCACAATAGTCATTTGGACACCCTGGTTTTAATGACGATACTTCCTTTAAAGTTGTTGTCCGTCATCAGACCAGTAGCAGCCAGGGATTATTTTTGTTCGAATCGATTGCTGAACTGGTTTTCCCTGAACATCATGCAAATCATTCCTCTGGAACGTAAGTTGAGTTCCTATCATGACGATCCTCTGGAGAACATTTCGAAGGCTTTAAGTGAAGGGCAGATTGTCATCATTTATCCGGAAGGCACTCGTGGTGAACCGGAACAGATGTCCAAATTTAAAACAGGAATTGTTCATCTCGTTAAACGCCATCCGGACATGCCCGTTTTTCCCGTTTTTATGCACGGATTAGGCAAGGCGCTCCCGAAAGGAGAAGGGATTTTAGTCCCGTTTTTTTGCGATATCTTTCTGGGTGAACCCATGTATTGGACTGGTGACCGTGATACTTTTATGCATGAACTCAATTCCCGCATGCATGCATTAGCTGAAGAAGGGCATTTCCCAACATGGCATTGAACATCGTGGCTGAGTCCACATTGTTTTTTATGGTACCTGATGTTTTTCTCCGTTGGATTGCGCCTGAAAATACCTGATTCATTTTGCGTTAAAGTTTGATTAATCTACATAAGAAACGGAAATAAAACCATGTCTGATGGAAAATATAAGGATATTCTAAAATCTTTTGGTTTTCAGTGTTTTTTATGGACACAGTTTTTAGGGGCATTCAATGACAGCGCCTACAAGATAACCCTCTCATTACTGATACTGAATATCTTTGCGGGACCTGATGGAGGAGGCGGATACCTCTCTCTGATAGGAGCAGTCTTTATCCTTCCATTTTTTCTCTTTTCCGGATATGCAGGTTATTTAGCTGACGTCTTCAATAAGCGGAGTGTGCTTATCGTAACCAAATCCCTTGAAATAGCTGCCATGTCTCTTGGATTGGTTGCTACTTTATTCGGCGGGGTCAATCTCATGCTGGTGGTACTGTTTTTAATGGCCCTGCAGTCTGCCTTATTTGGCCCGGCAAAGTATGGGATTGTTCCTGAGATGTTTCCCGACAAGGACATTTCCCGTGTCAATGGACTCCTGGAGATGACCACATTTCTGGCGATTATTCTGGGGACATCGGTCGGCAGTGTAATGTTTTCTGCATGGAAAGACAGGTTGGCATTCATCAATCTCGTTCTGATACTGATCGCTGTAGTTGGAACTGCTACCAGCTTTAGAATTCCAAAGGTTACTTATTCAGGCACCAAAAAGCCGTTTCGCTTAAATCCCTGGTCTGAGGTGATGAGCGGTATAAGGAGACTTTACAGTTATAAGATACTATTTCTTGCAGTTCTGGGTATGTCTTACTTCTGGTTTCTGGGGGCATTACTCCAAATGGACATCCTCCTGTTCGGTAAAGAAATTATGGGTTTGAACGATTTATCGATTGGATTCCTGGGAACATTTATGGCTGTTGGCATTGGAATTGGCAGCCTTGTGGCAGGCCGTCTGTCCGGTGATAAGGTAGAATTGGGATTAGTGCCTTTAGGTTCAATTGGAATGGGGTTGTTCTCACTCTGGCTTTCCTTCTCCGGATCATCCTATGTTCAAACTTCTGTCGCTCTGGCACTCCTCGGATTTTCCGGGGGGTTATTCACCATACCTTTGAATGCCCTTCTCCAGCAGAAAAGTGAACACAATGAAAAAGGCCGTTTGATCGCAACCAACAACTTCCTGAATACCATAGGAATACTCCTGGCATCGGGAGCTATTTGGTTTTTACGGAAACACCTCCTCATTTCTGCTGACAGGATCATCCTGATCTTTGGTTTATTAACACTCGTGGCAACGGTTTATATCCTGAAGATATTGCCGGACTTCCTGATCCGATTCAGCCTCTGGATGCTGACCCACACGATATACAAGATTCGTATCGTGGGACAGGAGCATGTTCCATTTCGCGGGCCAGCGCTTTTGGTCTGTAATCATATGAGTTTTATTGATGCCCTGCTGGTAGGTTCATGCGTCCAGAGGTTTATTCGATTTATGATTTATAAACCTTATTATGAGCAGAAGTCCTTTCATTGGCTTTTTCGGCTTATGAATGCCATTCCGTACTCAGACGACAATCGGAAAGAGATGCTTGAATCACTATCCCGCGCCCGAGAGGAACTTCGCCAGGGCCATGTGGTCTGCATCTTTGCAGAGGGTACCATAAGCCGCATCGGCAATCTCCTTCCATTCAAAAGTGACTTTGAAAAAGTGGTTGAGGGATTAAATGTCCCGATTATTCCTGTCCATCTCGATGGCCTGTGGGGATCTGTCTTCAGTTTCAAAGGGGGAAAGTTCTTCTGGAAGTGGCCGGAAAAACTTCCCTATCCTGTTACGGTCTCTTTCGACCAACCTCTCCCGTCCCCGGCTACTGCCCAGGCGGTTAGACAGGCCGTTATGGAGTTAGGCAGTAATGCAGTGGAGTATCGGCGAACTACTCATGATTTGCTTCATCTGCGGTTTATTAAGACGGCTAAGCGACGCTGGTCTTCCTTCTGTATGACCGACTCAAGCGGCAAGGAGATGACCTTTGGCCAAACCCTCGTGGGTAGTTTGCTTTTGGCCCGCTGGATTCAAAAACAGTGGCCTGATGATAAAATGGTGGGCATCTTACTCCCTTCCTCCATTGGTGGGGCGTTGGCAAATATCGCCGTACTCCTGGCAGGAAAGGTCTCTGTAAATATTAATTTTACATCAGGCAAAGAAGGCATGGCATCTGCCATTCAACAGTGCAACATCCGGTTAACCTTAACCTCCCGTATGTTTCTCTCCAAGGCGAATATTGAAAAGATGGAGGGAATGGTATTCATCGAAGATCTGTTTAAACAGATAACCCCATTTCAGAAATTTCTTACCCTTGTATCTTCTTTCCTTCTCCCCTCGTGGCTCATCTCTATTCTCATGAGGCATGGCAAGCAGACTCCAAATGACCTGGCTACCGTTATCTTTTCCAGCGGAACAACAGGGACACCAAAAGGGGTTATGCTCTCACATCACAATATCATTTCTAACATTGAGGGGGTCATTCAGATCTTCTCCCTCACGAAGGGAGATCGGATAATGGGAGTTCTTCCCTTTTTTCATTCCTTTGGCTTTACCGTTGCTTTATGGCTTCCTCTTATCTCAGGATTTGGTGCTGTTTATCACGCTAATCCTATGGATGCCGCCACCATCGGTCAGATGGTTTCCCAATATAAGGCCACGATCCTCATCAGCACACCCACATTTTATGGAGTCTATCTGCGGAAATGCTCAGTTCAGGAGTTTTCATCCCTCCGGTATGCTATGACGGGTGCAGAGAAGTTGCGTGAGCAATTTGCCAGGGCATTTAAAGAAAAATACGGGATAGACCTCCTTGAGGGTTATGGCTGTACTGAAATGTCGCCGGTTATCTCGGTAAATATACCGAATGTACTGGTAGGCCAGGAGCTACAGATCGGCTCAAAATTCGGGATGGGCGGTCATCCTATCCCAGGTGTGGCAGTAAAGGTGGTTGATCCGGAGACGGGTAATCCCCTCCCATACAACCAGGAAGGATTATTATTGGTAAAAGGTCATAACCGTATGATAGGCTATCTGGGTCAGCCTGAAAAGACAAAAGAGGCCATAAAAGATGGGTGGTATATTACCGGTGACATAGGAAGTATCGACAGTGACGGATTTATACGGATAACAGACCGCCTCTCCCGATTCAGCAAGATCGGCGGAGAAATGGTTCCTCATAGCAAGGTGGAGGAAACGATCAATCAGATATGCGGGGATTATCCCTGTGTGGTAACATCTATCCCTGACGAGCAGAAGGGTGAGCGGCTTGTGGTTCTTTACACCCATAAAGAACTTAAACCTGACGATCTCTGGGGAGAATTATGCAAAAAGGATATCCCAAAACTCTGGATCCCGAAACGGGAGAATTTTTACCATATAGAAACCATCCCAACTCTTGGGACAGGAAAGGTAAATCTAAAAATGGCCAGGACAATTGCCTCGGAACGAGCAGGACAAACAGATATATAAAGGCAAAACAGGCTTTCAACTTAAAATCCTTGCCGACGAGAATGTTGATCACCGAATAGTAAAAAACCTAAGAAAGAGAGGTTTTGAAATCATCAGTTAATAAATCTTTTTCTGAAATACGGCGACTCTTTGTACAAAAAATTTACTGTTATTAAAGTCAATAAAATCAGGATTCGAGAACTTCCGTGAGGAGAAGGAAGATGGACATAAGGACCATAGGTAGAAATTGTAAGATTGCATCCAGATGTCTAATCAGAGGTGTGTGCCTTCACGCATCAATGAACAAAAAAAGTGACGTGTTATAATTCCTTGAAAAGACAGCTCGCTTATTGTATAAATACGACATCAACCATCAATATGATGCTAAACAAATAACGAGAATTGATTAATTAACGTTTCATCCTTGTAGGAAATTATTTATGAATATAAAAGATAAAGTAATCAAGGCCATTCAGGAGCTTCCGCCAGATGCTTCAATTAAAGATGCTATGGAAAGATTATATCTCCTGTAGAAGATTGATCGGGGTATCAAACGGGCAGATTCAGGCAAAAAAGTATCCCAAAAGGAAGCAAAAAAACGTATGGAAAAATGGTTAAAGTAACCTGGACTGATCAGGCGCTTGTATAAGCAATTTGTCTTTACATTGTATATAATTGAGCTAAATTGCTCTAGCTTGAATAGATTAATGAAAAAGAGATTTAAATAGAAAAAATCAAAAACCCCCATGACCTCTTGTATTATTTATCTATAAATAAAAATGCTTTTCTATTAATTTTTCTTTAAAAGCACTTTTTTTCTCTTCTACATTAATATCATATCCATCAATGATTTTGTTTTCAGGATAATATCTTTTTTGAATATCTATCGCTTCATCTATAAACTTCCTTAAAATTGATTTATATTTTATTATGCTTTCGGATTCCCATTTTGCAACTTTTTCTATTGGAAATTTTTTCTCAAACCAGGACGCAAAAAGAAACTCACCTATTTTAGAGATTATTTCAGCCAAAACTATTAATATCAATAATAAGACTACTGCTTTAAATGGCAAATTATAGAAGCCATTAAATATGTTTTTTGATGCTATACCAAATGCTATCAAAAGTAATAAAGATTTTGACCAATAATTTCCTTTAGAAAGTGGAGATAAATTGAGAAAAACTTCGAGAAGTCTTTCTCTCAAACTTTTTACAGCTTCAATTGATTTCCATTCTGAACTTATTCTATCTCTCTCAACAGAAAATGCACGTACAGCTGATAACACAGAACCAATCATTGAAATGTTGAAGGCTTTTTCTGTTTCGTCAGTAGTCATGTTTTTATAATCCAGAAGCAATTCTATTGCTTTTTCACCAATTTTTCTATGGCTCTCAATATGTGAACGATGGGCAGGTATAGCTAAAATCAAAGATATTGCTTCTGAAATGTTTAATTTCATTTCTAATCACCTATTTCATTCTGCCAAGATACCAAGAATGTTTTACTTCACCAGCAATCAACATTAATGCTGGCTTTCCATCAACATCCATGGTATCAACGAGCCAGCTAAAAGCCTTGCAATCATCCTCACTTGGTTCAGTGCCACATCCAACTGGATGTGAATGCCATTCACCAACGTAATCCAACATTCCTAATGTTGTTTCCTTAATTTTTTCAATCTTAGGTTTTAATCCCTTACATCCTCTAATATAAACTGTAGGCCATTCTTCACTATCAGGAGGTGATAATACGGTATCCACAACATAAACAATTTTTCTTTGCATATCAAATGATCCAACCAAAACCCCACCGGTCTCATTAGGCAGTCTTTCTGTACGTGCTTGAAATATTTTATCTAACAGCCATTTGTCACAGTATAATGTCCAGTCGCCAAATTTATTTTCAAAAACCTTATAGGCAGAATAATATCTACTCTTAACACCAATATCATCTAAGTTTGTCTCCCATATCGAGATATTTGCTGAATCTTTTGAAAGTAAATTGCGTATTCCTCGACTGCAAACAGCAGAATGTAAAGCAACAAGGTCTTGAGGAATTACAGCACTAATATCGCGACACGAGCGCGCATAACGAATTGAATCATCATTCAGTTTCAAGTGATTTTCTAAAGAAGGTTCATTTATCAAGTAACGGTAATATTGCATTTCTAAACAATCTAGGGTAATACTTCTATTTCTATCTTCCGCAAGCATAATAACGTCTCTTCCTGATGGGCTTAGAAAAATTGAAATACGACGTCCTGGTGAATCTATATCACGTGCAATATGACGAGCGACAGGTATAGAAGCAGAAGCATCTATTATTATTTCAGTGCTGCTATAGGCAGTTTTCAACTGATTTGATAAATTGGAATTGCTTAATACATCAGCAACTATTGCATGGGCAATTTTCTCACCTTTAATTATATTGTTAGCCTGATAGGCAAGCATTTCAGCTTTGGGATAACCAAGAAAATCATTTGCCAGTGCATGGCGAGCAAGATTGTGTGGCAGCAAGCAATCATCATCCACGACAGTCCATTCGCCAAAGCCCATACGAACCAAATTCATAAAAACTTGCGAACCAAGCGCACCTCCACCTACAAGTACTATTTTCTTCTTCTCTATTTGCGGAAAGCCATTTATTTGGGAAGCGAGTTCTCTTGAAAGAGAGTTGACAGGATTAAGTAGATGAATCGTTATCGTTTTACCTTCTTTGGATAGATCATGTTGTAACAAAAGAGAAAGTTTTCCACTAAAAATTGTCCAAATTCCGATTTCTATACCAATTTTCTCGATTGAATCGAAAATCAGAAAAGCCCAAACATCAGTATCTTCAGGAGACTCACCCACTTTCCTTGTTTTGGGCAGTTCAACAATTAATACAAGATTAGCCTTCAAAAGATTGTATTTTTCATTATCTTTAAATTCCCGAAGCCGCTTCCTTAACACAGAAAGCAAATCAACTCCTGCCTCTAATAAGAACTTATGAAGTTCATATAAATTCGATGGCTGTCTATTAATAATTCCATGAACTTGAGGAGCACATTGAATAGCAGTTGCGATATATTTAAACTCGTTTTTTTCTGGAGGAGCATTCTCAATCCTCTCAGCAATAAACGTCAATGTGTTTTCACCATAGTTAGTACGTCGAATCACCAGTAAATTAGCATTACAACTACTTTCTTGAGAAAATAGATCGAAGGGAATAATCAGGTGTATTGGAGAACCCATTAATAGCGGTTCAAGTGGTTGATCGTTTGCATGAAGCTCCCCCTTGGCAGTTAGTGACAACCATTCACGGATACGTTCCAGAAAGAGCGTAGGTGTCCAACGTAACTTAAATTTATTATGTTTTTCATTGAACAAGCAAAGACTACGGGGTTTTTCTTGATCACGCAAGTTTAAATGGGGAACTTTTGGAAAGTCCTCTCGCAGTGCCAATACTTCTGGAAACGAATCATCTTTTGCAGAAAATATTATAGCAATCCGTTCGGAACATCGAATATCGTGAATAGTCACTTGGCCTACCTCAATCTCGGCGTCAAAAACAACAACTTCAGCTTCGGTTCCATTTGATAGCCTTCGCAATTCGCGAAGCGCAAAATAGGGCAATTTTTCAATAGCAGTTACTACTTCCTGTGCCTTAGAGATTTTGAGGTCGCATTTAGAGATTACACCACCAGGTGCATCAAGATAATTATCGGACATAAGAAATTCCTGCCCTTGGCGCCACGGTACTTATCGCAGCTGTTCCTCCGCCAACAATAATCTTCTTAACTGTTGCTCCCCACTTGTCAATGGTTATTTCTAATGGCTTTGGTTTTGATGTATTTGGATTTTCCATCGTTACTTTAAAGATACCATCTATCGAGCTTGCAACTTCTTTATAGTAATTTGCAGCCTGTCTGTGTGGCGGTTGATCATCTTCATCATTATGTGGAATTGGTTTGCTGCAAGAAACTAAAATACCCTTTTGTGAACCTTGTTCCAATAGCCACTTGACCTCTGGAACAGGTTTGGTTTTATCCTTACCCTTTTCACTGCTTAATGCCTTGTAGCTACAATGATGTGGAATATCATAAATATCCCATTGTAGGCGTTCTTCTCTTTTATGATATTTTGTAATGTTAACAATATCTGTTAGAACTTCATGTGTGGAGTCGCCAATTATCATAAACTGAGTTTCTTGCCCTTCGCAGTCAAACGTTGCATGAAGTATCAAGGAGCACTCATTCCGATCCTCTAATTTATCGTCAACATGAGCAGCAAAAGGTGAGTGAACAAAAAATTCAACTCCTCCTGTTGACTTATCAAAACCAGGTACTAATTGTCCAGCGTCCGTTATAAGACTTTTGCGATCTTCTATAGTCAACCCTTCCTTTTCAAGCCACTCTTTGAGCCTTTCTGGACGAGAAAAAACCCTTATACCTTCACCCTGTTTTAAACGAAACCTGGCTTCACCCAAGTTCGACAAGTAAAAGTCGTATCAACAGTAATATCAATTATTTGC
>CAYJME010000039.1:0-20814 GCA_964370795.1 uncultured candidatus Brocadiaceae bacterium
GGGACTCAGGGGGTTGTTTCCCTTTGATCGGGGGATTTGGTTGCGGCTACGCCGCACTAGGAATTAGTTATCAATTTTTTGTTTTGCGAGTATCCTGGTCAGATAGTAATTGACCTGACGTGTCTCTGTGTCATTGAGCAGATATGGGTCAAACGATCGCATCTTTTCGATAGTTTGCGCCCATTCTCCCTGCGTCTTTTTAAAGGTAAATACCCGTTCCAGGGTATGGCACTTGTGACACTTTTCCAGGATAATCTTCATGCCCGTTTGAACGTCCATTTTTGCATCGTCCATTCCCAGATTTTTCACTAAATATCCCACGGCCTGAAGCGATTCCAGTTCGTTCAGGATTGCCGGGTCTTTCGCACGCATGCGCGCCACATAATCTCGCCAATCTGCCTCTGTTTTGACATAGGCAAATACCCGCTCCAGGGAGTGGCAGGTTGAACACTTCTGATGGACGACCTTACGGCCGGCATTTATATTGATTTTTAGCAGCCTGCCATTTTCTGAAAGGAGAATATACTGACTCCTCAAGAGGGAAAGCGTATAGTGTCCCGCACTCATCATAACGGTCACAAAGGCGGCTATCATAATGGTAATCCCATACATTGCCAGACGTTGATGGTACTTTTTAAAGAGCCTGACAATACATATCTTAATTATGAACAGGGGTAAAATAACAATGCCTATATATGCATGAATAGCGTCCTTTGCCGACAGGGAAACCGAATTCCTGGTCAGTTTTTGGAGCATTACGACAAGTATAAATAAATAGAGCGCTACAAAAATACAACCAGCGATGCGATGCGCCCACCGAAAGAACCGCGCATGGCATGTTTGGTTGTTTCTTCCCAGATGAAGAGCGATAAGCGTAACAGCAACGATACCGATAATGAGTAAACTAAATGCCAGGAGAGAAGTTATCATGGGACTCATTATCATAAAATTATTTTTTTAAAACCACAGATTAAAGAGTTTTCAATAGATTATTAAAATCAAACGTTGGCTCCAATATCTTATCTTTAACCTTACCCACATCAACTTTCTTTTGCATGAGTTGTTCTATTTCCGACGCATTCTTTTTATCGCCCAGAAAGATTGCGCCGATAATTTTGCCATCCCTGATAAAAAGCTTTTTGTAAATATTTTTGTCCGTATCTTTTCGTTGAAGGTGTTCAACCGTTTTATCCTCTGCCGAAATGTCACCTATTGAGATAAGGTGGATACCGGCTACTTTCAGGGTTGTTGATGGTACCGTACCTGAGTAATTTTCGTTTCCGCCTGACATGTTTATTCCGGCGACCACACCCTGTCTTTGGGATGCAGGCCAGATGCCGTATATCCTGCCTTTATGTTCTGCCACATCGCCAGCGGCATAGATGTCAGACACATTCGTTTCCATGCGGTCGTTAACAAGGATGCCTTTGTTTACAGAAATACCAGCTTCCCCGGCAAGGGTGGTGTTTGGTTTAATCCCTGCGGAGGCCAGGATAAAATCGCTTTCAATAACCCTCCCATCATTCAATGATAATTTTCTTACAGAACCTTCATCATGTATAGCCCTGGATTGAGCGCCCAGAATAAATTTTAAACCCATACCCTCCATTTGTTTTTGTAACATGGCAGATCCGCTATCATCCAATTGTCGCGGAAGTAACCGGTCGAAGAATTCGACCACCGTTACCGAAAACCCCAGTTTCCTCAATGCATTCCCGGCTTCGAGACCAAGGAGTCCGCCACCAATAAGGGTAAATGTCTTTGCTCCCGCTATAGATCGGGAAATGTTCATAACATCTTCTACCGTCCGCAAGGTAAAAACACCCCTCGAAGTATTGATTCCATCAATGGGCGGCATGGCAGCGTTGCTTCCGGTCGCCAATAACAGCTTGTCATAGGAAAATATGGACCCATCCGTAAGGGTTATTTTCTGGTTTTTTGGGTCGATATGTTTTACTGTGCAATTGAGATATAATTGAATTTTGTTCTTATGATACCATTCAATCGTATGAACAAAAATATTTTCGACCAACACCTCTCTGGCCAGCAATTCCGGAATTCTGGGTCTGGAATAAAATGGGTAATGGTCCTGTGTAAAAATCAATATTTCCGATAAAAGCGCTCTTTTACGAATATTCTTTGCTGCTTCTGTCCCGGCAACCCCGTTTCCTATGATGATATGTTTCATATGTGCTTATAAATAACCCTCATCATAAAATTACAACATGGGTTCTTAAAAAACTAATTAAGCGCAGAGAGTCCACCAATGTACTCATCGACCAAAGCAAATCCCTATTGATTCAGCCATTTCTACCAAACCTTCTTCCGTGGGCACACGTTTTTGATCCCTTACTGCCTCGCTCAGGGGAACGGATTCTATCGTTTGTCCTCTTAAACAAACCATTTCGCCAATCCTCTTCCGGGCAATGAGGTCTACTACGGCGACGCCGAATCTGGTGGAAAGAATGCGATCATAGGCATTGGGAGAGCCTCCCCTCTGTATATGCCCAAGGACAGTGACGCGCACCTCCATTCCCATACAACCGCTACAGAGTTCCCTGCCTACCCTGTCTCCAATCCCGCCAAGGCGTTCAGCGCCCCCTCCTTTTTCCGAAGCGGATATTACCGAAACTTCACCACCGATTGACTTTGCCCCCTCGGCCACAACGACGATGCTGGATCTGCTACCACCCTTTTTGCGGTCGTTAATCTTCTTGCATACCTTTCCAATATCAAAGGGAATTTCAGGGATAAGAATCGCATCAGCGCCCCCGGCAATCCCCGTTTCCAGGGCAATCCAACCCACATAGCGCCCCATGACCTCCACGACCATGACACGATGATGGCTTTCTGCGGTGGTATGCAAACGGTCCAGCGCCTCTGTGGCAGTTTCTACCGCAGTATTGAATCCGAAGGTGACGTCCGTTGCCAGGATGTCATTATCAATGGTCTTCGGGACGCCAACAATGGGACAGCCCATTTTGAATAATTCACTGGCAATGGCGAGCGAACCGTCGCCTCCAATAACAACCAGGGCATCCAATCCGAGCGTTTGAACCTTTTTCAGCAACTTCCGGGAAATATCTTTTACCTCTGTTTTACCGCCTTTAGTAACTTTATATTGAAAGGGATTAGCCCGATTGGTTGTGCCCAGAATAGTTCCGCCAATGGGGAGAATACCACGAATATTCCAGGGCG
Organism: uncultured candidatus Brocadiaceae bacterium; assembly: GCA_964370795.1. Lineage (GTDB taxonomy): Bacteria > Planctomycetota > Brocadiia > Brocadiales > Brocadiaceae > JAHFOW01. Next base: position 3,199 of record CAYJME010000039.1, read on the forward strand.
TTAAGACCCTGGTTTTATTGGGCAAGACAAGGCCGTCAAAACCGTCCTCTATCCCAATCACCTCGTACTTGTACTTCAGTGACGCCGTTTTAACGACGGCGCGGATAACGGCGTTCAGCCCCGGACAGTCGCCGCCGCCTGTAAGTACGCCTATTCTCTTCATGTTTTCATGGGTTCCTTTTTACAAATATGACGGTGAAAAGACAAAAACCACTTCTTTACCTCCCTCCCTAAAGGGCGGTGATAAAGAAGTGGCTTGTCAAATGCAATACCTGTACATTGCAGGCAGTGATATTACTCCCTCTTTTTAGGAGCTAATTTTCGCACATACCTGGCAAGCGCCTGTATTTCTTCCGGTTTGAGCTTTTCGCTCCATCGCGGCATTTTGTTTTTGCCATTGGTGATGGAATTCAGCAACTCTTCATCTTTTTTTGTTGCCTGCCAGTTGGCATCTGCAAGATTGGGCGCCTTTAACTCATGACCTCTCTTAGTGCCCTTGCCATCGTCTCCATGGCAGGTAGCGCAGTGGTAGTCGAATAATTTTTTTGGATTAATTTCTTCGCCTTCCTGTCCATAAACAGACGAGAATCCTGCATATAAACCTGCCATAATACATATGGATGTTATGTACACCCATATTTTTCTTCTACATTTCATAACTCATATTCCTCTGTGGTTAAAGGAGTAAGTTTTATAATAATGGTTTATTTCTTTCCAAAGCTTCTGACCACAGGCACCAACGCCTTAATCTCATCATTGGAGAGTTTTTCTTTGAACGGCATCATTTTATCCGGCGTGCCATTAGTGATTTGTTTGATAATTTGTTCATCGGTTGCCTTTGCCTGCCACGCCGCATCGGTGAAGTCGCGTGCTTCCAGCCCTACGCCAAGGTCGGTGGGTTTTCCACTCTCGCCGTGGCAGGTCTTGCAATGGGTCATGTACAATTTCTTTGCATCTATATCAGCGTGCGCAGTTCCAGAAAAATAGGCCGCTGAACCCAGGGCCACCGCTAATGACATTACACCAAAAATTCCTATCTTCTTCATGTTTGTTTCCTTCTAAAAAATAAAGGTTTATAAAACACACAATGCCCGATCAGGCACGGACATACAATTTTACCCCCTGCCATTTTAAAATTCCCTAGCGCAGTTACGCCGCAACCAAATCTCCCGATCTAAGGGGGCATCCTGAAATCCCCCTTAGAAAAGGGGGTGAGGGGGGTTGTAAAAAACTTACAAAAAAAGTTTTTAAACAGTAAGACTATAATTGTTTTGTTTGTTAAGATACTAATCCTCATATGTGACCACGCGAATAATACCCATCGTGCCCCCTTCGGTGCTCGTGGTGCAGTCACTGACAGAAACTACATTTTTTATCTTATTTGCCTACATTCACTTCTTTCGTGCCTTCCCAGATGCCATGGAGGTTGCAGCGGCTAAATGCGCGAAGCGTTCTCTTTCCCTCGTGCTGTAAAACCACGGTGAGGGTCACTTCAGCCTTGTTCAGTTCGGCAGTAAAATCTACCCGCGAAATATAAATATGCCCGCAGTAAAGATCGACAAACTGAATGAAGTGCCCATTTTCCATAACATGGGGTGCCTCCCCTACCTTTATGGTTACCGCAAAGGGCTGTCCAACCTTTGCGTCTCCCTGCACGGAAATTACCGGGACGTGTTTTTTTGCCGTCTCCGCCGGACCCGATGCTGCTGTATTAATCTGACAAAATAAGCCTGGTTCTGCCATGTTTTATGCTCCTTTTTAAAAAGTTTTTAAAAATTATTAAACCACCTACCTTAATTGTACGGAAACTATCTTGATAGCCTTTACCGGACATACCAGAATACACCGCTCGCATTCATTGCACTTGTGCTGGATAATGTCTGCCTTTTCCTCTTTCATAATAATAGCTAATGTTGGGCATACATGCAAACACTCCTCACAGCCCACACACCCTGTTTTATCAATGAAAATCATTACCTACGCACCTTTCAAAAATGGGAGCTTTTGTATTCCTTGTACCCCTTTGAAAAATATAAACTTACTCTGCCCTGACTTCAATTCTCCTTGGTTTTACTGACGTTGCCTTGGGTAAAACAAGGGTCAAAACGCCATCGGCCATTTTCGCCTCAATCTTCTCCCTGTTGATAGCGTCCGAGAGCACAAAGTGACGGTGATAATGTCCGATATTATATTCATTATAGATTACCTTCTCGTCGTTGTATGACTCCAGAGAAACCTCGCCATTGATAACGAGTTCATTATTCTGCATATCAATGGTTACATTTTCCTTAGCGACTCCGGGCATATCTATAACAATCATAAAATTATCGGGTGTTTCATAAATATCAGATAAAGGAAAATACCAGTCGCCTCGCCCTGTTGCAACACACTTGTCTGGCGTAATTTTCTTTTTTTCAACAGGTGAATATTCTTTTTTTTCCATACACGGGACTCCTTATTTGATTCTTCTTGTTTAATGTTTACGTACTTAAAAGTTCATGTATCATCATGAATTTTTAATGACGACTTGCATTGGTTTTATCTCAGGTGATTTGGGCAATTTTACGGTTAATACACCCTGTTTATAAGACGCAGTCACATTATCCACGTCAACCTTTTCTGGTAATACGAGAGACCGGGCAAATGTGCCGTAGTTTCTTTCTCTTCGCAAATAGGTTATCTTTGCTGACTCCTCACCTGATTTTCTTTCGCCCTTGATGGTTAATACATCATTGACAACCTGAATATCCAGATCGTTTATTTTAATTCCCGGAAGTTCTGCACGCACGATGATGTTATCCCCGCTCACAGAAACAATAATAGGCGGGAAATCTGCGCTTACATAACCTTCTATCTGCGGAGAAGAGCTCAGAAGATCGAGCAAATCGCTCATCTCACGCTGAATATGAGAGAGCCCATCTAAAGGATCCGGTCTATCCCATTTTATTAAATTCATTTTTATTCCCTCCTCTTGAATTTTATCCAAAATTCTAGACATACAATTCTATACACATGGATCGGGTTGTTACTCCTTTTAATCTTTTTTGTTCAAATGCGAAAAATCATTTCTCCTCTATCCGTAAGAACTTAAGAACGATTAAATCATGTGTGAATTAACAAGTAAAACCCTGTATGATTTAAATTACCTTTGATACCATAAGCAATAAAGATGCCATAATAATTATGAAACTTTTGGTAGCGTAGAATATTGGAGACCTGTATAGAGAAGCGAGAAGTCAGAATCAAGATAAAATCTCGCCTCTACGAAACTAATTCTTTTATTTTTATTTGACATTTTATTAGAAATGAGGATTTGGAAGAGAAGTGTATCGCTGGACGGCTGGACATAAACAACGCCTGCATGTACAGGTATCGCCAGTAAGCCGACCGTGAGCGTAATTATCATAGCCACGACAGCAAGAGAACACCACTTCGTTGTGACTCGCTTGTGTATAGGTATGAGTGGCAATAGCTCTGCTGTTGTTATGAGTTTTTGGATTGGCATAGTGCACCCCCCTGAAAAAAGCAACGAGCAGTAGCACATTGGATGGTATGTGTGCTTGATACCTATTTAATATAATTTCCTTTACGTGCTATCGTTTAACATACCTCCATCATCCAGGGAATATCCTCACTGGCAAAGCGGATAATTTTTTCTGTCGTATAATTATATTCTGTCCTGAATTGCTCAAAATGAGCCTTTTCCATTTCTGCAAGCGATTGAAATATCTTTCGATCGTTGGCATCGGTTGAGTTTTCAACGGCCTTTTTGTAAAATTCGTACGCCCGCCATTCTGTCTCCATAATGACCTTAATAGCATCGCCGAAGGAGATTGTTTTTGTCGGTGTTTCGGGACGAACAATCTTCAGTTCTGCGGGTTCTCTTACGAAAGGCGCCTGTTTAAATTTTTCCTGATACCAGGAAAATAAGATCTCGTAGTGTTTTTGTTCAATTGCGGACATAACCTCAAATTTTATACGCGCGCCTCTGTCTTCCATCTGAAGCGACAAATTTGAGTAAAAGCGGCTTGCCTTTCTTTCTTCCGCAAGAGCTGTTTCGAGGACACTTTTTGCTTCATTCGTCATAGAAAATCCGCACTAAAAATCTATAATTTACGCTCAATAATTTTACAATCGGCTTTACCCGTCGAGCAGGGTGGTAGAGTCTTTTACTCTTGATTCACCAATAATGCTGAAAACTTCGTTACCTTAGGTTTTACCAACCGTTCAAAGTCCTTGTATGCCATGCTGATCAACTCTCTATGGGTTCCGGCGTTAAATGCGATTTCCTTGTCTTTTGTCAGGTGTTTTTCCACGAAGACTTCCATGTTATACAGATTTCCAAAGGGCGGCATGGCGCCGACTTCACACGCAGGGAAGAGGTTTTTAAATTCCCGTTCATCCGCCAGTACAACGTCACCAGATCCAACGGCCTGCTTTAAAAGATCAAAATCTATTTTAAAGGAAGAGGGAAGTACCGCCATAACCAGTTTGTTATTAATTTTAATCATAACCGTTTTTGCCATATCCTTTCCCTGAATATGGGCAGACCGTGCTGTTTCCCGGGCAGTAAATGCCCTGGAGTGGTTAATGGTGATGTACTTGATGTTATTGGCGTCTAAAAACTCTTCCAACTGTTTTACTGGCATATATGACCTCCTGATTTGAAAAAAGTTTTATGAAAAGGGCTTATAATATAATACTATCATGACAATCGTTTAATTAAAATAAAAAATCCACTGCAATAAATTTATATCCTTGACATAAGATAAGTTACACACTAAAATCAAAAAAATGATGAGACAACGAAAAATTTATTGTTGACGGCGCTTATGACAATGCCACAATCTCCACTATTTTCGATACCCATGCGAAGGCTGGACGCCTTTTTGACCGACAAAATTTGCTTTCGGGACGCAAAAGCACGAACACCTCGTCCGGCCCTGAAATTAGAAAATGTCAATACCCGTGAATGCCGATTACATATCTGGGATAAATTTTTAATTAAACATGAATATAAAATCCATAAACAGTATGGTGAAATATTTGTTGATGTAACAAACGACAACAACATCATTCACAGAAAAGGCAACATTGTTCCCGGCGCAATGACCATTTCCAAGATCATCCTTCCTCTTGAAATCCTCTTTCCGGAAATAGAAATATCGTCGGTAAATATAAAATTTACCGGCTCTGCTTTTTATGGCGACAGGATATGCAACCTCATGTTATGGCAATTTGCCAGCAATGATTATATCCAGATCGAGGTAAAGACTTATCAACATGAGAGGGTGATTGCCTCGACAATCATCCTGGGAAGGTTAAAAAAAGCGAACAAGCAAGTCAAAGAAATCGATGAATCCCTGGTAAACAAAAAATGTTTGTCGCGGGTACACGCCTATTTTGAATCACTGAGCGTACAGAGTGATTTTTACATCCAAAAAGACGGATATAAAGATTACACCTACCCACTTGCCTTTATCGCCTCATTACCATCAGGGGAAATAGTGAACCAACTATCAGGACAGGGCGGCATGCTGAATATTTTACGGATGGATTTTGGCAATTATGAGCGGATTCCGATTACCGGTGATAAAGGACCTGAAGTAAAACTGGCCCGGGCAAAGAAACGTAATACATTCAATAAAATATTAACAGAGGTTGCAGAAGGACTTGTAACCTATTACCGTGGTCTGGCCATCGTTAATCCCATAGCAAAAATTTATAATTCCTCTGAGCCTGTGATTGATGCAGTAAATAAACTCATGGACGCAGATACACAGGAAAACGGCTCTGTAGCACCCACATAAAAATGTCGATGGACAGGAGAGAAGCGTTGGTGCTGTAAACATAAAATGTTAACAGACAAAAACCTCTTTTTTATAAGATACTGAGTCTTAAATAAGAACGTCGTTAAGAGTCATCCTCCCCAGTACCTTTTGTTTCCTGTTGTTCGCTGAGTAATGGATTATATAATAGTAATAACTGATCTGCCAAATGCGCCCACCTTACCTCTCCATGTTTTCGAGGCAAACATCGAGTAACCTTTTCAATTCGATAGTATCCTCGTGATACGGACCAATATTCCTGTTCTTTTCATATAAGCCAAGCGCTCGGCGGAGTAGGGGTTCTGCCTCGGCGTATCGCTTCTGATAGAACGTTGCCAATGCCAAACCCCTCAAGCTCCGAGCGGTTTCGTAATCTTCCGGACCGCACAACTTCTCGTTCGTCTCGAGTGCATTACGAAACACACCCTCAGCATCAGAATACTTGCCCTGGTAGTAAAGCGCCTCACCAAGATAGATGTTGAATGCGACGATAGCTTCATCGACAAACATAGGATTGAGAATCTCCAGCCCGCGGCGGAGAAATGCTTCAGCCTCAGTAAATTTGCGCTGGCCATAGAGCGACAATCCGAGTCTTGCACAGATTCTGCCTGAATAAACGCGGTCGATAGCGTCCTTGGCGGGCCGTGATTCGAAGACCTCCAGGCCCCGGCGCAGTAACTGCTCTCCTTCAGCATATTTGTGCTGCTCGACCAGCGCGTCACCCAGCACAACAGCTTGCATGCCAGTCGCCGGGTGGTTGGTGCCTAACTTGCGCACAATGATCTCGTAAGCGTGCCGATAGTGTTTCTCGGCATCCCCGAACCTTCTTTGTCCATAAGCCGTCGCACCAGCATTGCACTCTTCGATAGCCTCCTTTGGCAGTGATATCCCGCTAAATGTCCGATAACCATAGGCTACAAGGAACTCAACGTACGACTTCGGAGTTGTTTTATCAAATTGGTCTTCACTTACAATGGTCTGTCCAGTCTTGAACTCCGTAGCTGGTCGTTCCTGCCTCCTTGTTTCCGCACACCCACAACACACTGTAGCAAGTGTGGCGAGCACCAACACTACAATATTCCATTTACGCATCTTCAATCCCTCCTTTCAGTTGTTTACTTTAGCCACTGAATCCCAACATGCTCCAGCAGATAGTGGTGCTCAGAGGCCGGATACACCCGTATTCTAAACAGAAACTCGCCATATCCGCTTCCTTTCCCGATGTGTCCTTTCGGGAGCAGTGACCGGTGGATCAAGAGATCGCCCATAAAAACCTCGTCGCTATGGGATATCGACTCCGGCACCATGAAAAATCTGGTGGGAAAACATCGCTCATCAGTCAGATACTTGGCAATAGCATTCTCTGACGGGTCTTTGGGGGAAGTGCCTTTCAACATAAAGAGACGATGTGCCAAGTTTAGCAGCATGGAATACTTGACGTTTGGATCCAGACTGAACACCACTGCCGCCGGGTAATCATTAAAGTCAATATTGCTGAAGAGGTTATTATTTGCCTGCACGAATGCTGCGGTGACTTCAGCAACAGGCCTTGTGGACATGTCCGCTCCGTAAAACTGAATGCTGTCAAAGAATGATGCCGCGTCTTCAGTGAAAGTCGGGCTCGGCGTTCCACCCTCTGCCAGGTAGCGTTCTGCATAGTCAATCTGGATTGGAATGTGGCTCACCGGGTCAACACAGAAAAACATCCAGTTCTGCCAAAGATAAAGGTTACCATCTTCTGCGCGCTCTTCCCGTACTTCATGCTTTTCGAGACAGGCTGCATTGAAGCTGCGTTGCGGCTCACGCAGTATTTTAACCCATTCAGATTGTCGCCGGATCTCAGAACGAACCGCCGATTCAGTCAATAAGATAAACATTCCAAGTCGCTCTGTGTCATTGTGGCCGCTCATCGCAAGTTCCATGGGTAAGACCATGGATTGTCCAAAGTAGTCAGCAACGTGAATCTGTACCCGGTTCCCCGTAGGAATATCTCGTTCAAAAACGAATAGCATACCACCATTGGGCATAGGGACTTCGCGTTTGCTCCAGCCGGGTGATGACGGAAGATGAACGGACATTGTACGTACCTTGATCTGATCGTCAACTCCGGGGGTGACCGGCCGACTCTCAGACGCTTTGCTAACTTCCCTGCGGGTTTCGGAAGGTACCCCCGCACACGCGCACAACAACAAGACCATAGCAAATAAAATGGTGGGCCACCTTGCCAACATTGCCATGCTACATGCATCGAACCTATTCGTAAAGCACTGACCCCGTGACTTTTTAATCATTATACTACCCCCATCAAGGTAATAAGTTATTCTACAGTTTATGAATAACCTTACCTTCTTAGAACGCAATTTCCAGATACCGTTATGGTAGGCTCAAATGTTATCCCAAACCGGCTATAATCCAAAATAAAGAGTATGGACTGTATCCGACTCCTTCTCCTTCAGCTTTAGCCTTAGCCCCTTCGGTTTTGAGGATTCACCGGGAAAGAAAAGAAATCCATAGGAGATTTCCTTCGCTGGAATTGGTTTGTTTTCAAGGGTTCTCGTCTTGAGGTCATCGCCTATTTTTCGCGCCACGTCCCGCGTATCAGCATAACCTTGAATACCGCCCGCTGTGGCCCCTGCTGCAGTGCCTATAACAGCGCCCATCAAGGCTGCTTCACCCACGTTCTGGCCTGTTACAATACCGATAGCCCCACCGATGACCGCTCCAGCAATGCCAGCAAGAGCGCCTTTTTCTGCCGCCTTGGGGGCAACCTTGCCGAGTTCGGTCTTTTTGGCAATCCGGTCATAGGCGATTTTGGAATCAAGAATGGGCCAGAGGTTATTCTGATCATCTTCCAGAAAGGTCTGTCCTGATATGATCTCGAAGGATTGATTTCCTTTATTGTCAAAGACTATCTCCACAGGAAGCACGCCGGCACCCCGTATATCAAAACCGAAGGCCGAATCTGCCTCCTTCTCATTATTGTATGCCTTTGCAGCAATGTCCGTATCGGACACCCGTTGTACACTGCCATAGGCGGCCGGTAGTCTTATGGGTGTAACCTGCTGTTTATAGCTCGCGCAGCCGGTAAATATTACCGTTGCCGCAAGAAAAAGAATACCGACAGCAGAAAGCATAAATCCTGAGCCCCGGTTTCCCTTCATGTAAACCTCCATAAAAAATGATTATAAGACACTTGTATCGCCGGGCTTCCCGGCTGTCAATAAAGGATAACGATCGATAGCTTCAATAGGTAGACCTGTCTGACTATTCATCGCAGGACAAAGACTTTTTTCATTGACTGCGAAATTCAATCCTGTTAAAAAACGCAGCCGCATCAGCAGCAAAGGACTGACTTGGCTCACCACCGACCGCAGGATAGAGCTCAGCATAGTCGATCTCAATCGGGATATGGCTCACGGGATCAATGCAGAATAACATCCAGTCTTGACAGAGAAACAATTCCTTCTCCTCAACACGCTCCTCCCTTACAACATGATATTCCTTACAAACTGCGCCGAAACGCTTCTGAGGTGTACGCACCGTGTCGACCCATTCCGAGTTTCGCAGACCCTCTTTTAACTGGGGTATATTTGTAAGCATGCCGACAAACTCGGCAAGTCGTTTGGCATCGCTTTGTCCACACATTACCGACAAATAAGCTACAGAACCCCTTGTCCCAAAATAGTCCGCAATATGAATCTGCACCCTATTCCCATTTGGAAGGCTACGCTCGAACTCCAGCAGTAGTCCGTCCTCAGGTATCGGCACTTCCCGCTTCTGCCAATTGTTCCCCGGTGGCAGATTTACCGACATTGCCCGAACCATAATTCGATCGTCTTTCCCCGGAACCGCCGGATGTGCCACTGACTTTTCTGTCGCCTTCACACGCCGGCGACTTATGTCGTTCAGTTTTTGGGCCTCAACTTCCCCGCCAGTTTTTTTATATATTTCCGATAAACTGTTTCGCACGCCGGTCAAAAATTCTGCGGGAATGCCCGCTTTTTCAAAAATGACAAGTGTATTTCTGAGGACTTGTTCAGCTTCCTGATACCTCCCCTGTGCGGAGTAAACCTCTGCCAAACCCTCATAAATGATCATTCTCTTCATTGGGTGATTAGCCCACCAACTTCCCCACCTTCCCTTCACTTGCTGTTCAGAGAGATTAAGAGAGCGTTTAAACAATGGTTCTGCTTCGGTATATTTGGCTTGCTTTAGGTATATCCAAGCCAACAGATTGAGTTCCAAAGCTACCAGGGGATGCCCGGACCCGAGCCCTTTTTCTGCAATATCTATTGCTTGCCTTGCAAATGGTTCCGCATCAGCATATCTTTTTTGCTCTACATACTGAGTAACTTGATTTTCCTGCTTTCCGACCTGCTTAGTTATCTCATCCTCATTGGACATCTGCATGGAGGTGCAGCTAACAATCAGACTACAAAAAGCCACAAAAATAATAAGCATACGGTATTTCATCGTATCTCTTTTTTGTTGATTTATTCATATTCCGTGTTTACAGAAAATACCATTCCCATCCCATATTGTTCATCTGTAATATAGGCGCTTAGCGCTGTAGCATCATACGAAATATTTAGTTGTTGAAAAGATAAAAAACAATTCGTAGTTATTAATAATTTTTCCCAACTCGCTCTGATTAGTATGTTAAGAGATAAATTTTGGGAATACCAAATAACTTTTCAAGGACAATTACATGATGCGTTCTTTATGACCATATCTTGTTTTTTATCGTACACCCATATACACGAAAAATGTTGCTTAAAAAACTTACAAAAAAAAGTTTTTTACAGAGTATACCGGAACAGATGATACACTGAGTTGGGAATATCTGGCTTCTCAATAGAGTCATTAATAGGATATGCTTTCGGCCCGCTTGGATTCTAAAACCGCTCTCTTTCCTTCTTCCTCACTTATTATCTCAACTCCTACTCGGGCAGCTGCCCATCCCATACGAGGACCGACTTTTACATAATAATTCTTACCCGACTCTGTATTTATACTTACCTGAGCACTATTTTCCGCAGAAAAAGCACTAATAGTGTGTTGTCCCGGTGCAACAGTCAATAAATGATACGTATTAGGTGCTATCGAACCGATTATTTTCCCGTCTAAAGCAATTTGAAAACTTACAACAAATCCTAGTCCCATTCCCCTGACAATATAAATATTTGATTTCTCCGGTGACGCCGTAAAAGACTTTGCCTCCTGATCTAATTGCTGTGAAGCCAATTGTACGGTGGCACAACCACATAAAGTAGTGATGATAAGCATTATTATAAATTTATGCATAGTCTTCATAATATTTTTTCCTCTTCGTTTATATTAATTGTTTTTCAATCCGGCTTTTTTAAACAATACACAAAAAAATATAAATTTCTACTTTATTTCACCTCCTTATGGAATAGATAATTTCAATTTAACGGAAATTATAGTAAAGTGTACCCCATTGTCTAGACAATTATTTGATAAAAATAAGATAGAATATTAGTATTGTTTATTTGACAACAGTTCAGACAATTTTAAGCGGCAATAGTGCCGTAATTTCTAAGTTCTTGATAAACCGATTGGATTTTTTCATTGTTAGGGTCAAGTTCTAACTTTGATAAAAATAAGTTGAGCAGCATTTCGTTGATATAAGATCGTTTCAAAGAGGCCATGGAAAAACCTTCATTGTCTGTTGGATATTTCATCCGATGCTCAATACGTGCAAGATTGATAAGACTCAAACTCATATTAAAATGGAAATCGAGACTCTCTCTTGTCCGTGCCTGACAATGGGTAAGGCCGGTAAATTGCTTAGCGTCCCGAAACACAAACTCAATCTGGAATCGTGCAGTATAATAGCGATATATGGTGCTGGCACCCAAGGTAACATCAGTTGAAAAAAGCAGCGCATAGGACTGTTTGCCCTTTGTATCAGTATATATGACATAAACAAGGTGTATTTTCCTTTTTAGGGAAATACTATACACGAGCCCACTAGAGAGCCGTGTATGCTCGTCAACCGTGTAACAGGAGAACTTTGACAAGTCAATGGAGTTCAGATTGATTTTGTTTCCATAGAGGCGGGGACGCCCCCCGTTTCTTTTGTTGACACTCAGGGTATAGGCAGTGTTGTATGTCCCATCAACTAAGGCAATGGTAGAAATTTCGAGCCCATGTTGCACATAAAAAGATATTTCCAGCCAATTCGATGAAATTGGCTCAAATTCTAAAAGTTTGCTCCATGTGGTCATGCTGCGTGCCTCTCATTTGCCAGGAAAAACAGAGCAGTTTTGCAACAAAATAATTACTTGGGACAAACCTCTTATGACATTCAACGGTGTCGAAAATACAAACCTGATTCGTATGGTGGCAAAGTTTGCCGAGAAATGGGAAAGATAGGTCTTAAGCCGGTACTATGGATGTGCAACATCTCTCTATCTTGTGGAATAGTATTTATAAGTTTATTGACTGCTTCCAGGACAAGTCCCGTGGAATTCTGAAAAGTGCGGTATGCACTTGACGGCGCCTGGTAGCATATGTAGTATATAAGATAAAATGTCATTAAGTTAAGGATTATTTTATCTAAACAACCCCTGAATCCCACTTTTCTAAGGGAGACTTCTAAGGCAGATAGCTTAACTTAATGATATTGATATAAGTTATATGGAAGAGTATCCGTGAGCGTTGGGGGGGAGTTTGAAATCCGCTTTTCTCCAAAGATTGCAATTCGTGAGTTTTACTTTCAGTAATGTTCTTCCAGGATAACAACCAACCGCTGACTGTTCGTGTACGCGCGATGTGGTGTGGATGACTAATCCAGAATTTCACGATTGCCATACTACAATGGCTTTCCACATAAGTGTTAGGATCATGCCGAGAAGATAAAAATGAAGAAATGTCCTCAATGTGGTTTAACGAATTCAGACGATGCTCAGCAATGCGATTGTGGGTATGACTTCCTTTCTGGCATGACTACAGAAAAGAAGATAGAATCGATAAGTAAAAAAATATCCATCCTTTTAACAGATCTTGAGTGGTATCGTACAGAATTAAATGCACTTCAAAAACAAGTTGAACAGCTAAAACACGAAAAATACAAACCAACCGTTCAGAAAGATACGGTTCAACCCCGAAAAGAGAAAGTTGAAGTAGTTGAAACAAAAAAAGAGCCTCCTGTTGTAAAAATCCCCGAATCAATTACCATCAGTAAACCCCAACGAACTTTCACTCCGCCACTGCAACCTCAAAAGCCAAAGATATCTTTCAGCCTCGAGGAATATATCGGCGGTAACATTATTAACAAAATCGGCATTGCAATACTTGTTATAGGAATTGCAATAGGTGTGAAATATGCCAATGATGCCGGCTTGATAAGCCCGCTTACATGGATTGTTTTTGGATATTTGGCAGGTGCGGGAATTCTCGCAATTGCGCTAAAACTAAAGAAAAAATATGAGGGATTCAGTGCTGTCATATTGAGTGGTGGAATGGCTACGCTTTATTTTACCACTTTTTTCGCATATAGTCGTTATGGCCTTATTCCACAAGTTGTCGCATTTACAGTAATGATTATTTTTACCGCATTTACGGTTTTTGCGGCAACCGTTTATGACAGGCAGGTAATCGGGATTTTCGGGTTAGGGGGCGCTTATGCAGTGCCTTTCCTTTTAGGGAGCGGCTCCGGGAGGGTAGAAATTCTGTTCTCCTATATGACAATTATCAACATCGGTATTTTAGCACTTTCTATCAGGAAATACTGGAACATGCTCAATTATGTTGCTTTTTCATTGAGCTGGATAATATTTTGTATATGGTTCTTCCTGCAATATAATTCTGCACAACATCAAACCATTGCAATAGTTTTTAGTGCCGTTTTTTTCATCATTTTCTACCTCAATTTTATGGCGTACAAAACCATACATAAAGAGAAATTCCACGCAAAAGATGTTGTTCTCCTGCTAATCAATAGCTTTGTTTACTTTGGTATCGGCTATGCCATATTCAACCGTATAAATGAAGGTATGTATCTGGGCTTGTTTACGCTTGTCAATGCCGTTATTCACCTTTTTTTCAGTTATATTGTTTTCAGAAACAAACAGCTTGACCGCAAACTTTTCTACCTTTTAATGGGACTTGTGATTTGCTTCGTAACTATTGCCATTCCAATTCAATTGAATGGAAACTGGGTGACGTTATTTTGGACTGCCGAAATATTTATATTGTTTTGGGTCGGAAGAATTAAAAATGTAAGGTTCTACGAATGGCTGGCGTTTACTATGATTTTACCTGGCGTTTTCAGTTTATTACAAGACTGGAAAAATGTTTATTTTAAAATAATAACCTTGCATCCCTTTTTTAATATCACCTTTCTCACCTCTTTGATGATGATATGTTCATTGGCTGGAGTAATTTTATTAAATAAAAAAAGGCCTTTGCTTTCCGAAGGGTCTTCGGGATTTTCTCTATCCCGAATAGCAAACTACCCTATTCCCATAGTTCTTTTCTTAATTACCTATTTTACATTCTATTTCGAAATTTCCAATTTCTGGCTTCAAAAGTACCAGTTTTCCGCTGTTGAATTAAATAAGTACAGCTTATATGACGAAGACTTACTGAAATTTGGACGCCTGTGGCTCTTGAATTATACGGCCCTTTTTATGGCCGCATTCAGTTTCCATTCAATCAAAAAATGGAAGCATCCTGCTATCATCTGGTCTGCATTGTGCTTAAGCACGCTTGCTGTAATAGTGATACTGTGCATAGGATTATCTGATTTAAGTACTTTACGGTCGCATTATCTTTCAGGCTACAAAAGCGAATACTTTTATCAGGGGAAATGGTATATTTATTTCAGGTACATCTGTTTTGCATTCCTATCCGTTCTCTTTTATCTTATGTATTTACTTTCCAAAATGGACATGCTGAAAAAAACGGGTATTTTAAAAATTTCTCCGTCGGCAATGAGTCTTTTTATTTTAATTGTATTGAGCAGCGAATTAACAAATTTAATGATACTAAGTCATTCCAAAGATGCTCTACGGTATGAGATAATTTCCCATAAAGTGGGCTATACGGTGCTTTGGGGAATTTATTCATTATGTATGATAGCCTTCGGTATATGGAAAAAGAAAAAGTGGGTTCGGATTCCTGCCATTGTGCTTTTTGGTATAACACTTTTTAAATTGCTCATTTATGATATCAGCGGTCTCGCAACCGGTAATAAAGTTATTGCGTTTGTTGCACTCGGAGTGCTCCTGCTGGTTGTTTCGTTCTTATATCAAAAATTCAAAAACATTATTTTAAGTAACGATGAATAGAAATCTGACCAAAACAAGACTAACGTTCTTTGTATTATCAATGGTGTCATTGTTATTTATGGTCCACCCGCTGTTTGCACAATTGAATGGGTATGATTATAAAAGAAAGCTCGACAGGGTTGAAAAAGAAGGCTGGTATAGCATAGAACTCGCCCCAGACATTCTGGCCAGGAGTGTTTCATCACTTAACGATATCCGATTGTACAATGTGACTGGTAAGGATGCCGTTGAAATTCCTTATCTGTTCGAATGGCTCGGGAATAAAATCGAAGAGGAAGAAGTACCTCTTGAATTAATTAACAACACTTACATCCGGAAATGTTGCTCGTACGTTACCTTAAAGTTTCAGAATAAAAAAAGTATTAACAAAATTAAACTTGGTGTTGCGGAAGAAATTTTTGACAAAACTCTCAAGATCGAAGGAAGCGCCGATAACGTTGAATGGTTTACCATAAAAGAAAACCTGCGCATTGTTGGCTTCGGAAGCAATGAACACCCGTATAAATACACTATCTTGAATTTTCCTTCGTCAGAGTACAATTACTTCAGATTAGTGCTTGATGATGAGCACTCGCCGCGTATCAATATTGTGAATACGTATGCCTATGAAACACATTGTATAAAAGGCAGATATTGTGAACCAGGAATTAACGAATGGAAAACCTCGGATAAAAAAGAAGAAAAAACCACCGAAATCATAATTAATTTTCATTACAAATACTTCATTAGTAACATACTCATTGAACCAAAAACCGATAAGGTATTTTATAGAAACCTCAACATTTACTATCTGAGCGGCATAACCAAAGCCCCTAAAGGCGATATCGAAAACTGGACTTTGCTGAATACAACAGTTTTTTCCTCAAACGAAATCAGGCCGGTTGATTGTCATAACATTCAAACAAATAAAATAAAAGTCGAAATCATTAATAACGACAACGTGCCTTTAGAGATAACAAATGTAAAGGCTTTTAGTGAAGAATGCCGGCTTGTTGCTCAATTGCCGGTGTCAGATAATTTATTCCTGGCTTATGGGAAAAATAATGAACACGCACCGCGTTACGATCTCATTCATTTTAAAGACAAAATTCCCCCGGAATTAAAGACAATTCCATTCGGACAAGAAACAAAAATAGAAAAGGATTCAGCTAAAGAAGAAAAAAAGAAGCCACTGCTTGTAAATAAACTATGGCTTTGGGGGACTATGCTGGTAATAATTTCTATAATAGCGATTTTTTCATTCAAGATGCTTAAAACAAATAAATAATACGTTGTAACTATTATGGCAAACCTGAGGTACTTAGTGTTTGAGCGGTAACCCTCCTAAGTCAATCAAAAAAAGGCAAAGAGGGGAGAATGAGTTGATAAAGGGCATTGAATATTTGCAAGAGATACGGTAAACTTATGGCGAAAAGCAAGGAATTCGTGAGGAGAGAAAGAAGAAAAAAAAGCCAAATATTCGATCGATAGGAGGAATCATAGTAATCCTGACTTGCGTTCCTCATGTGATGAAGTTTATAGAAAAATAGTGAGTAAAGAAAGAAATACAAAGTGTAATACATGCTAAAAGACGCCCACGTTTAATAAAAAGAGAACAAATAATATCTAACAACTCATAAACAGACAATTAAAGTGGCAGACAAATTCAGTTCTTACTGAGAGATTGGCTGGGTATTTTGCAATAACAGCTTTTAAAGTCAACACCACTCAATTTGTCATTAAGCAAAAACAAGGCCTTTTCAATGAGATAGAATTTAAAAGGAATGTGTTGTTAAGACTATTTCTCATAATGAAATCCTCATGATAACAGAAGCCGATACCTGTCGAAAATATATCTTACCGAAGCTCTATGCATCTGGTTGGAATGATGATCAGATCAGTGAACAGAAAACCTTCACCGATGGCAGGATTGTTGTGATTGGAGAGAAGTGTTTCCGGAAAAAGCAGAAAAGGGCTGACTACTTATTAAGGTTCAGAAGAGATTTTACTATCGCCGTAGTCGAGGCAAAATCAGCATACAAAAATCCAGCCGATGGATTACAACAGGCAAAAGAATACGCAGAGATTCTCGGTTTAAAATTCGCCTATTCTACGAATGGCAAAGGGATTGTTGAACACGATTTTATTACCGGCAAAAATGTTGAGCTGGAGGGATTTCCCACCCCGGATGAATTATGGGCAAGACTCAGCCAATCCGAAGGCATCACACCGGAGGTAGGGGAAAGACTTCTCCATCCCTGCAATACCTTGCCCGGCAAGATTCCCCGATACTATCAGGAAATTGCCATCAACCGCGCTGTCAAGGCCGTTCTTCAAGACAAAAAGAGAATTCTCCTGAATCTGGCAACAGGTACCGGCAAGACATACATTGCATTTCAAATCATCTGGAAGCTGTGGAACTCCCGATGGAACAAAACGGGTGAACACAGGCGTCCAAAGGTGCTCTATCTTGCCGATAGAAACGTCCTCAT
>CAYJME010000040.1:0-1704 GCA_964370795.1 uncultured candidatus Brocadiaceae bacterium
TTTCCTATCTTACCATTTTGCATCTTACTTACTGGTCTGAAAAAGCCAGTCCATTTTACCTTCACCCCCTGCTATACACTACCTGCCCTTCGGGCATAAAAGTTAACATCCCGGTATTTCGTAAGGCAAAACAGCTACCATTTTCAAAATACCAAACTGATACAATTCTTTTATATATGGCTGTGACGTACGTCACAAATATAAAAATATTTTAATTGCATAGGAATTTTCATTTTGTTTATGCGGTTTTTCAAGATACC
Organism: uncultured candidatus Brocadiaceae bacterium; assembly: GCA_964370795.1. GTDB lineage: Bacteria > Planctomycetota > Brocadiia > Brocadiales > Brocadiaceae > JAHFOW01. Next base: position 261 of record CAYJME010000040.1, read on the forward strand.
TGGTAGCCGCAGACTTCAGTCTGCACCTTAATTGCACCATTCTCAGTTCAGTCACAAGTCCACGCAGGCTGAAGCCCGCGGCTACCTAACTTGAAATGTTTAAAACAAAAACAGAATTTATATCGATATGCTTACAGAAACTTCCTTGCCAATTCTAAGAAGGGTTCAAGCAGAAGCGCCTTGACGTTATCGAAGAACATCCAAAATACTGTGTCTTACACCCAAATCAGCCCAAATAGGTTTAAAGAATTCTGGAAGGATTAACGCTAGGCTTCAGGCGCCGTGAACCGCAGCAAGGAACGAGCGAAGGCTCTTGGCGACTGACAGGTTATTATACAGTTCTGTCTAATGTTACTTTTCGGATGCCTATTCTTGTAGCATTAGAACATTCACAATATTATATGCCAAGCGTAACGCAATACACATACCAGAACATTAATTTTAAATATTATTTATGGGGTTGTTTCAATATGGCCTTTCGTTAAAGCACTTATGAATACTGCACAGGAAAATAAGATGAATAGTTTTCATCACATGGATGCAGAAAAAGTGTAACATGGCACAGAAGTTTAACGTTACATTTATGTACCATGTTACACTTTACAAACTCCGTGTCATTAAATAAGGACTTCGGAGGCTTGAAGTTTTAAATGTCCCCATCATAGGGGAAGAAATATAGTGACAATAAGCGTCTCCATACCAAAGAAAGATTATAGCTACAAGTGCCACACCAGGCCTTGAAGTGATTGGTTATGAGAAGGTGTGAACTGTTACCAATGAATAAAGGCTAGAGTACCCCTCACACTCCACCAACTCTCTACCTGCTGGATTCCTTTTATTATATGGTGAGGTAGACTTGGTAGAGTTTATTTCGATGTGCGTAAAAATATGAAGACACCATACTTAATTTTCAGATTATTCTGGTGAGGAAGGGAACTGATTAAATAGGTGTACCTGGAATTTGCAAATTTTCGTAAAAATGAAGTTGTTTTAAGACAATTACGGCCAAATCATAAGCCAATTCGAGACACATCTTTTCTGACTGTGTGAGTTTCTCCTTAATGATTTCATGTCGTACTTATGTCGCACCTGATGTTAAAACATTATACAACCAGGAAAAGACATCTAAAAGCTGGATTATCTAAAACGCCTTGAGATTACAAGGGAAAACAGAACATATAAAAAGACATAAAAACACCAGAAAATCTTTACAAACAGCCCGAAAATATCTTATAATTATCCTTCGATAATTTGCCGACTTCCCGAAAGTAATAATCCCTGTGAAAATGCACGGGAAAAATGTCGTTGTAAACGCATCGTCTTAAGCAACCTCCCATGGAAACGATTGTTTCGCTCCGCTCGCAACGACAGAGGGGAAAAACTTTTGTTGTTTTCGTATATTTATTGCATAGGAATTTTCATTTTAATTAAGCGGGTTTTGAGG
>CAYJME010000040.1:1714-20396 GCA_964370795.1 uncultured candidatus Brocadiaceae bacterium
GTCCTGTACTGTATCTGTTTGTTGCTTTTGATTTGGTCAACCGGGACGATTGACCTGCCAACTTGACTTTTCTATTATTAACATTTATTAAAAACGGAGGAAATGAAATGAGGTCTTTTGTTAAGGTCTTTGTGCCACTGGTCGCCGTTCTATCGATTAGCGCAAGCGCTTATCCCCAGGAATCTTCCTGGAAAGCGCTCAGTTCTAAGGTGGTAGCCCTTTATCAACAGGGAAAATTTACCGATGCAATTAATATCGCAAAAGAGGCGTTATCGATTGCAAAAAGCACCTTTGGAAAAGATAGCCCAAATACGGCAACGTCCATGAGCAACCTTGCAGAGCTTTACAAATCTGTAGGCAAATATGCCGACTCGGAATCTCTCTACAAGCAGGCAATGCCAATCATGGAAAAGGCGTATGGAAAAGATTCTCCCACTATTGTGCCATCTCTCAATAATATGGCGGATCTTTATACAGTTATGGAAAAATACAACGACGCAGAGAATCTTTACAAACGCGCTTTGTCAATAAAAGAGAAGGCCATCGGTAAGGATAGCCCTGATACCATAACAGCCATCAGCAATCTTGCCGCTCTTTATAAGGCGCAGGATAAATATCAGGAAGCAGAGCCTCTTTACAAACAGGCGCTTTCCATAGGGGAGAAGAAACTCGGCAAAGACCATCCAACGGTGGCAAAGACTTTAAGCAGCCTCGCAGACCTTTACAAGGATCAGGGCAAGGACTCTGAAGCAAATTCACTTTACCAACAGGCAATGGCAATTAAAGAAAAGTCCTTAGACAAAGACCGTTCAAATATTGCCACAATTATCAGCAGCCTGTCAGGGCTTTATGGCGCACAAGATACAAGCAAACCATCGGCAGCTGAACCTCTTCAAAGTCAAGTGGTGTCAATAGCTGACAAGATGCTGGATACAAAAAGTCAGGACACGGAGGATTCTCTTGATGATTTAGCGAAACTTTATATTGCCCGGGGAAAATACGCCGACGCGGAATCTCTTTACAAACAAGCGATCTCAGCAAAGGAGACATCTTTTGGCAAAGATAACCCCAATATGATACCCAACCTTAACAATCTCGCAGAACTTTACTGCAATCAGCATAAGTATGCCGATGCAGAGCCTCTCTATAATCAGGCGCTGGGAATCAAGGAGAACGTATTTGGTAAAGATCATCCTAAAGTAGTTTCACCATTAAACAATCTCGCAGAGGTTTACAGCAAACGGGAAAAATATGCCGATGCAGAAGCTCTTTATAAGCGAGCCATTGGAATAAGGGAAAAGGCGCTCGGTAAAGAAAATCCAAAAGTTGCGATGTCTCTTAACAATTTAGCGTCTCTCTACACTAATATGGGCAGATACAAGGATGCAGAACCTTTGTATAAACAAGTATTGGCAATACGGGAAAAGGCCTTTGGCAAAAACCACCCGAAGGTGGCAAATGTCCTGGAGGATATGAGTGCGCTTTACAAAAAGATGGGAAAAGACGCTGATGCAAAGAAGTTGGATGCGCGAGTAAAAGAGATTCGCTAAACGATTGCTACGAAGAATATTGAATGAAGGTGATATTCTTGCTACCATTGCAGAAACGGATAAAAAAGAAACAACTATTTTCATAGAGTTCATTCAGTAGAGGAAAATTACTCTGGTGGGTAAAATTCTCACGTACTTTTTCTTTTTGTTTGGCTTTTTATTGCTTATTATTCTGCCGGCAGGCAAGAAATCTGCGCATGCTGAAGAACAGAGAGGTTATGAAAAAGTACGGCCAGGCTATAACTCAAAGAGCATAATATAATAGTTGAGAATGCTTTAAAATCCATGATACAATGTGGACTAATATTTTGTCTTACCTGAAATATCCCTCATCCTAAGTCTCTCACAAGGGGTAAGTAAACTTTCCTGCCCTTGTGAAAAGGATGTAGGGGATGTTTTTTGTTTTTATATTTTCTGTAAATATTCGATTATAAATTGAAAGGAGCTATACATGGCCGGTAAACAGTGGAACAGTCCACCAGCAATGCAAATCGACCCTAAGAAAAAATATTGTGCAACCATTGAAACAAAGAGGGGGAATATTGTTATAGAGTTATATCCGCAACACGCGCCAAAAACGGTTAATAACTTTGTATTCCTTGTCAAAGAGGGTTTTTATGATGGCGTAACGTTTCACCGGGTAATTGATAACTTTATGATCCAGGGTGGCGATCCCACAGGCACCGGCAGGGGTGGTCCTGGCTACCGGTTTGAAGACGAAGTCAAAGGTAATCCGCTCACCCACGATACGGGGGTGCTCTCGATGGCCAATGCCGGACCAGGCACAAATGGAAGCCAATTCTTCATTACCCATTCACCACAGCCACACCTTAATGGCAAGCACACGGTGTTTGGCAAGGCAGTCAACAGTATGGACGTTGTCAATGCAATTCGGCAGGGCGATGTAATGACGAAGGTAACGATTACCGAGAGTTAAAATTATTACACCACGGAGAGACGTCCCGACGGGACGTCTCTATCATTGAATATAACAAAGTAATTCAAAACAGGGGGGGCAGTGTGAAAAGATCATTAGGCGCAAAAACCATCGTATATCCAACACCAGTTCTTATTGTTGGGACGTATGATAAGGCAGGAAAACCAAATGCAATGAATGTTGCATGGGGAGGGCTCTGCTGTTCCAATCCCCCCAGCGTTGCAATTTCGCTCAGGAAGGCTACCTATACATACGGAAATATTGTCGAGAGAAAGGCGTTTACAGTCAATATACCCTCGGAGGCTTATATTAAGGAAGCCGATTATTTTGGGATTGTATCCGGCGGAAAGGAAGATAAGTTTGCTGCAACAAAGCTTACCCCGGTGAAGAGCGATCTTGTAGACGCCCCTTACATTAATGAGTTTCCGCTTGTTTTAGAATGTAAACTCACGCATACGGTTGAAATAGGGTTACATACCCAGTTTATTGGCCAGATTGTAGACGTCAAGGTTGAAGAATCTGTGCTGGGAGAAGGCGGCACCATTGATATAGAAAAACTGCGCCCGTTCTTTTATGCCCCGGAGATACGCGCTTATTATGGAGTTGGTAAGTGTCTTGGCAAGGCATTTTCCGTAGGAAAGCAAATTTAAAAATAGCATTGTTTCGTTTGGTTCGTTATAGAAGGAACATAATTTATGAATACAAGGCTGCCCTTTTACACCTTAAAAAAACTATTTTTCCCGGGATTGTTTTTTTCCATTGTTTTTTATTGTACGATATGCACAACAAATACTCTTGCAGATTCATGGCCAAAGCCAGTCACTGTGGAATCTGATGTCGATGTCGTGGTAAACAAATCTACATCCATAGCGGTAGATAAAAATGGCAAGCCTTATATTTGCTATAGCGACATCAGAAACCATCGTCTTACGTATGCAACAACGGACAACTTTGGTACGTGGACAGCAAAATCAATTCTTAGGAATAGTAATACCCTTGGCGCCTCAATAGCGGTTGATACAAAGAAGAAGATACATATCTGCTATATAGATGACGATGATAACCTTTATTACACAACGAATGCTTACGACTACGGCGATTGGTTTACCGCTGCGTTAGATACGAGTGGTTTTCCTGGCGTAAATACCGACGTGGCTGTTGATCCAAACGACAAGGTGCATATCTGCTATTATGATAATTTTAACAAGATACTTAAGTATGTCACGAATGTCTCAGACACGTGGGAAACAACTGACGTAGAAACCCTTGACAGCCTGGTGGATGCTGCAGATTGTTCCATAGCAATAGGTACAGATACCGTTACTACCTCCTCTGCCTCCGTCCACATAAGCTATATAGGTTCTGTAGGTTCCGGCACAGGTACCGTTAGTGCCTATGCTGAAGATAACCCTCATACTGGAATAAGACTCAAACACGCTACCAATGCATCGGGCGCATGGACAACAACGGTGGTACATCCGAATGGTGACGCACGTTACGGTGCTTCTATTGCCGTTGACAAAAATCGCGATCCACATATAAGCTATTCCACGGTTGATAAAATTATGTATGGTATTTATAAAGACGGCTTATGGTTTATAGAACCGGTAGACAGTGGATATTTTGATTGGAAAACTTCTCTCGGCATCGATACGCTGGGTAATGCACATATCTGCTATTATGACAACAAAAATGAGAATCTCATGTACGCAACAAATAACTCCGGTTCGTGGAAAAGTACTATAGTGGATAGTGTCGATGACGGAGGTAAATACAACTCCCTTGCAGTTGCGCCGGAAAAAGTCCATATCAGTTATTATGACGCTCATCAAAGGGCTGTAATGTACACCGCAAAATGCATAGCAACATCTTTAACGCCATCGGATTTCGACCTAACGCTCCATCAAGCGGGAACGGCAACAGTAACCCTGCAACTTGCTGGTAACGAAGATTGTCAGATTGAACTCAAGGGCAAAAAAATTACTGCAACCATAGTATCTGGCAGGAAGCTTATCTCGGTTAAACCAAGGAGTAAAAAAACCGATGAAAATGGCTTTGCAGAATTTATGATTAGCGCAAAGAATGGTACCGGTACTGCAAAAGTAAATTTTGAATATTTTAAACTGAATGTAAAAACAAAAGTTACCGTTGAAGAATGAAGTCCTTGTTTTGGAAAAACCGTTTCATCTTTTCCTGGATGTAATTTGTCGTTATAATTTTGATGACTGGGAATTTCAAGCCAGCCTTGCAGTAACAACGCATGAATTGCCACTGCACTATCAAAAGTCGAAGGCTTAATTTATTAATCTCAGGGTAATGGAAAATTAGATGAAAATACTCATTGTCGGAAGTGGTGGAAGAGAACATGCGCTTGCATGGAAGATTTCGCAATCACCGTTAGTAAAAAAAATATATTGTGCACCGGGAAACCCCGGAATTGCAGAGATTGCCGAGTGTATAGACATCGAGGCAGAAAATATTGAAGGACTGTACAGTTTTGCGCTCAAACAAAAAATAGACCTGACCGTTGTAGGGCCGGAAGATCCGCTCATGGCCGGGATTGTTGACCGGTTCAGAGACGGTCATTTACATATCTTCGGCCCTGCCAAACGCGCCTCAATTATCGAAGGAAGCAAGGTCTTCGCAAAGATGATTATGAGAAAACATGGCATCCCTACCGGCGATTTCAAGGTATTCGATGACGTCAAACTGGCGCAAAATCATGTTGCAACGTGCAAGTTTCCTCTGGTGGTCAAAGCCGACGGACTTGCCAAAGGAAAAGGCGTTTTCGTATGCAAGACGATAGAAGAAGCGCATAAGCACCTGGACGATATCATGGGTAATAAGATATTTGGACAAGCAGGGAATAAGGTCGTTATTGAGGAGTTTCTTGTCGGCGAGGAAGTTTCCATCCTTGCAATTACCGATGGAAATACCATCGTTCCGCTGTCATCGGTTCAGGATCATAAGGCGGTTTATGACGGCGATAAAGGACCGAATACCGGTGGCATGGGCGCATATTCACCCGTACCGATGGTTACCAATGACCTCCAGGTTAATATAGAAGAAAACATCCTTGTCCCCATTATCCATGCCATGAAGAGGGAAGAGAGGCCTTACAAAGGCGTTATTTATGCGGGATTAATGATCACCAGCGCCGGCCCAAAGGTCCTCGAATTTAACGCCAGATTTGGCGATCCGGAGACGCAGGTACTCCTTCCAAGGATAAAGAGCGATCTGGTGCCCCTTCTTTTATCAACCGCACAGGATAATTTAGAAGATACAGAAATTGCATGGCATGACAACACCTCCATTTGCGTGGTCATGGCCTCTAAGGACTATCCGGATAAATATATCAGGGGATTTCCCATATCAGGACTTGAAGCTGCCAGGAAATTAAAGAATATCCAGGTCTTCCATGCTGGGACTTCTCTGAAAAATGGAAGGATTGTAACCAATGGCGGACGCGTTTTAGGAGTTACTGCGGTGGGAAAAGATATACAGGAGGCGCAAAAGAACGTGTACGAAGCCATCCAAAGAATATCCTTCGAAGGAGCGCATTATAGAAGGGATATTGGGGCAAAGGCCTTATCTCAAAAGGATCAGTAACCGTATATTTCCAAAGAAATGTCCAGCGCCTTTGCAGAGTGTGTAATGGCGCCGGTAGAAATCCTATCCACGCCTGTTTGCGCCACGAGGTGAACATTTTCCCGGGTAATGTTACCCGACGCCTCGGTAAGTGGACGATGTGCGCCTTCGGCATAGTTCCAGTCTTTAACCAGGATAACAGCCTTTTTGAGCTGGTCTATATTCATATTGTCAAAAAGGATGATATCCACTCCCGCGCGCAGTGCGTCTTCAACCTCTCCGAATGTCCTTGTTTCTACCTCAATCACGATACCCTTTTTAACTTTTTGCCTTAAGCGTGATACCACGCATTCAATCGTGCTGGCATGAGGCGCATTGCCAGAAAGCAAATTACTTTTGTAAATATCCAGGTGATTATCTTTCACAAGCGCCTGGTCATAGAGTCCCATCCTGTGGTTTACCCCGCCGCCCGCCACCACTGCATACTTCTCTAAATATCGCCAGCCGGGGATGGTCTTCCTTGTATCCATAATTGCCGTTTTACACGGTTTAATGCGCTCAATGAATTGCGCGGTCAGGGTTGCAATCCCTGATAGTCTCTGGAGAAAATTCAACGCTATCCGTTCGCCGGAAAGTAATATCCTCGCCTTTCCCTGTATAATGGCTACGGTGTCTCCTTTATTGACTGAGCCTCCTTCCTGAGCAATCTGTTTGAAGGAAACAGATTTGTCTAACTTTGAGAAGAAATACTCAACGACGGGTAATCCGGCAACGACCCCTCGTTCCTTTGCGATAAAGGAACCTTCCACCATTAAGCCTTCGGGAATGAGGTTTTCTGTCGTAATATCCCCCGTAAAAATATCCTCCTGGATAGCCAGGTGAATAAGGGCATCTATCTTTTCCAGGTTAAAGTTGGGTTTCATAATTATAAATTACCGAAGCAAACGCCTTCGAAATCCTTATTGATGGCATAATGTTATTATTTTATAAAATTAGGGGTTCTGTTTGCAAAGGTGAAAAAGATTAAAATTATAAGTCCTTGACTGTGGGCTGGTTTCCCGTTTTACCTTGAAAATTCAGAGATTGTTGGGATTGTATCCGTTCTATTAGTTTCAATTAGTTCTGTCTATTTCGATAAAAAAACTCCTATTGAAGACCAGCTTCAACAGGAGTTATCAGCTATTATTATAGCGGCTGGGTGAGATCCATCCCGTTAATATATTTTACCTTTCACACATTTATAACAAATAGAAGATTTTTGTCAAATAATTTAAGGATGGAACTTTTTTTAACAAATGTGAAAATAACAGAAAACATTCAGTTGTTTTATAGGGAACAAAATGTTGTAATAAAATGTTTAATATAAAATATGTAAATTTCTTAATTATAAAATTTTCACGCTGATTTTTTTCAAATGTTATCAAAAAATATAATTGTACATAAATCGGCTTACAGAGTATCGGCATTGTGCTTACTCATACTTTTGTTGATATTTGGAGGAGTAGTATTTACGCAAAAGCCGGAAGATGGAAAGGCAGAAAGAGATACACGTTTTTTGATAATACGCTCTGTCGGGCAGGCTATTCAGAATAACCGCGATTTGTGCGCCGTTCAAGCAAGTGTTCAGATTGCCGAATCGAACGCTTTTACCGCAAGTATTTGTCCCTATTCTGTTTTCAATCCGGTTGATATTTCTTTATATCCCCCAGGCACGAAACACCACAAACATAAGGTTGTAAACCCTTCTTATATAGCTTTAGAACAAGAAGTTGATGTGTTGAACGAAAGAGCAGGTATGAGCCAATTCCCTGCCATAACAACGGATTGCAACTGTCTTACGAACATCTCCGATGCACAAACGAAATTAAACTTGTCGTTGTCACTTCCCGTATCACCGCATTACAAGCCAAAGCAAACCCTGCGCTGGCACATGATTATTTGAAAACATCCGGTTGACTGGCAATACCCGTATTGCCAGGATAAAGGCTGTTTATTGGAATTATTTCCGTACTCATAATTCAACTTATAATCGGACATCAGCGATGTTGATAATTAAAATATTAACCGTGTATAAAACTGTTCGCACAATATCTGGCATAATGCTGTATTCGCTTTTATTTACCGTGATTTCTGGCGGGATAATATTTGCGCAGAAACCTGAAACAGAAAAGGAGAAAGACATTGCGGGATACCTGCCAACACTCACCGTAGATCAGGCAATCAATGAAGCGCTCCGGAATAACCTCGGCTTGCAGGCAGAGCAGATGAATATTCAGATCGCGGATTCGAGCGTAACAACCGCACGGCTTCGTCCTAACCCGACCTTGAGTCTGGGTGATAGCTATTTAGCATACTTTGGTGGATACAGTTTGGATAGGGGGGCGAATCCATCAGAGGTCGCCGCGCGCGTTGATGTGCCTGTTGAAAGATGCGGCAAGAGGAAGCTGCGTATCGAAACAGCGGAATATAATAAAAAAATCGTCAATGCACAACTCCTTGATTCAATCCGCAGACTAAAACTTGAAGTTGCAACTTCCTGTATTGACGTTCTGCGGGCAAGGTCAAATCTTGCGCTGGCGCTCGACAATCTGAGGACATTTGAGGAACTTGTACGGATAAATGACGCACGGGTGAAAGCAGGCGCCATTAATCCACAGGATTTAACACGTTCGCAAGTGGCCATGCACCAATTTCAGGGTAATGTAAAACGTGCGGAGCTTGATTTAAGCAATGCAAAAATAAAATTACAAAGCCTCCTGGGTCGCAAAAAGATATCAGATGTCTTTGATATCCAGGGTGAGTTGAAGGTGGCGGTTAAAAAGCCTAATTTAGAATTTACCTCTTTACAAGAAACAGCTTTTTCTTCACGGCCTGATTTGAATGCATTAGAGCTCACCGAAGAACAATCACAATCAGCGTTGAAGCTTCAGCAGGCAAATGCCAAGGTAGATTATTCTGTTGGCGTACAATACCAGAGGACATTTGCAAGTGACGATTTTAATTCCATGGGATTGTCGCTCAGCGTTCCCCTTCCCGTATTTAGCAGAAACCAGGGAGAAATCGCCCATGTTTATGCAGAACGTGAGCGGCTTGCAAGGCAGAAAGAAGCTGTGAAAGCTCAGGTACTGAATGAGGTAAAAACCGCATTTAATGAATTCTCTACCGGCCTTGAGTTGGTGAGTAGCATAGAAAGGAATCTTTTGAAACCAGCAGAACAAGCGCGTGACACTGCTGCTTATATTTACCGTACGGGTGCATCATCTCTTATAGAATTTTTGGATGCGCAGAGGGCCTTTAATGAAACGATGCAAAGTTATTATGAAGCGCTGGCAACATATCAAAACGCTATCAATAATCTTAATGCCTCAGTAGGAAAGGAAGTAATAAAATGAAGATGAAAAATCATATCTGTTTTTTGTTTTTTGTTGGTTTTGTGTTTTTTGTGGTTGGATGTAAAGGTGGAACAAAGACATCTCAGAACAAAGAGGAGTCTAAAACAACGGGGTCCATAAGGGGTGGCCTGGTTAAGCTTGACGAGAGAATGTTGCAGAACATCAAAACAGAAGAGGTATCTGAAAAACCCATGCCCACCCTTTTAACTGTTACGGGGAAAGTGCAGTGTAACGAGGACAAAATGACACGCATTCTTGCTCCGGTAAGCGGACAAGTCTTAAATCTTACGGTAAAAATTGGCGACACGATAAAAAAAGGCGAGGTACTCTTTTTCATTAATAGTCGGGAAGTTGCGGCTGCCGTTTCTGATTACATGGGGAGCCAAAAGGACCTTGACATGGCGGAAAAAAACTACGCCATGACAAAAGATTTGTTTGAGCATCTGGCAGCTTCACGCATATCGTTACAACAGGCAGAAAACGAACTTGCAAAGGCAAAAGTACAGGTGGCTCGCGCAAAAGAGTCGCTTCTTGTGCTTGGTGTAAATATGAATGAGAAGGAAAAAACCGATGGACTGAGCGCCCTCATTCCCATAAGGGCGCCTATGGACGGCACGGTAATCGAGAGACATCTAACAGAAGGGCAGTTCGTGCAACCGGATAATAATCCACTTATAACAATTGCAGACCTTACTACGTTATGGGTGTTAGCCGATGTTTATGAACGCGATTTGCATCTTGTCAAGATTGGCCAAAAAGCGGAAGTGATAACGGCGGCATATCCTGAGTTATGTTGTATAGCAAATGTTATCCGTATCGGCGATGTTGTTGATCCGATAACCCGTACAGTAAAAGTACGTTTTCTCGTGTCTGACCCAACACTCAGTTTAAAGCCGGAGATGTTTGCCTCGGTTTCTATTGTCCTGGATGAATCGGCACGCGCGCTCACCGTGTCAGAAAAGGCCGTGTTCACAGAAGGCGGACAAAATTTCGTATATGTAAGCACAAACGATAAAGAATTTTCCCGGAAACAGGTAGAAATTACGCCGGGCGAGTCAGGCCAATTAAGAATTTTAAGCGGGCTGAAACCCGGTGAAAAAGTAGTGAATGACGGAGTATTATTATTGAGTCAGCAGGAAGATAGAATATAAGCTCAAGTTTTTAAAGGATATTAATACACATGGTTAAGCGACTTACTTCTTTTGCTCTCCACCAGCCACTTTTTTTGATTATGATTGTACTTATTTTTATTGCCGGTGGTATTGTTGCCTTCAAATCATTGCCCATAGAAGCATTTCCCGATGTTACCGATGTGCAGGCAACGGTGATTTCTCTTTTCCCCGGCCATGCCTCAGAAGAAGTGGAAAAACAGGTTACCATACCGCTGGAGATTGGACTCAGCGGCTTGCCTCACGCGGTGAGGATGTTTTCTCATACCCAATTTGGTCTCTCCTTCATTGTCGTTACATTTGATGACGCGGTAGATAATTATTTTGCGCGGCAGCAGGTATTGGAACGATTACAGGGCATTGAATTGCCGCCGGGTGTTGACACCCAGCTTGCACCCCTTACAACGCCCATTGGCGAGTTGTACCGATATCAGCTCAAAGGTGAAAACATGAGCCCCACCGACTTGCGAACTGTCCAGAACTGGGTTGTCGAGCGCTCATTGAAAATGATCCCCGGTGTGGCCGATGTCGTAAGCAGGGGTGGGTTTATCAAGCAATACCAGGTAAATTTAGACATGTCAAAAGTAAAGGCCTATAATGTTTCTACGCAGCAAATATTTAATGCCCTCGGAAAAAGCAATGCAAACGCAGGTGGAAATTACATTGAACAGGGTGAGCAGCAGTACCTCGTAAGGGGCATTGGTCTTTTGCGAACGAGTGATGATATCGGCAATGTAATTGTAGCCGAAAGAAGTGGCACACCGCTTATGATTAAAGATATTGCCAATGTAAGCGTAAGCTCTATGCCGCGACAGGGGCTGGTGGGCAGGGATGATAATGACGAAGCCGTTACGGGGATAGTGCTCATGAGAAAGGGTGAAAATCCTTCTGATGTTTTATCTGCGGTTAAAGAACGAATTGATGTGCTCAATGCGTCTGTTCTCCCTAAAGGTGTTCAGATCATTCCGTACTATGACCGTTCCTGGTTAATCAACACAACACTCCATACCGTCTTTAAAAACCTGTTAGAAGGGGCAATTTTAGTTACCATTGTGCTTTATCTGTTTCTTGGAAATTTGCGGTCTGCCGGTATCGTTGCGATTATAATCCCGCTCTCGCTCCTCGCAACGTTCATTGGTCTGAAATTCAAAGGTATACCGGCGAATCTTCTTTCGCTTGGCGCAATGGATTTTGGAATTATCGTAGATGGCGCTGTTATTATTGTAGAAAACGTCTTCAGAGAACTGTCCCAACATAAACACCAGATCCATGACCGTGATTCAACACGCGCCACCATCCTCGAAGCAACTTCACAGGTAGGACGGGCGACCCTTTTCTCAATGCTTATCATCATTATTGCCCATATTCCTATTTTTACTTTGCAACGCCATGAGGGACGTATTTTTGCACCCATGGCTTATACGGTCACGTCTGCACTCGTTGGCTCACTTCTCTTTTCACTAACACTGGTGCCCTTGATGTGCTTTTTCTTTTTGCGAAAGGGATTACCTGAAAAGGAAAATATTATTGTAAGATTTTGCAAACGTGTCTATCGTCCGGCGCTCGAATGGTCGCTGAGTCATAAAAAGGCCGTGCTTATCCCCGCGGTAGCGGCGCTTGCCGTAAGTATATTTTTTGTTCTTCCGCGCCTTGGATCAGAGTTTTTGCCTGAATTAAACGAAGGCACGCTATGGGTCAATCTCACATTGCCGCCGGGCATGTCTGTAACCGAAACTGCCAGGACGTGCGCTCGTGTGCGAAAAACCATACGGCAATTTCCAGAGGTTTTAACCGTTATCTCACAGGCCGGAAGACCAGAAGATGGAACAGACCCCAAGACAATCAACATGACAGAGTTTTTTGTGGGTTTAAAACCCGAAACTGAATGGACGCGCAAAATCACAAAAGAGCACCTCACCGAGGATATTGAACAATCGCTTACAGCCATTCCTGGTTTAAAACCGAGCTTTTCCCAGCCTATTCGCGACAATGTATTGGAAAGTATTTCCCAAATCGATGGTCAAATTGTTATAAAGGTATTTGGAGAAGACACCACGGTATTGCGGCAGAAGGCCAGGGAAGTGCTTCGCATGATTTCAAAAGTAGATGGCGTTGCACGCGCCTTCATTGACCGCTTTGGCGAGGTTCCCCAATTACAAATTGAGATTGACCGGCAGTGCGCAGCCCGCTACGGTCTCAACGTAGCTGATATTCAGGATGTCATAGAAATAGCGCTTGGCGGTAAGACAGCAACAGAGATATGGGAGGGTGAGAAACGTTTTGATGTTGTTGTCCGTCTCCGTGAGGAAGAACGAAAAAGCGTTGCGAACATAAAAAACATCCTTGTTAATACTCCCGGTGGTTCACGTATTCCTCTGGAACAGGTGGCAAATATATCGGTCAAGGGCGGGAGCATGAATATTAGCAGGGAGGCCGGAATGCGCGTTGCTTCCATTGGCATCTTTATCAGAGGTCGCGATATGGGAAGTGTTGTAAAAGACATGCAGCGCCTGGTAGATACCCGTATAACCATGCCTCCCGGTTATTTTCTCAAATGGAGCGGAGAGTTTGAAAATCAACAGCGTGCAATGGCGCGCCTGATGGTCATAGGTCCCGTAAGTATATTTCTCATATTTGTTCTATTGTTTAACGCCTTCAAATCTATAAAGAACTCGTTGCTCATCTTGTCGAATGTGCCTTTTGCAATCATTGGCGGTATCGTAGCCTTGTATATTACCGGTATACACCTGAGTGTATCAGCCGCAATTGGTTTTATTGCACTCTTTGGACAGGCAGTGCTGAACGGTGTCGTAATGGTAAGCTACTTCAATCAACTCAGGGAATCGGGCGAAAGTACCTTCGACTCAGTTGTTAAAGGCGCCCTTGTGAGGTTACGTACAGTACTGATGACCGCATTATTAGCAATGCTCGGTTTACTTCCCATGGCGCTTTCGCATGGAATTGGTTCTGAGGTGCAGAAACCCTTAGCTGTTGTGATTATAGGCGGTTTAGTCTCGGCGACTTTATTAACTTTAATTGTGCTTCCAACATTGTATCTTATGATTGAGGAACGTAAACCCTCACGGGATGATGAGATGGGCGGGGAAGCCCTTGCTGCTATATAATCCACACATATCTTATCATGAAACAGATTTGACATTCGCAAAGCGCTTACCGAAAAAACACTTCCAGGTTTAAGCAAGTTCGTGGAGTCTGGAAGATCATTCATGGGAAAACAAATGGGATTTGGAAGAACAGACGCAAAACTATGAGTGGGGTATAGAGAACCAAACACCGAAACATGATAAAAGTGATAGTATCATACTCCATTATGATGGGAAAAAATGGAATAAGCAAAAGAGTGACACAGTGGGTACTTGTTGTTAGGTCTATGGGGCAACAGAGAGGACAACGTATATGCTGTTGGAATGAATTCAAATGTTCACTACGATCACCATCATGATGAGTCGTCCGGGGAAAAATAAAATATTACCACTTATCCGGAACCAGGCAAATTAAACAGCTATTCCTTGCATATAGGTATTCCATAAATCCGCATGTATTTTTTCCGGGATATAATTAAAATTTTTATACGACCACACCGTTACCGTAGATTGAATAAGACCCATAAAGATCATGGCGGCCATCCTGGGATTGATATTCTTTTTTATAAGTCCCAACTTTACTCCATCCGAAAGCAGCTTTTCTATCTTCCGTAAATATTTTTGGATAAGTTGCAAGAGCTTTTTACGAATAAGAGGGTCACTAAACTGTATGGCCCCCATAATTACGACAAAAGATGTTTTTCGTCGGTTTTTTGCTAAAGTAAGTTGCGCTAATAAGATATTTTTCAGATTTTGAAGAGGGTCTTTGTCTATCATCGCATTATTTATGGCCTCCATGAGAGTTTTCTCAATGTCGTCTATCAACAGACTCAATATATCCCTTTTGCTTTTAAAGTGCCGATAAATAGCGCCTTTGGTAGTGCCCATTTTCTCGGCTATTTCACTTATGGTGACATCCTCAATCCCTTTGGAGGAAATGATATTTCGAATGATATCTACAATTTCCTGCCTTCTGATCTTTGTAGATTTTCTGTGCTGCATGACGCCTCCGTAATTAAGTAAATTATAATTAATCTACACAAAGCACAAATGGTGTGATTTATATACACTTGTGCAGAAATCAAAAAAATCATTATAATTTAATATTACAGTGAAAACAAAACTTAAAATAATTAAAAACGGAGAGGAAAACAATGAAGATGAAAGCACCTGAGATTCTCTTCAGGCAAGTTCAAGTTTATAACTTGATGTTAAAGGAGTTTCATGTTGGTGTAGAGAGACGTAGAGACGCAAGATTTTGCGTCTCTACATCTGTATTTGCTGTATTAAAGCAGCCAATCTGTCTTAAGTAGCGCTCATTGCCCTTTTATTCACATTCGGCAAAGTCTTTTCTTCCATAAAAGAAAGGCACATGAGACACACGAGCGATACGAAGATAAATCCTAAATAATAATTGTTGGTGTAATCTCTGATTGTGCCCAGAATTATGGGTAGGAAGAAACCGCCAAGGCCTCCAGCCGCGCCTACCAGACCCCCAACGGTTCCTGTGTCCTTTGGAAAATACTCTGCTACCAGTTTGTATACAACACCGTTGCCTGTTCCTAAACAAATACCCATGACGTAAAACAGGACAAGCGAAGTAACTAAAGACACATTTAAATTCAGGTATACCGTTAGTGAGAGCACAATTATTGTAAGGAATACCATGATCTTTCTTCCATTAAACCTATCGCCCAGATAACCACCAAGAATGCGGGTAAAAGCCGAAAGAAATACAAAAACTGACGTGAAACTACCCGCCTTTACAGGGCTAATATGATAAAATTCGTTCAGATAAGATGGCAACCATATAGAAAAACAGACAAATAATCCAAAAAACATGAAGTAGATTAAACAAAAAATCCAGGCCAGCCCGGATGTCTTATATACCTTTAATTTCTCGCTTAAAGTCGGAATCTTTGTATCGGCAGACCTCGGCGCATTAGAGGTAAAAAACCAGTAGACAAACGCCATCAAGAGCAAAGGAATTGAATAAATAATAAATACTTTATTCCATCCCATAGACTCCGCAATAAAAGGAACTCCAAATGCAGCAAGGGCGGTACCGGCGTTTCCTACGCCATAGATCCCCAACGCCAACCCCTGTCTTTTTTTTGGATACCATTCAGAAACATGCGGGATTCCAACGGCAAATGATGAGCCTATCAAACCGAAAAGTAAACCGCATCCCAATAAAAAACCATAACTATGCGCAAAGCTCGTCATAAATACGGAGAGAAAACCAAACAGGAGCATGATAGTAAAAACCAATCTGCCGCCATATTTATCCGTCACAATGCCCATGGGTATTTTGGCAACGGAGCCAAGTAATACCGGTGCCGCAATTAATAATCCCACTGCCGTGGAAGACAGGTTAAACTCCGTCCTTAAATACATAGCCAAAGGCGCAAACAACGACCAGCTTGCGAAGCATAACGCAAATGCAAGGGTCGCAAGTATCAGCACCTTCGTATTTCCCCTTGGTGTTTGTACATTTTCGCTCATAAAGCCTCCAACAGATTTAAAATGTTTTCGTAAAACCCTGAAATTCAAAAGCCGAAATAATGTTATAAGGCAAACGTTTGATGAACGGGTTCAAATTCATTCTTCACCTTTAAAGCGCATTTATACAATCCTTCTGTAATCAAAACGCTATTTTGTTTTATAAAAAACAACGCCCCACTCTTTGTTTTCATCAGGGTATAAAACCCATTTACCTGTCCATCCCTGAAGAGCATAGATAACGTCTTCTCGTGATCAAATGGATGCGCATACAACTCATTAATCTTCTTCCCAATCACATCATCAGGCGAGTTATATCCAAAGAGCCTGGCGCCCGCAGTATTGATGTGAATTACAACCCCATCATAAGAAGGTTCATACTCACACCACCCTTTTACATCCTTTACGTCAACAAGAAGCGTCTTGGTTTCATCCTTTGTTGGCATCATAGTTTTGTTCATAAATACCTCCTTTATAATCCTCTGTGTTTAAGGTTTTAATTCCCATGTTACTATGGTTTTTTCCCCAGACTGCTTTATGCCATCTTTCGCTGCACCTTTTTCTTCATTTCCACTGCGAATAGTGTTCTCAGATTTGAAAATACGGAACTCCTCTTTAAATTTGAAAATGTTGCTCTTTATAAAATCTTCATCTCTCTTTGTCACAATCGAACCAATGACATTTAAGGGATTGTGGACTTTATATCTTTGTTCCCGAAGATAGCCGCGCTCTTTACTTAATTCGTAACCATCCGTAATAGCCAGGACAAACCCAACCACCATAACGGTAGTCATGCCAAGCAAAGCCTTCTTTGGCAATGACAAACCTTTGATTATATATCCGGTGTTTAATTTCCTATACATCATAAGAGCCATAACAAACGCCGGAATGATGATCACCAGCATAAGAGACTTTACCATAGAATTAATGTTATTCACGGCGCCAAGCGCCTCATCCGCGTCTATTTCGACAATCAGCCCCATATTCAAGTCTCTCAGCCAGCTCCACGCGCCTACAACTTTCAATCCACTGTAATCCCTGTACCCTTCCAGGTCATAACCGCTTGTTTTTGCTACAATACACCTTGTCACCCCCTTTGTTAAAAGGTTCGTATCAGGGTCCGCAACCTTATGGCATGTTTTGCATGTGTCCCCAGCATTTTTTGTATGCTCTGCAAACCTCGGTTTTGTTATCATAACCCCGTCTTTGTTTACGAGATACGTCTCACCGGTTTTTCCGAGGGCAACACTCCTCATAGCCTTCGTAAGCACCGACGTATCCATCCATAACACCACAGCGCCTATTACATCACGATTGTTTCCCCTGATAGGATAAGACATAAACAGGGAAGGCAAATCATTTTCATTCTCATTATTCGCATCGTTTAAAGAGAAATGGGCTATATCTGAAATATACGTTTTGCCATCGCGGAGGGTTTCCTGAAAATTGATGGAAAACTTTTCTTTTGAAATGTTCATGCCTAAAAGAGACTTTTCGTTTTCCGTTACTGCCTGGACAACGCCAGCGCCGTCACAAATGAATATTCCCTTGTATCCATAATCTGCCTTCGTACATTCGAGCTGTGTCTTCAACCGGAGATATCCATGTTCATTTTTTACATGCACAAGACTCTCGAAATCCTCATCGCTCTGTATGATTAATTCACTTTGTATCGTATCGGAAATAGCCCTCGCATGGGACTTCCTTTCATCCCACAACAAAGAGAGGATGTCTTTCTGCTTATTTACGATGCCTTCCAGATTCCTTTGGACTCCCTGCTTCAACTCAGCGCTTGCCCTTGGAAACGCAAGCATTCTGAACAAAACAAGGGGGAATAACCCAAATAATATAAATCCGATAATAACAATGACGATACGTTCTTTAAGCACTCTTAACATATAACCTCCTTTAACTTTCCCTGGCGTCATTTATTGTGATAGAGATAAATTTTATATTAAGTATACAATCGGTTACGTATTTGTCAAGTATTAGTATACATTCGTTTACATACAACCAATGATAAACTGAAGACGCAACGACACTTCCGGCGATTATAAATATTCTCTATCCGCAGCGATAATAAAAGACAGGGAGAGATGGCATGTAGTCGCAGCATCATTGGGACTCGAATTTGAAGTACAACGTAAAGCATCAGTTGAATCTGAAGAAGCTGTTTCTTGAGTTGCTGAATGATGGGCCGAATAAGAAGGATTTGGTTACTGCCGCGCTGCGTTAGATCATGGCGAGTGTCTTTTCAGAAGCAATCCCCCGATTTGCATTCCTGAGGTAGTGTTTGTTTATGAGAGAAAGATTGCCTCGCTTCGCTCGCAATGACAGAATAAAGCCGCAAGGACGGGTTCTTGTCTGCAATGACAGCTTGCAGCGTACCATCAAAGCGCATAGTGCGTGTCATGGCGAAGGCGATAACACATCACTAAGG
>CAYJME010000041.1:0-19867 GCA_964370795.1 uncultured candidatus Brocadiaceae bacterium
AGCCGTTGAAAACTGAACTGCATAAAGGAAGCATCTTCACCGTTTCACTACCCACTTGCTAAACTCATCAAGATTACAAAAAATTAATTTTGCGTTCATCTTCCGTTCATATACCGCATGGTATAATGCAAATATGAAAATTGGTCGAAAGAGTATTTTCCAGAGGTGCAATAAATTGTTTTTCTCCTGGTTATCGATATCTGCATTTCTTTTTTTATTAACAACCAGCGCCCTTTATGCAAAAGAGTTACCCCTCGACGAAATCCTAAGGATAGGGGTACAGGTAGACCCTGAAATTCATTCGCTGGAGGAACGGATAGAAGCGTCGAAAGGAGCTGTTATTCAGGCCGGTACTGCACCAAATCCTGATGGGAGCATAAGGGTAGAGGATTATTCACCGGGTAATGGGACGGCAAAGACCACGCTGGGGGTCACCCAGCGATTAGAATACCCCGGCAAACGGTCGACCCGTAAAAGCATCGCATCGGAGAACGTAGAGATATTGAAACTTACCCTGGAAAATGCAAAGATCGACGTACAATATAAACTTAAAAAAGTATTTTATGATATCCTGTTGTCTGGTGAAAATCTCTCACTCTACCGGGAAAACCATGTAGTTGCTCGTGGTTTACTCGAATTAGTAAATCATCGCTTGAGACAAGGGTTGGGAGGCGACTTCGAGGTAGCCAAGGCAAACGTTGAGTTCGTTAAGTCTGAAAAATTACTGAAAGAATCTGAAGGTCTCCTGGCGTTGGCAAGGTCTCAACTGAACATTCTCCTTAACAATCCTCCGGATAATCGCATTGACATACAAGGTAAGATTATAACTTATCCTACCCGTACAAATTTGTCACGTGAAGAACTTATAAGAAAGGCCATCAATAGCCACCCTGCGATCTTAATCCAAATGCACCGGATAAAGGGTTTGGATTATAATGTTGGATTGAACAGGCTTTCTGCAAAACCTGACGTAGATGTGGGCATTGCAGGTGGCGTGGAAACGTTAGGCAATCCAGATAGTAACCCTATAGCTGAATTTTCCATCTCTGTACCCATGCCGATTTGGGATCGAAAGAAAGGGGCGATTGCCCAGGCAAAAGGTGAGAAGAAAGGCGCTGAAGAATTTTTGAAGCAAGTTCAACGTGGTATAATACAGGAAGTGCTGGATGCCTTTAATAAATATACCATTGCACAAAAGACCGTTCAGCTTTTTCAGGAAGGCATTTTAGCAAAAACAGCCAAAACAAGAGATATCATCAAACAATCTTTCGAAAAGGGTCTGCTGGGTTTTTTAGATGTAGTCGATGCACAGAGAACGTATCTGGATGTTATGCTCAACTATTATCAAAGCCTCTATGATTTGCGCATTGCTGAGGCACAATTGGAAAAGGCCGTCGGAGGAAATTTACCATGAACAATAAATTAGGCCTTGCGGCGACTGGTAGGAGCCGTCTCCTGACGGCGATGGACATGCCCACCGGCGAGCAAACTCCGGTCGCCAACAGGAGTTGGCTCCTACCAAAAACATTGAAATTTCTAAACATTAAGTTAAGAATGGACAAACAAGCTTGTCGTTCGACTGAGCGCTCACGACGAAGTCCGTGCCACCCTTTAAGATTTATATCTCAAGTCGTAGCCTTATTAGCCGTAATTTTAGTCCCATTATGTTTAACCAGTTGCTCAAAAAGTCCGCGTGAAATGGCAGAAAAACTTATTGAGAAAGAAACCTCCGAAGGAAAATCGGCATATAACACAACGCAGAAAGAGATACATTCTGATTTGTTGGAGTTGGATAAACATGCGCAGGAAATGGCGGGCATAAAAACCATCGAGATAAAACGAGAAAACATTTCAAAAATTATTGAATTTCCGGCAGAGTTAGATTTTGACCGGACAAAGCTAATTTCGATCAACTCCCCCATAGATGGCAAGGTTGTCAAAGTAAGTTGCAATCAGGGCGATATGATAAAACAAGGAAATACACTGGCGGAGATTGAAAACCCACAAACAGTTGGCCAGATATTCAAAGTCAATACACAGTTCAATGGATTTGTAACACGGAGAAATATAAACCCCATGGTATGGGTCACACGGGGCAGCACATTATTTGAAGTGGTGGATACTTCAAAACTATGGGGTATTATTCACTTATACCCGGAAGAATCACCTGAAATAAAAATAGGTCAAAAAGTCCGCTTTGTAGTATCCGATAGCTCCCAAAGTCTGGCTGGTGAAATCAATTATATTTCACCGTCTATAGATCCAGACACAAGAACAATCGAGGCACGTGCCGTAGTCGATAACCCAGGAAATATTCCTGCGCATACGTATGCCGTTGCTCAGGTCACTACCGATGAAAAGATAAAAGTCCTTGTTGTCCCTGAAAAAGCCGTCTTCCCAGAAGACTTTGGCAAAATTGTTTTTACTATGGATAAGAACACTTTTAAAAAACGCACGATAGAAACGGGCATTAAGAGAGATGGAAAGGTGGAAGTGCAGCAGGGTTTAGAAGAAGGGGATCTTTTGGTAATTGAAGGCGCATATCAGATTAAAAATTTAACCTTTAAATCGAAGGGTGGTGGAGAAGAAGAGGAATGAGAGGGTAGATGAGATGTTTTCCTGTATTTTTAAACAATCAATGGAAGGAGGCAAATAAGATGAAATTCTGCTCTAGATTCGGCCGAAGTGTATTGATTAGACCTCTCAAACAGGGAGTGTTGGCAACTATGGCGCTATTTGCGTTTCATACAGTCTGCACACTCGATGCAGCCGATAGCACAGATAACCAATGTCAGGAGACATCGGCGGCTATGTTAAAATCCTGCACGAATGGAGCACATGAAGCCTACTGGCTTGCGATAGCCAATTGTGAAAACCTCCCAACACTTAAGGAGAGAAAGTCCTGTAAGCAAAAAGCCAAGAACGATATGAAATCTAATCTCAAAGAATGCAAAGATCAGTTTGATGCGAGACAGAAGATTTGCAAAGCACTGGGCGGGGCGAGTTATAATCCCATTATTAATCCAAATGATTTCGTTGATAAAATCGACAATCAATATTCTGCCCTTACGCCTGGCACGACCTTTATCTATGAGACCAAAACAAAAGACGGCACCGAACATGATGAATTTAATGTGACAAATGATATTAAAGAGATTCTCGGAGTACGCTGTGTAGTCATAAAAGACACAGTTACGTTAAATGGTGAGCTCGTAGAAGATACTTTCGATTGGTTTGCCCAGGATAAGGACGGCAATATCTGGTATTTTGGGGAAGAAGCAAAGCAATATGCCGGGGGAGATTTGGTTGGTATTGAAGGGTCATGGAACGCAGGCGTGGACGACGCCCAACCGGGAATCGTAATGAAGGCAAATCCACAGGTGCATGATTTGTACCGCCAGGAGTTTTCACTTGGTGTAGCCGAAGACATGGGTAAGGTGGTCAGCCTAAAAGGCACTGCCAAAGTTCCATACGGTACTTTTAAGAACTGCCTGGTGACCAAGGATTTTTCACCGCTTGAACCTGATGTCATCGAAAACAAGTACTATGCCCCAAATGTTGGTCTTGTTCTGACGGTCGACCTTGAAACTGGTGATCGGGAAGAACTCATAGACATCAAAACCAAGTGAATGAAAGAGGGGGAATGAGAGGGTAGATGAGATGCTTTCCCGTGTCATAAAATACTGTCTCGAATACCGGCTTCTGGTAATACTGGTTATCTGCCTCGCCATCTTTTTTGGCGTTACAGCTATTTTCAAAACTTCCACAGAATTTTTACCCGATCTGAGTTCTCCCATTATTTCGGTAATTACAGAAAACCCGGGACTTGCAGCACAGGAGGTCGAGACCCTTATAACGCGCCCTATTGAGAGTGCCCTACGTAGCACTCCCGATGTCACCGGGATACGATCCAACACCATGTATGGTGTTTCATGGGTTATCCTGTCATTTAAATGGGGTACCGATTATTATTTTGCACGCCAGTTGATTACTCAGAATCTCACCGATGTCATCCCCCGGCTCCCCTTTGGGACACATGCACCCATCCTGTCAAACGCTGCGTCCAGACTGGGCGAGGTTATTGAGTATTATATCAAAGGGGATTTATCCCCATTAGATTTGAGAGAGTTGGCTAATTACGATGTACGCTATCGCATGTTAGCTGTACCTGGTGTTTGGCGGGTGTGGAATATGGGAGGAGAAGTGCGTCAGTATCAGGTGTTACTGGACATGCTGAAGATGAGATTCCTGGGTGTCTCTCTGAACCAGGTAACGAATGCCCTTCAGGATAATAATGAAAATTTCACCGGCAATATAATTCCCTGTGACCCTATTGAATATGCAACCAGAGGGCTGGGACGTATCACCACGCTCAACGACCTGTACCATATTGCCATTGCTACCAGAAATGGTGTTCCCCTGTACCTCAAAGATATTGCTACGATCAAGGAAGGCGGACAATTCAGGCGGGGATTGGCGCTGATAGACAATAAAGAAGTCGTGTTGTCCACGGTGACAAAACACTACGGTGTGGATACCATGCCTGTTATTCATGGCGTAAAAAAAGTGATTGCGGAAATACAATCCATGCTTCCAACAGGCGCTGAGATCAAGGCATTCTTCGATCAATCGGAGTTAATTAAGTTATCCATAAGAAACCTGAAGGAGTCCATGATTATTGGCGGTATTGCCGTTATCCTGGTTTGTCTTCCGTTCCTTAACAATATTCGGGCGACCTTGATACTTACGGTCGTAATACCCATTTCAGTTGTAATTACCTTTGCCTGTATGAAGCTGTTCCATATTACCATCAATGTTATGTCGCTGGGTGGAATTGTGGTAGGTTTAGGTACGATGATCGATGGCGCCATTGTCGATACTGAGAATATTTATCGTCACATGTTATTGAATCCAGACGACCGCTTCACTGCCACACTAAAGGGAAGTATTGAGGTACGACGTCCCATCGCTTTTTCTACATCAATTATCATTGCCGTCTTTGCGCCGTTATTATTTTTAACGGGGTTCGAAGGCAGGCTATTTTATCCCTTTGCATTTACCATCGTCGTCTCGATGCTTATAGGGTTTATACTTTCCTTGACGCTAACACCCATTCTCTGCTATACATTTATAAAAATAAAACTCAACTATGACCAGCAAGACGGGTGGCTTACCAGGCATTCGTTAAAGGGATACTTGCCAATATGCAATACCGCCCTGAAAAGGCCCAAATCAACCTGCCTCATTGCACTTGGAGTTTTGGGAGTAACAACGCTTCTTATGCCATTGATGGGCACTTCACTGTTACCGACCTTTGATGAAGGCGCTTTAGTGGCAGTGGTAATAACGCCACCAGGCTCTGGCTTGAAAGAAACAGCCCGCATCTCGGATAAGGTAGCTCAGATTATCAAACAAGCCCCTGACGTAAAAGAAGTTATCCAGAGGGTGGGCAGGCCAGAAGGTTCGGAAATGCCCGAAACGGCAAATATTGGGGAGATGTACATCCAACTGGCCGATTGGAAGGAAAGAAGGCATTCTATTGATGAGATAAAGGATTGGATGAGGAGGCACACGGAAGACTTCCCTGGTTCGATTATTGCCTTTACTACACCCCTGAATGATAGAATTGAAGAAAGCATCTCTGGCGTGCGTGGACAACTGGCGGTAAACATCTTTGGTAACGATTTAGATATTCTGGTTCAAAAGGGTAATCAACTCGACGAGATTATGCGAAACATACCAGGAGTTACAGACGTCGGTGTGGAACAAACCCTGGGTATATTGCAATTGAATATGCTCGTAGACAGAGAACGTGCCAACCGCTACGGTCTGAATGCAAAGATGATCGGTGATACCATCGAAACAGCCATGGGCGGAAGGGTGGTAACAACGGTCGTGAAAGATATAAAGGAATATGACGTGCTCGTCAGGCTTCAGGAGCGGTTTCGGGATGACCCTGAAAAGATTGGCGCTCTCCTTATCGATACGCCGAATGGGAACAAGGTAAAATTATCTTCAGTATGTAAGATTTGGAGAGATACAGGTCCGTTGAGTATCAAGAGGGAAAACATGCAGCGGAGGATTCAAGTCACCTGCAATATCTCCCATAAAAACATTGGCAGTGTCGTCTCTGATATACAGAATCATATAAAGGAACTCAGCTTGCCAGCAGGATACTATGTCACTTTTGGGGGCAACTACGAACGGC
This sequence comes from uncultured candidatus Brocadiaceae bacterium, assembly GCA_964370795.1. GTDB lineage: Bacteria > Planctomycetota > Brocadiia > Brocadiales > Brocadiaceae > JAHFOW01. The sequence continues at coordinate 6,209 of CAYJME010000041.1, forward strand.
AAAAGGAACTCACCCGCCAACTCATAACTATTTTTATAGTCTCCGCCATTGTTGTCTTTATGCTGCTCCTGGCGGCGTTCAGGTCTGTCTGGCAGGCATTCCTGTTGATTGTCTTTATTCCTTTTGCCCTGATGGGTGGAGTATGGGCGCTGTTTTTAACCGGAAACACCTTTAATATATCGTCTCTGATTGGCATGGTAGCGCACTTCGGACTTACGGTGGAAAAAGGCATTATCATGCTGGAATTTATCAACGAATTGAGGCAGGAAGGACATCCCATTCAGGAGGCGTTGTTTTTAGCGGGGAAGACCCGTATGAGACCTGTTCTAATGACGGCCATTACGTCGATCGTAGGTGTTGTTCCACTTGCAATTGGAATGGGTGCAGGTTCCGAGATACAACAACCTATGGCAATCGTCCTCATAGGTGGCCTTATTACTTCAACGCTTATCATCCTTGTTGTCCTGCCGGCCGCATATAAACTCATGTACAGATTTGCTAAATTTCAGGAGAAGAATCCAAATGAAGAAAGTTTCTGATTCGCTTACATTCAAATACAGAGGATTAATTGGTGTTATTTGTTTGTTCCCAAAGTTCTTCGTTGATTTTAGAAATAAAAATTCAGTATAATGTGGCGTTATTAAAAAGGGGATTCCATTATTTTATAAAGCCTTTACAGAGCTAACTACGTTATTTATTACATGAGTTTAACTACACCAGTTAATAACACCCGTTTAATTGCAATTTGCATCACCCTGTTTACAGCGTTTCTTTTCCTCTTCAATATTGGAAAAAGGGATTTATGGGCGCCTGATGAGCCGCGGTACGCACAGGTGGCAAAGGAAATGATGGACAGTGGTAACTTTATTGTCCCCCATTTAAACAGCGCCCCTTATCCGGATAAACCACCACTCCTGTTCTGGCTTATCAATGTATTTTCCATTCCTTTCGGAAAGATTACCGCCCTCTCTGCCCGTCTGCCTTCTGCATTAGCAGGGATTGGGTGTTGTATTGCCTTGTTTTATCTTTCAAAAAGCTTATTTCAAAATACGAGAATAGCTTTATTTTCAAGCCTTATCCTTGCCACCAGCACAAAGTTTCTGTGGATGGCACACCGTGTGGCATTTGATGTCATCCTTACCTTTCTCGTAACGATGGCAATTTTTTGTTTTTATAAAGGGTATCAGTTACGAATAAATCAACACCCTGTTCCCCCCTCTCTATCCCCCCTTTCGCAAAGAGGCGATGAAAAAAAATCTTTATTATATTATACCCTCTTTTACGTTTTCATGGCATTTGGGGTGCTTACCAAGGGCCCTGTGGGCTTTATCCTTCCCTTCTGTACCGTGTTAACCTATCTCGTCATAAAGAGGGACATAAGGGTTTTAAAAGAAACCAGACCCTGGATCGGCGGCGTGTTTTTTTTTGTTTTAGTATTTTCCTGGGTTTATTTGGCGAGTATCTACGGCGGCAAAGAATATACGCATCAAATCCTTTTTAAACAAAACATCGGAAGATTTGCCAGTTCTTTTGCCCATAAGAGGCCGTTTTATTATTACTTCATAAATTTTCCCATAAACTTCGTACCATGGTGTGTTTTCATCCCCTGTATTTCAATATATCTGTCTAAAAAAGCAGGACGAAAGAAGATACCGGACATCCTGTTCCCCGTTATCTGGTTTGCTGTTGTCTTTATTTTCTTTTCCATCGTATCGGGGAAAAGGGATATCTACGTCCTGCCGCTTTACCCTGCAGCATCACTCATTACTGCATGGTTTTTGAATGAGTTTGTTGTGCAATTTAAAGATGCGCAATTTAAGAAGATCGGTTACGTACCGTGTTATGTACTGGGATATCTTGCATTGGTATTAGGCATTATGCTTCCCATCGGAATATACAAATTCTCCCCTGAAAATATATCTTCAACGTTTCCTTTTGTAGTAATTCTCCTTGTCGGCGGCTTTTTCATGTTACGGTTTTTGCGATATGCCAGAATCATTCCCTTTTTATTCGCCCTTATTTTTATAATCTTTTTTGTATTTAATATAGGCACCCTGAAGGCCATACCCATTGTGGATCAGTATAAATCCGCACGGGAAATTTGCGAAAGGGCGAAGGCTGTGATGAAACCTGATGAAAAGCTGGCTATGTATAAGTTTTTTAGAGACCCTTACCTGTTTTATACAGAAAGAAACTATCTGGATGTTATCGATACAGAGGACAGCTTGAAGCAATATCTCAGTTCAAACGATCGGGTATTTCTTTTTATGCAGGAGAAGGATTATAAGAAGATATTGAGATCTCAGGAAATGCCTCTTTTTATATTAGAAAGGGATTCGGTTGGTCACCGTGCCATGCTCTTTGTTTCGAATAGAGATCTGTAAACAATACGTTCATCGGTATCAAACCCGTATCGCAACTCTTCGCAGGTTGTTGTCTGTGGTGAATTACGCGGCCGCTAAACAAAACTGACATTGTGATCCTATAACAATACTATAAAAACCATTTTTCTGTTAATATTAAAATTGTTTATGTATGCAGCCGGAAAGTTATCAAAGAAGGACGTCCCCTGTCTCATAGGGCTGGTTTTAACAGGCCTTTTTCTCTTCCTGATTTATATATGGGCAATGCCCCTTATAGACCCCGATGAACCGCGTTACGCATCCACAGCGCGTGATATGGTTGTAAACGGTAATTGGATTGTGCCTCATTTTAATGGCGTTCCCCGCATCAACAAACCTCCCCTTTTTTACTGGACGGTTGCCCTTTCTTACAAAATATTCGGGATTAATGAATTCAGTTCACGCCTGCCGTCTGTACTCGCTGCTATTGGGACGGTGGTCATCACTTACGCATGGCGCAAGAGGTACCGTGGGAAATTTCAAGACCTGCCCGTGAAAAATGGGTTTTGGACAGGCATGATTCTTATGACCAGTCCTTTGTTTTATTTCATTGCCCGTTTTTGTATCACCGATATGTTATTAACTTTTTTCGTCAGCGCAACCATGTATGTTTTTTTCGTAGAATATACAGAATATACATCAGTCGGCTCAACGCATAAGGGCGGATTTCAAACCAGCCCCTACAAAAGAATGCTATTGTATTTTCTCCTGGCCATGGTCTTCCTTGTGAAGGGGCATGTTGGGATTTTGTTGTTTGTCCTTGTTATCGTATGTTTTCTTCTTTTGATGCGCGATTTTCGATACATAAGAAGACTGTGGTATCTCCCTGGATTCTTACTCTTTCTCGGTATCATTTGCGCCTGGGGTATTCCCTTCTGGTTTTCTCTGGGCACACAGCAAATCACTTCACTGCTCTCCCAGGAGACGTCAGGGAGATTTGTCAGCGGCTATGCGCACCCGGAACCCTTTTACTATTACCTCCCTGTGTTAATCATGGGTTTCTTCCCCTTATCGCCATTTTTATTTCTTGTTTTTGCCCATATTATCAAAAGGAAAAACAGCATGCCGGTAGAAGAGAAAAGATATCTGTATTTTTTCTCTGTGTGGTTCGTACTTACGCTGATTCTTTTTTCCCTGTCGCGCTCGAAGTTGATGACCTATATCCTGCCCCTTTCCCCATCTGTCGCATTGCTCATTTCCTCACTTTCACAATGGGAAACGGAAGGTGGATTGGGAAAATGGATTACCCGGGTAATCTGGTTCTTGCTCACGGTAGCCATGCTTATCCCCGTTGTACTTCTTGCAACCATGCATACATGGATACCCGCAAAGTACGGTTTTTCAACCTGCCATGTTGCCGTTCCCCTCAGCATATTTTTTATAGGGACGCTGGCTGCATTGTTTGCCTTTTTCAGGGAAAGACGGTTTTTTCCTCTACAAAAGGTTTTTTGTATTACCAATGGTATATTCCTGACGATAATCTTAGTATATGCTTCACACCCCCTCGGTACGTCTCGATCAACAAAATATCTTGTGAACAAGTGCCTTTCAGATAAAACGACAGATTACACGCTCTTAAATTATTCACGGATTGACTCAAGTCTTATTTTTTATAGCGGTAAGAATGTAAGGGAAGTGGATAAAGACAGTCCGGATGAAGCATTCCTGCCCGAATCAAATGAACCGGTCTATCTCGTCATGAGCTTACGCGATTATACGAAAAAAAAGAATTGGACACAGGCGATGGACTTTCACGTGGACTGCCAGAATAACACCCACGTTGTTTTAACAAAATGAAGGTAAGGATTTTTTTCGTTATCTTACTGTTCGTTACAGACGAGGTACTCTTGTATCCCTTGCCAAAGGCTTATTCTGAAACGAACGAAGACAAACGAATTGATGCGGTACATCTCATGAGTCCTGAAAATTCGGTTCATGAAAACTTCAAGGAAGTTTTTGCACAATTTGGAGAGAATGCAGAGCGTCTGTATCAGCAATACGGTATCTTCTCCCTCCACTTCCTCCGTGAATATAAGATTGAAGGACTTGCGCTCCTGGAGAAAGACGGAAAAGAAATGGCAGGTCTCTATCCACTCCTGGATTGCCGGGATATCTTCCGTCTCTACCACAATACCCAGGGTGCCATAAGTAATCTCCACCTCTTTTCACCAGAAATCCTCGCTGAATTTTACAAAACCTATGGAGATGATGGCATACAATACATTGCACATAACCCTGAAAACTTTTTCCTGATTAATGAAAACAAAGATAGGGGTCTTGAGCTTATAAAGCTTGCCAGCGAAAAAGGCGACATCATCTTTCCCCTCGTGCGGAAACACGGAATCGCCTTTGCAAAACTTTATGACAAAGATGTGCTCAATATTGTGATAAAATTTCAGGATGACGGTCTTCTGGCTTTAAAAGAGTACGGAAACAAGGCAAAGATTTTATTCAGCCTTTTTATTGATGACGATACTTTTTACCATATAATTAAAATATATGGACACAAACAGACCATCCCCATCATCTATCTCTTTTATGATAACAAGGACTTTACCAGTCAGGTATACGACTATATGAAAAAGACAAAGAGCTACGAGTGGCTTTCCGAATGGTGGTATGGAACGGGTACATCTGCATCGGATATTCAAAATGATGCCGTTGTAAGACGTGAAAATGCGCAAAAGGCCATCCACCTTATTGATGCGTTAGGAAACGATTTCCTTGACCGGTTCGAAGTCCTTGATATCAACAACGTCAGGGAAGAAGCCGTTACGATAATCACCAATAAATTAAAGAATTTTTTCATTTCGGATGCTGAGAAGGTAAGCCGGAAAAGGATACGACAGGAAGATATCACCCTTCAGGATAAACTCTTTGCGGGACTGGATATCCTTGGATTCATTCCTGTTGGTACGGTTATGTCTAAAGGGGCGAAAGTTGTGGCAAAAGGGGCACGATTTGCAAAGACCGTGCAGGGCTTCAAGGGGATCGCTAATCTAACGGAAGATGTTGTTGTATCGTATGGTGATGATGTCGTTCGGTTTGTCGCAAAATACGGCGACGATGGCATCAAGGCGATAAAGGCAACTGACGGTAAGGTTCTTAAGTTATCAGAACATTACGGTGATGATGTGGTTCGATATGTTTCGCACTATGGCGCTGATGCAGCGACCGTAATTGATAAGTACGGAGACGATGTACTATCCCTCGCGCGTCGTTACGGAGACGAAGTAATTAAATATACAATTCTTTACGGCGATGAAGGGATTGGGGTTATTCAGAAATACGGTAAGGATGTTGTGCTTCTGAGTTCTGTCTATGGAGATGATGTTATTATGTTAACAGCCCTTTACGGAGATGATGTCATGGTATATGCATCCAAATATGGCCTGAACGGCGTAAAGGTTATGAAATATTACGGAAGCGATGTAATGAACCTTGCAAGGAAACAGGGTGATGATGTCATTAAATATGTCGGTATGTATGGCGATGACGGCATCAAGCTGGCGAGAAAGGGAAAGGCCGGTCTCCTGCTCATGCGCTTCATGTCGCCAAAGGTATTTACGAAGTGTGTTAAATTTTTCAAATACGGCCTTGTTGCTTCTGTCCTGCTTATCCTTGCCACACACCCCATCGCATTTCTGTCAGGCCTTATCAAAACACTGTCCTGGCTATTGAGTACAAACCGGTTAACAATCGCCATTATCCTTAGTCTCGCCATCGTCACCTTTTTCATAATATTCCTGAAAAGAATTCAATGGATTTTTAACCCATTTGTGTTATTTTTTAGGGTATTGCGTCGCTTGATTAAATGAAAAATTCATCTTAACCTAAAAAACCAATACTTTTTTTATGGTGTGTCTTACTTCGAACCATTTCGAGTATAAACATATACCATACAAAGAAAATGTAAATAATGTTACGTGATCTTGTCAACCTATATCAGTTTAAAAAAAATATCTGGAAATCACTTAACGAACTTGAGGATATTCAAAATAAAAAACTCAAGGCCATTGTTAATCATGCCTATCAAAACGTGCTGTTCTATCGCGAAGCGTTCAAAAAAAGGGATCTGCATCCAGACGATATCGAGACAGTACACGATCTTGTTAAGTTACCCATTATAGAAAAAAAAGATATCCAGCAACGACCGCTTGATTTTCTTGCAAAGAATTATGAAATCAACCAGTGCAGGAAAACTCACACTTCGGGATCAACGGGAATCCCGCTTACCTTATATACTGACAAAATTGGGGAATCCTATAATAGAACGGTTAATTTAAGGGCAATGATGGAAAATGGGTTACATTTAACTCATAAAGTTATGGAAATTACTCATCCGGAAAATTTTTCTCAGAAAACCCTTTTTCGATGGATGGGAATATATAGAAAAGAATGCCTCTCCGTTTACGATGCACCAGAAATAAATGTAAAAAAATTTATTGAATACTGCCCCGATATACTCATGGGTTATCCCTCCGTGCTCTCGTTAATGGCAGACTACATTACACAAAACAATATCAAAATAACATTTCCTGAAAAAATTTTCACATCGGCAGAAATGTTATACGATACGGTCCGGAAGAAAATTGCGTCCACGTTTGGCTGCGACATTATTGACATATATGGTTGCACGGAATTTCGGAGGCTAGCGTGGGAATGTTCAAAACACGAGGGTTACCACACCGATATTGATTTTTCGGTCGTAGAAATCATAAAAGACACAGCCGTTGAATGCGAATACGGCAGTTTAATTATCACAGGATTGCATAACTACGCAATGCCGCTCCTACGATATCGTAATGGGGATGCTGCGCGGGCTTTAAAGTATACGTGTTCGTGCGGGAGAGGATTGCCATTAATTGAAAAAATACTTGGCAGAATAGATGACATGATAACACTACCGAGCGGAAGAGTCGTTTCCCCGAGAAGTATAAATGTATTGGATTACACGGTTGGAATAAATCAATACCGGATAATCCAGGAAGAAAAGGGTCTGTTCATTGTCCAAATAGAAAAAAACGACCAGTTTTCAGAAAAAACACTTCACGAAATAAAAGAACAAATACAAAAAGGATGCTTGAACGAACACGTGATGATTCAAGTCGAAGAGGTTGAAAAAATACAACGAGAAAAATCCGGAAAAATACGAACAGTTATTTCAAGGGTAAAACAAAAAGACACAAATTAAAGACAAGCTTCATGTATGCCAACTATTTTGCACCACCGGGAATTCAACGTAGTCTAAATAAAAAGCCCACAGAATAGTTTAATAACGGAGATTGCGCGTGGACAAAAATCAGACTTTACAATTGGAATTGCTGAAAAGGCAGATACAAAGAGTGTTCCTCAAGAGTAAATTCTACCGGGATAAGTTTTCTCAAACTATGGTGGCACCGGATGACATTGAAAGTATCGAGGACATCCGCAAATTACCTTTTACAACCAGGGAAGAATTGCAAAACAATTTCGATCATATACTGTCTGTATCGCCTGACGAAATCAAGATGTTTATCCAAACCAGTGGAACAACGTCGGGATCGCCATTAACGTTGGCGCATACAAGAAATGACATTAATATGATTGCGGAATCAAAAAAGAGAGAGCTCTCACTTTACGGAGTAACCAGACAAGATGTAGCACAGGTAACATTGCCTTATGGTCTGTGGCAAGGCGCCTGGTCAACACATTGGGGACTCGAAGAAATTGGCTCTTGCATAATTGCAATTGGGCCGGGTGACACAGAACGGCAACTTAATTTGATGAGAAAATTTGGGACAACCGTTTTGTTTGCAACGCCAAACTATCATCTCCGCATCGCTGAGATTTTAAAAAAAACACATGTGGATAAGAATGACTTATCACTGCGAGTAGGTGTCTGTGTGGCAGGTAAATTATCAAATCAACAAATAGAGCTACTTAAACATGAAATGGGCTACGAATCGGTCTATATAGATTATGGGGCAACGGAATTTCCAGGTTTTTGCACGCAATGTCCGGCACATTCAGAGAGTCATCATATTTGGTCAGATAATTATTTTGTAGAAATTGTGGATCCGGACACCCATCAGCCTCTGCCTGAAGGAACCAGGGGAGAGTTAGTGATAACAAGTCTCAGAAAAGAGGCAACGCCCCTGATCCGTTACTTAAGCAGGGATATATCGGCCTTATATCATAGTAACGTCGAATGTGAGTGTGGCCTCACGCATCCCAAAATTGATGCCGATATTTGTCGTGAAGATTTTATGGTAAAAATAAGAGGAGCCACCCTTTTTCCAGGTCAAATTGAACGGTTGGTTGAAGAGATTCTTGGTGTAACGCGTAACGTTCAGATAGTTGTAGACAAGCGGCAACCTTCAGAGATTTTAATGTTAAATATAGAAACAAATAATTGTCTTTCCGAAGCAACGACTGAAGATATTAAGGGGAAAATTCTCAAGTATACGAAAACTTTTACGGGCATTAGCGTAAATAAGATAAATTTTGTTCCGGTAGGAACGTTTGGAGATAAGTACCAAAAAAGCGTCGTCATTAAATAATACTTTTAACCATAGGGGGAAATATGTCTTTTCCAACACATCGTATGAGAAGAACCCGACGGACAGAGACACTGCGGAGGATGCTGAGAGAGAATACCTTTGATGTAGACGATCTCATCTATCCTATGTTCGTCATTCATGGGAACAACGTTAAAACAGAGTTAAAATCAATGCCTGGCATTTTTCATCTATCCGTAGATAAATTAGTCGAGGAGACAAAAGAAATATTTGACTTAGGTATTCCCGCAATTTTGCTCTTTGGTCTTCCAGCACAAAAAGATGGTCAAGCGTCAGAAGCGTATGCGCCTGACGGTATTGTTCAGAGAGGAATTAGAGCGGTTAAGACAGCAGTCCCGGATCTTATAGTAATAACCGATGTATGTCTTTGTGAGTATATGACCCACTGTCATTGTGGAATTGTGGAAAACGGATATGTACTTAACGATCCTACCCTGGAACTTTTGTCCAAAACAGCTTTATCACATGCACGGGCTGGTGCAGATATGGTGGCGCCGGCTTCCATGATGGACGGAATGATCCAGGCTCTTCGCAAAACTTTGGATGTGAACGGATTCATCAATACCCTCATTATGTCGTATGCTTCAAAATATGCATCGAATTTATACAATCCATTTTTTAAAGAAGGTACCAAATCGGTTGTTGCATTCGGTGATAAACGAACGCATCAGATGGATTATTCTAATGGTGACGAGGCGTTGCGCGAAGTGGCATTGGACATAGAGGAGGGGGCGGATATTGTAATAGTGAAGCCAGGTATGATGTATTTGGATATTGTTTATCGGGTTAAGCAGAAGTTCGGAATGCCTGTCGCTGTTTACAATGTGAGCGGGGAGTATGCAATGATTAAAGCCGCCGGGGCCGCAGGCTCAGTAAATGAAAAACAAGTAATGCTTGAAGTATTGACCGGCTTTAAGAGGGCGGGGGCTGATTTGATAATAACTTATTTTGCAAAGGAAGCTGCCAGATTACTTCAAAAGTCAATCACATGAAATTACCACGATGCGGTGAATTTTTGCTTCTTTCCCAAACAGTGTAAAGATGACCTTAAACATTTCGGTTCAGTAATTTGCGATAATTTCCAGCAAATTGAAATGCCCTGAATAATTTAAATTTTAATAAATAATTCTGTATTATTTTTTTTCGTCTGGAACCATGAAAATCTACAGCGTTAATATGTGAAAGAATCGAAAAGAGCAGGTGATCTTCGGAACCGGGCGGGCCAATTGCGGCGCCCCTGAATATGGGATTATTTCTTTGCCTCACGCATGTTGCCTCAAATATGCTTGCGCCCGGATTTACGCTCGGCATTCCTGTATAATCTAAAAAGGGACCATCCTGAGCTCTCTTGCCGGGTAAAATCTTTCCTTCAATAACTATTTCTGCATGAGCCGGAACCTCCAAACTAACACTGCGGCATGGTACCAGTTCAACCGGTTCTTGCATCAAACCTCCCGCAATGAAATACTCATCATATCCATAAGGTAAACCGGCTGCAGCGGCCATAATAATGCCTTCATCGGCGCCGATGACAACTGCCATTTCCAATGGCTTACCCTTTTCTTCAGACTTTCTTACATGAGTATCAATGTGACTGTTCGGGGTGAAACTAATAGTAGCTTGTCGTGAATTTAAAAGCATCATGCGATAAATGCCGACATTCCGTATACCGGTTTCTATATCTTTTGTTACATTTAAATGCCAGGTTCCAATAAATCTTCCTCCGTCAATGTTGCTCCATAAAGGGACAGGAAGGTTGAAGAGATTTACATCTAAACCTGATGTAATATGATCATTGACCGGACCGTTTTTTACCAGAATTGGTTCTTGAGGATTTGAGAATCTTTTTTTAAATATGGTTACAATATCTTTATATTGAGTATCCGGCTCCAGTCCAAGAGCAAGAGCAATTCTGGAAAAAGAACCAAGTCCGTTTGTTAAAATACGATACCCCGGATAGTCCTTTACATTCCTGAATAATAAAGCTTTTGACGTAGCCGGAGAAGCCTGTAGGTTTCTTGTTTTCTCACCGATCTCATATTTCCAGTCTATTTCTTCGTCAAACGTGATAAGCTCTTTTTCACGTTCCAATGCAGATATAAAATTTCTTAATTCCTTTTGAATGTTACACCTATCAATAACAAATGTTTCCGTTCCAACCATACAATACAATATCTTCGATGAGATGCTAAACAAAAATTAAAAAAATTACAAGCTTTTTAATCGTTCATAGCGTCTATAGTGCAAGAGGATAAGGTTGAGAGATGCCGAATGGCCTTCTGATAATATTCCTTCTGTATGCCAGCTAAATGAAAATAGTTGGTAAATGCCCCTCATTTTATACTTGACATATTTCACTTTATCAATGTTAATACCTAAATAAGGCATATCAATATGGATTTAAGAGGGAAATTTTAAGCGAAAACATAATGGCTTAAACATAATGAACCAATTATTTTAAAGGCGGTGTTAACCATGATACATTATTCGGCAGATAAAAAAATGCAGCACACAGAATCAAATCATGCCGGACTATCCTATAGGCACGAAGGCGCTCTATGGGTAAAATTTCTTCCGGTATTTATGTTCATCCTTTTGGCTTTTCTCCCAAAGACTCTTTCGGCGGCAGAGCAGGATGCTCAGGGTATACGAACAGCAGCTATTTTTGTGGAAAACCGTGCGGGAAATGATCTGAATAACAAGGTATCTGTGCTGGAAGATTTTCTTACCAGCCACATAACGGAAAAGGGATACCGCATCCTGAGCAGAGAAGTACTCATTAACAGCATGCGGAATTATTCTTCTGAACCAGGGGAGGTGGAGACTGAAACCCCAGGCGCAAAACTGGACAAACTCTTGAGTAACAACACATCCGCTTTACGACTGTCCCAGATGATGGGTGCTGACTACATCATTGTAGCCTCAATAACTTCCGTAGGAACGGAAAAAAAGGTTTTTGGGGGCTATGGTGTAGAAACCGTCAATCTTATTACCAATTTACGCGCGAGCTACAAAATCATGGATGCTGGAGCGGGCGGAACATTGGTTTCAGACGCAATCAGAGTCAGCAAAACCGTGCGGTCAACGGGAAACAGTCATACAGAGAGTAGTGATACGGTTAATGAACTGTTGGATAATGCTGCAGTGAAAATTGCTGAAAGTCTCAGCCAAAAACAGATTGCCCCGCCACCACAGAAAACCAACCTTGTTGAAATTACAATCTCCTGCGGTATGCAGGACTTGGCGCAACTGCCGATAAGTGTGCCCGACGTCCGTTTAACGGAAAATCAAAAGATCATAATAGAGAATAACAACGCAGAAGTGCAGGTGTTGGATGTCACGGTGGAACTCAATGGCACAGTTATTGGTTCCGCTCCTGGCGTTTTCAAGGTAACGCCTGGACTTAATAAAATCCTTCTTTCCCGCGAGGGCTTTAAGGAATGGAAAAGGACAATAAATATTACTAACGGGCAAAGTCTCAAGGTGGCATTGCAGATGACTGATGCGGGATATAAACGATGGAAGGACAATACCGATTTTCTGTATCTTATGAAGAAAGACGAAAAATTGACCGAAGCAGAGGTTGAACGTATAAAGGGTTTAGCTCAAATGTTTCGCCAAAGTGGATTTAAAGTAGACACAAAAGAAGATATAAAGGGAAAGACCAAATCAATTTATAGATTTTACCATTGATTGGAGCGTATATGAAAAATTCTTTATTCAGTAAAATATTTTTTATCTTATTTTTTTTAATTTTTCTCACCCCTTCTTTTGCCTGGGCGCAAAAAGAGACGTTGGGGGTCTCCAGCGTTAAACCCACGCCGGCGCTTGTGCAGGGTGTGGAACGCGCCGGTAAAAGGATACAGATGGACCGTGTAATACAATCCCTTAATGATCAACTCATTGACCGCGTTAATGCGACTCGAAAGTTCCAGGTAGTGGCCCGAAGCGATATGAAAGAGGTATTGCAGGAACAAGAGTTTGCATCATCCGGGAATATAGAACAAAATGATAAATCGACAGCACAACAGTTTAAGGTGGCAGGAGTAAAATATCTCCTTGTCTCGACAGTAGATGATTTCCAGGATTATATTGAAACGGCCACATTTCAAGGCACCGGCAGAAGTGTCACCAAACGCATTATCAGGCTTTCCTGTGTTGGCAAGATCTACGATTCAACAACCGGAAAGCTAATAGAATCCGCAAATTTCCAAACGAGCAATAAAGATATTTTCCAAAATCTGTCAAATATCAGTAGGGATAGCATGTTGAGTGATGAGTTACTTGTTGCAATCTCGCGTGAAATGGCAGAAAAAATTGCAAATCATGTAATAGACATCATTTTTCAGCCAAAGGTGCTTGCCAAAAGAGATAAACAAATTACCATAAATCGTGGCGAGGGTACGGACATCGCCGTAGGGCAAATCTGGAATGTTTTTGCTGCAGGTGAGGAATTGATAGACCCTGATACCAAAGAATCGCTGGGTAAAGAAGAAGTCCTCGTGGGCAAGGTAAAGATTACGAGCATCCTCCCCAAGACGTCAACGGCGGAAATCCTGGAAGACCTTGGAATTAACAAAGAAGCTATTTTGAGAAAGGCACAATAAGTCAGTTTTGAGTGTCATTGCGAGCGAAGCAATCTTTCTCTAAAAATTTCTGGTATCAGTTTAGTATTTTGAAAATGGTAACTGTTTTGC
>CAYJME010000042.1:0-19514 GCA_964370795.1 uncultured candidatus Brocadiaceae bacterium
TGCGGAAATTGTCTCGGCAGATTCAATGCTTGTCTATCGGGGCATGGATATTGGCACAGAAAAACCCTCGATTTCGATAAGAGAAAAAATTACACATCATTTAGTAGACATTGTTGAACCCTGGGAAGAATACAGTGTCGGAAGATACGCCAAAGATTTTAACGGCATTGTCAACAATTTATACCAGCAGGGTAAACCTTTTCTTGTTGTGGGAGGAACGGCGCTCTATCTGAAGGCTATTATTAACGGCCTATTTGAAGGGCCAGCCGCAGACTGGGAATATCGTGAACACTTAAAGTCTCTTGCTTCTGAACGCGGCCTGTGCTACCTTCATCAGATGCTTGCCGATATAGATCCGGAAACAGCGACCCGGTTACATTATAATGATTTGAGGCGGGTTATTCGCGCACTTGAGGTTTATAAAATAACAGGCAGGAGGATATCTTCGTTCCAAACCCAATTCGGCCATAAAAACCCTGATTATGATTGCGCCATAGTCGCCATTGATTATGACCGCGATATTTTATACAAACGTATTGAAGCGCGGGTAGACCGCATGATCCAGCGCGGACTGATCGATGAAGTACGTACCTTGCTCGACAATCCGGCGGGATTAAGTAAACAGGCATCACAGGCGCTTGGATATAAAGAAGTTATAGATTTTTTACGGGGCAAGTATACCTTTGAAGAGGTTGTTAATGAAATTAAACAGAGAACCCGCCGGTTTGCAAAACGGCAAATGACCTGGTTTCGAAGTTTTTCAGATATTCATTGGATTCGTGCATCTACACAAGACACGATAACCCACTTATCAGAAAAGGTACTGGAATTTCTTGCACAAGGGTCAAAAATATCTTAAATTTTCATTTGACATAGAATTCTCCGGATGTAAGATATGTAGCAAATGTAGTTATAAATACGTTACGACAAAGGCAAACCCTGAGTGATCAGGGGACGCAAAGTAAAAGGGTCTTTACCTGACACAAGAAAGACAGCCTTACTACCGAAAAATGCCCATACATCTAATTACACAATCACACACGAAAAGCCTTGTTATCGAAAATAGCACATCAATATTTTCGAGAGAGGGCTTTTTGTTTTTATATTTTGCGAACCAATAAAAGGTATTGTTCAATACAACACATGAAACTCCCCTATATACACATGCGTTTAAAGAAACCCGATTTCCTTATCTCAAAGGCATCACGAGCATTCAAGCAAAACAAAATAATAAATGTCTGGGGATTGGATATTGGCGGGGAAGCCTTAAAGGCGGTAAGAATCGTACAAACGATTGATGGCATGTGCATTGACGACGTTGACATTATTGATTACAAGGCTATTCCGCACGATGTAACGTTCTTACAGTCTACCGGTATTCAAGAAGCCATCCAGACTTTCTTAACACGCCATACAATAACCAAAAATGATAAGATAGTGGTATCTATCCCGGGGCAATTTGTGCTCTCAAGATTTATTACCGTCCCTCCGGTAGATAAAAAACAGCTTAAAAACATTGTCAGTTACGAGGCCCGGCAGCAAATTCCCTTTGACCTCAAAGATATTGTATGGGATTTCCAGCAATTATCAGAACAACTTCCCGATGCGGAAGGTATTGAGATAGGACTGTTCGCATCCAAGAGAACCACGGTCGATCACATAGTAACCAATATTTCGCCTCTCAAACCTTACCTCGGCGCTTTACAAGTCTCGCCTCTGGCAATTGCCAATTTCGTACTTTTTGATCAGCAAGTCGACGGCCCCACAATAATTGTGAATGGAGAGGCAGAAAACACGGATATTATCATCGTTGACAATCAACACCTCTGGCTGAGAAGCATCCCCATTTTCACCGTAGATGCAAGTCTCATGAAGGAAATCCAGAGGTCTATGGAATATTATAAATCTTTAACAAAAGAAGATGTCCTTTTCAAGAATCTCCTCCTGATGGGCAACAAATTCAAAGACCCTGCTGCTGTCAAATATATAACTGATAACTTTATCCATGAAGTGAAATTTCTTAAAACCTTAAACATATTAAAGGTATCCCAAAAGATACCGCCTGCCTGCCTGGATGAAAATCTCTCAAATTTTGGTATTGCTTTAGGGCTTGCCCTCCAGGGGATGGGGTTTGGGAGTCTCAGGATAAATTTATTACCGCAGGAATATGCCAAAGAATTAGAAATATCCAGGAAAAAACCATACGCTGTAGCCGCCCTTGGTTGCCTGGCGCTGGCAATTATTATTCAATATGCCGGGTCGCGCATGCAAATCGCCCATCTTCGTAAATCCAATGATTACCATCAGAAAATTTTAAACAAGGTGGAAGATTTTGAGAAGAATTATAAAAACCTTGAAACCCTTGCACAAACGAACAAATCATTGCTCGATCTCGTTTCCTCTGTTGATTCTTCGCGATT
Source organism: uncultured candidatus Brocadiaceae bacterium (assembly GCA_964370795.1). GTDB lineage: Bacteria > Planctomycetota > Brocadiia > Brocadiales > Brocadiaceae > JAHFOW01. Next base: position 2,421 of record CAYJME010000042.1, read on the forward strand.
TTTCTGGATGGAGGCTACAGATAAATTATTGTCCGTAATTCCGGGCAATGTATCGGTAATTAGTATCCAATCATCCTGGATAGACGCAGACGCATTAAAGTATATCACCGAAAGCGCGCGTGGAGCCGAAACTGCACGGCAGCAAACGTCAGCAGCCTTTTTTCAGGCCAAAAAGCCCTCTGCACTTGTAAAGGCTGGTGTTTCAAAAAAGGCGCTTCTCATGGGAATCAAAGGAGAAAGCCGTGAACCGAGTAAAAGCTTTATAGAAGAACACGTTTTAAAACCCATTCAAAATCTATCCCTTTTTGACCAAAAGGTTCCTGCATTTAAAAATGTTGAAATTGTGCCCGGTTCGTGCCGCCAGGTAGATAAAGAGGGAATTGGTAGTTATATTTGTTTTGAAATAAGGTGGATCGTGAAATCATCGGATGAAATCCAGCAGGAGACTAAGTCATAACAATAATAAAATGAATATCGGAAAAGGTTTAAATATTTTACAATTTAAGAAAATTTTCTGGGAAACGTTTACCGGGGTACGCGGCTTCTGGATATCCATGGGGGGTGTTTTCGCTATCCTGGCCGCTATCTATTTCTTTTTAGTCCATCCACTTTCATTTATCTATACCAAAACATACAAAGACCTCAATGATTTATTAGTTACTCTGGAAAAATACACCGTAAAAAAAGACCTTTATAATGACAAATGGTGTGATTCAAAAAAAATCGAAGCGGCCCTTTATGAAAAAGAAACTGACAAATGTAAAGAATTTCTCAAAAAAAAGGATGAAAGGCTCGAAGCCTTCTTTCAGTTAGAAGACAAGGAGAAGGGGTTAATTAAAATAGAGGATGAGGCGCTGTGGAAAAATGAATATATCAAAAGAACCTCTGCTTTAATTGCGAAATTAGATGCACAGCATATCACCCTGGGCCACGACGCCCTGCCAATCCAGAACTGGGGTTCTGATATTCCTACCTGGGATAATATTTTACCTGTGCAAAAAAGGTTCTGGATCATGGAAGAACTTATCAATATATTCATGAAAGATATAGGAATAACACAGCTTGATAAGGTTGCCTTTCGGGAAACAGCGCATACATATAATGCATCATTGTCGCAAATTTATACCATTATACCCCTTACTATCCAGCTCGAATTACCGGCAGACCACGTTGAATTCCTCCTCCATGAAATTCAAAAATCTGACATACCATTTGTTATTGAGGCTACCACGATTCTCAGTACTGAAAAAATTTTTAGTCCGGGAACATCGGGAGAAGACGGGGACAGTCTTAGTAAAAATCCAGGCTATCAACCATCGCATCCCATAATTAATGTTACTCTTGATACGTATGTTATTGATTACAAAACATAATTCACATTTTTCTCTATTATGAACCTGAAACACTTCTTATTTAAACATTTTGAGAAATTTATCCTTGGGCTTGCAGGGGGATACCTTATTTACTCAATAGCGTGCACCTTTATCATGAAAAGCTCAGAAATACGCAAGGAAATTGACACAAGATTACTATCAATAACTGACACCATAGAGCGAAAACTCCAAAGAAGTACACCGCCTGCAATAGAGACGGAACTAAAAAATGCATCTCAATTGGAATCGCGTTTTACCTCGCCGCCGCCGGCTCACCTGTTACAATATCCTCAACTCTTCGGTAAACTCTTGCGGGAAGAACCTGTTTCCCCCCTTACAACGAAGGATATTCTAAAAAAGCCGGAAGTACCCATCCAGCCTCATTTAGAAGCCCCCGCCCAGGCAGATACAGAGTTTGTCTTTAAAGGAGGCACCGAGGATCTCGCATTACTTCAGGTGAAAAAACTTTATAAGGAGATGTGGTGGGTAAGCAGCTTCACGGTAAGCAAAGGAGAAACGATCGGATCAAAAAAAATGCTGGGAAATGAAACGATAGATTTTGACACCCATTGTAAACTGATGGAAATCGTTCCCCTTGCGCAGAAGCCCCTGGTTATAAAAAAAACTAACGTTATGTTAAACGAAAAGGGAGAATTTCTGAACACGTCACTTACCGAAGAAACCCTTATGGTTACATCCTCAAGAATTGTGTTTGAAAATAAAAAGGGAGTATCTTACACCCTGTGGTTGGGAGAATCCGTAAGGTTGGGGGAAGAATCTGCAACTGTTCAGCTTAAGGCAAATCTCCCTTCGAGTAACTAAGGGAAGTTGTCATTCCTGCGAAAGCAGAAATTCAGGCATTTGAAATGCAATTAAATACGATGAAAAATATATGACTTTTTTAGGGGTAACTCTATGAAAAACATCTTAACCCTGACTTCAACCATAACCCTGAGTACGTTTCTCCTATTATCGGTACTCAACGGTTCTGTAGCACAAAATAATCCAGATACAGCAGAAACAAAATCATCGATAACGGCCAATAATTATTATCTCGACACTGCAAAGACATATCTTGAATTAAAAGACTATGCACGTGCTATAGACGCCCTCGAACTGGCCACTATATTGGAGCCCGGAAACACTGAAGCGCAAAAGTTACTCAAAGAATCCAGGCAACTCCTGGAAAAAGCAAATAAATCGAATGGGATAGAAAGTAAGATAGCTCCTCACGAAGAATCAAAAATCACTCCTTCGAAAAATCAACCTCTCTTACTCGAGAACGCACAAATGGCCTTAAAAGAAGGACGTTATGATGATGCCATCACGATAGCAGACTCCGTCCTTGATACAAACCCGTTGAACAGGGAGGCTGTCTATATCCGGGAAAAGGCATATGATTTAAAGCACAAACTTACCACAGAAAATTTAAAAGCGACAGACGTCGTAGAAAAATTAAAAAATTACGAATATCTTAAGGAGTTAGGTATTCCCTATCAGGACGTCCTGAGATTTCCATCAAAAGAACAGTGGGAGAATATTGACAAACGCACACTTCCCGAATCAGGTAAAATTATAGAAGAAAATAAAATAAAAACAGAACAACTCCGGCTGGTTCCCAACCTCCAGGAAGGTGAATATCCAAAGGTCATCGAAGATGCATTGAATACTATCCTTTCATTTGAATTCTATGATACACCGCTCAGGGATGTCGTTACCTTTTTACGGGAAAAGACAAACATTAATATGGTTATGAATCCTGAGATAGGAAACGTCCCCATTACCTTAAAGCTCAAAGATGAAACATTCAGGACAGCGCTCAAATATATCCTGCCGAAAGGATATGAGTATGTAATCGAAGGGAATATCATGCATTTCTACAAACAGAAAATGGAACTGCGGGTCTACGATGTAAGAGACATATTGATCAATCTCGATGACAAGGAGCCCCTGAAGTTCGATATTACCGCAGCCGTATCTGCTCAAATGGCATTGTCAAAAGGAATAACCCCCAAGGTAAAAGATGCATCCGAACGATTACTGGATTTAATTGAACTTGTCGTTACTACCATTGAACCTGCTTCGTGGTCAACGAATGTCGGTGTCGTTGGCACCCCCTCAACAGCCGCAACCCAGCGGCGTATCAATGTCACTGGACAGGGGGAAGGAAGTTGTATAGCACGGGTGGGTCAGCCAGGAGACCTTGTCGTTGTTAATAATAAATACGTTCATAAACAAATAGATGACCTGCTGGCTTCCTTAAGGTCTTCGCAGAACCTTCAGGTAAGTATTGAAACCCGCTTTATCACGGTTTCTGATGAATTTATGCAAGACATTGGAACCAACTTTGAGCGATTCTTCGGCGACAAGGCATCGATTAATACGACCGCAGATGCAATCACCAATGGCTTAGACATTAACTTCTCTATTTTAAACAATTCCATGTTGACGGGTTTTTTCAAAGCAATCCAGGAAAGTAAGGACTCTGAAATCCTCACATCTCCTCGAATTACCCTTTCGAATACCCAGCGCGGAAACATTGCCGTTGTCAAGACGACGAATTATATCCAAAGTTCTGGCGTCTCAGAAGGTATTTCTACGCCAGTTATTGGCACCGTACCTGACGGAACCACCTTTGACGTACGTCCGATTGTGAGCACGGACAGGAAATATGTCTATCTGGAAGTAGCTCCTGCGGTATTTAAAGTCGAAGAAATCCAGGATTTTAATTTTTCCACTACCAGCACAGCTATTCCACAGACTGGCGGTGGCGCTACGGTCGGCAGTTCTACAACAACAATTCAATTGCCGGTAGTGAACGTCTCTCAAGTATCCGTAACGGTGTGTGTGCCCGATAAAAGCACCTTAATGATTGGTGGTTTGGGATCCATCAACAAGGAGAACAAAACGACGGGTATTCCAATCCTATCAAAAATACCCCTGATAAAAAGACTTTTTTCCAGAGAAGAAAAAGATAACACCAAGTTAAACCTGATCATCCTGATAAAACCGACCATTCTTATCCGTGATGAGTTAGAGGCAAACCTGATGAGCCAAATACACAAAAAAACAGAACTAACGGATTCAGAGCACATTCCCGAAAAAGCACAGACAACTCCAACGGGACAGAATATTACCAGAGAAAAAACAAAAACACGAAGACAGAGGACTAAATATTAATTTACTTCCGGAGCCATTACTATGAAGAAAATTCTCAATACAAATACCCTGTTACTTATTATCATTGCATTACTTCTCATAATACTGATTTTTAAAAATACGACTAATTATGTCGTTGCGCAAGGAGATGGAAGCGCACGGCATATCTTTGGCGTGGTTGGCGGTCAATTAGGCAGTAGACAACCTTTTTACCTTGTAGATACGAATGAGGAGACTGTTATGGTTTATGAGTATTTTCAAGGGGGTGGATTTGGTTTGGTGGCCGTTCGAAGTTATAAATTCGATAAAAAACTACAACAACATGGAAAAACGTACGGTATATCTATAGAAGAAGTAAAGGCGGAACTTTTAAAGGAGCAAGCAAAACAGCCGTAAAAAACCTCCTATAATTTCCCTGTACGATTGCTCTCTTTTGCGGCAAATTGTATCAGCCGTGTTTTTAGCTCTGCGAAGGGGAAGTCCTTGCCAGGACATGCGGTACCTTTTTGGTGTACCTGCTTATGCAATAATATATTAGATAACGAAATATCGTATCTTTGGGAAAGATACTGGATAAGGCCAACCAGGGATTCAAACTGCTTGTCGGTGGGACGACCGCCATTTTCAAAGTCGCCTACTAAACAGATACCTATAGCGACGCGATTGCATTCCATATTCGCCGTATGGGCGCCATGAATCTGCTTTTTCCAGCGCTCGGCCACCTCAATCTCGCCATCCCCGGAAAGCGACCCGTTTCCAACGACGAAATGGTAAGCTAAACCGTATTCCCATCGTCTCTTGTTCCTGTGGTAATCATCGAAACGGGCGGCATTCCCTTTTGCAGTGGCGCTATGGTGAATAACAATATATTTCCATTGATTTTCCTGAACATCGGTGTGACAAAGCTGGGTAAGATTGGCCGATAAAACCGGAGGAGAATTCTTCACCTTCGCACAACTGAAGAACGGCAAAGAAATAAATATCTCCGATGCAACTACAATCGTAGCTAAGGAAAGATATTTTATGATTCTTTCATGATTACGCATAATAACGTTCTTATATACAATTTTACCTTATATTGCAAATCCTTTTTTCCTTGCGTAAATATAACAAAAGGATTTGTAATATTTACATAATTTCCAAATCTGTCATATCTGCGAGCTTTTTCTTAAAAATATTTTTTTATTTCTAAGTCTTTTCAATATTATACATATGTTATAGTTACATAATCACCTGAACAAATTATCTGTAATCGGTATACATGTTGCTATCTATAGAGATTTACAAAATACACCAATTTGAGTCACTAAAATGGGAAAGGAGCAAAAACAAATAAAAATGTTAAACAAAATCCAAGTTTTTTGTGTAGTAAGCGCATTAAGTCTTGTGATCACAACGAGTTTATTCACCAATAATCTCTACGCATGGTCCTTTGGACCACCGGCTTACAGAACGGGCGCGCCGGTTGACGGCGGTACGTGCAATGCAAAGGGCTGCCATAAATCATTTGCTACCAATTCGGGAACCGCACAATTTTTAATTGATGGGCCGACAGTTTACACGCCGGGTAAATCCGTTAGCTTAACGGTTTCCTTTATCAACTTTACTGAGAAAGTTCACGGGTTTGAAATGACGGCAGTTGACGCCAGCGGTAAAAGGGTCGGAACGTTTAAAAAATTCATAAAAACAGATAAGACCACGCAGGTTATCCCCCCAAACTCAAAAGATGGTCTCAAGCGGGGATTGAAAACAGTTGATAAGGATAAATACATAGAACAAACATTTAAGGGCATTAAAAACACCAGTTGGAAAGTCAAATGGATAGCGCCCGCAAGTGCAACGAACCCTATTACATTCTACGCCGCCGGAGTAGACGGCAATGATAATGGGGGTGCTAAAGGTGATTACGTTTATACTGCTACGAAGGAAATAACCACTAAGTAACGGTTTTTGTATAATAAACTTTCATAAAAATCCCTTTGTTCCTTATGTCAAAATAGGGGCAAAGGGATTTTTTATAACCATGTAAGAAGTAAATTCTATTGAAAAGTACCCTTATATTATGTAGATTGAAGGGGCAATGTTCGGCAAAATGGCCTTTTTCAAACGAAAGGAACAGTACTATGCGCATTATCAACAAATCTACACTCTGTTTTGTGTTGAGCGTCTTTTTTTATATCTCATGCACAACTATTGCACATGCCTGGTCCTCAGGCCCTAAAGCCTATCGAACGGGTGCGCCGGTTGACAACAAAAAAACCTGCAGGGCTAGTAGTTGTCACAATTCGTTCCCTCTTAATTCAGGAAACGCACAATTTTCAATTACTACAAATCCCACTGTTTATACTCCTGGTAAAACAATCAAGGTACGAGTTTCATTTCAAGAATGGACTGGAAACCTACATGGATTTGAAATGACAGCAGTCGACGCCAAGGGTAATAGGGTGGGAACATTCAGGAAGGTCTCAAAAAAAGATAAAACAACCCAGGTAATTCCTCCAAATGCAGTAGACCCCTTTAAAAGAGGACTAAAGACTGAAGATAAGGGAAAATACATAGAACATACCCTTGCCGGAAATAAAAAAACCTCATGGACCGTTAAATGGCAGGCGCCTTCCGCCGCTACGGGTCGTATAACATTTTATGCTGCAGGAAACGATGCAAATGGCAATGGTGAATCTTCCGGCGACCACATTTATACAACACAATTACAAATAAATGCAACATCAACTGCAACAATACAATAATTTGAACGACCTTTTCAAAAGACTTTATTGCAAGATGCGGGAAAAGAGGAGCACGATAAAAATATTAGTGATTCCCTTCCTGCTTTCTTTGTTATTTCCATCTGTTCTCCTTGCTCAAACAGATACGAACAAAGATACGATAACAGGCGTAACGGAATCGGGCGGGTTTACCTATAACAATTTTATTTCCGGTAATTTTAGGACACAATATGAAGGCAGATGGGCTGGCAGCCAGGATGATCATGATATGTATCAATACCTGCGTTTTCAGACAAAGGATTTCTATGACAATAAGCTAAGTATCGCCGGTTCTGGAAGGTTATCAGAAGACCTTGATGGCCATGAACCGAAGTCCGGGGCATTTCGGGATATTCTCGACACATACGATTCAAGTGTCAACGGTCGCCTTTATTATCTGTACGGAGACATTAAAAACCCTCTCATAGACAATTCAACCCTTCGTGTAGGACGACAATATATATATTCTGTCGACACCATTCTCTTTGATGGTGTAAAATATGATCAGCAAATTGGTCCCATTGAGACCTATGCTTTTGGCGGTCTAAGGGCTTCTCAATATAGCAGTACTTACTTTGATACGGTCACAGGAGCTGGTGTTGCCGCCCGGCCCTTTATAGACACCCGGACAAATGTAGATTATATGCGTATTATAGATGATAGTTTTATTGATGATGAAATAGGCCTCAATGTATGGCAAAAGATACATGAGGATTTTAATTTTTACGGAAGATTTGATCTCCTAAACTCATCACCAAAAGACCTGATGGTCAAGTTTTCGTGGGACAAGATTGACTGGGATGCAAATGTAGATTTATCATATTTTCAATTCCTTCATTCAATCGCCGAACAAAGCAATAATATTTCTCCTTATTATCAGGTACTTGGAACATTCAGGCCATTTTACCTCATTAGCCTGACAGGTTATAAAGGGTTGGGAGAACATTATGGAATTTCCAGCGGTGTTGACTATAGAAGATTGATTAACGAAGACCAGGAAAATACTTTTAACCGTGATTATAGCAGGGAATTCTTCTCATTTATGGTCAATAACGTTCTTCTGCATGAATCCCAGGCAACCTTTACCGTGGAACATTGGGATGTAGCCGGGTATGATAATAGCCTGGACCTCGGCGTTGACCTTGGAAAAAAAATTGACAAATTTGATGTTGGCATCGGAACGAGCTACTCATTTTATAAATATAATTTTACGGGAAGCAATGATCTGGAAGCCATTCTCGATGACCCCGCTGCAAGTAATGTTGAACAAAGAGTCGATGTCCGTACTTATTATATGAGAATTAAATATTTATTAACAAAGAAATCTGATATTACCTTTCGTTGGACAACCGAGATAAGCGACCCAGACCCGGGAATCTTTCATCAACTCTTGCTTTCGTATAGCACAAATTTTTAATGAACACGTTTAAATATATCATTTTCTTCATAAGTATTGCTTTTCTTAGTGCTCTTGGCGGTTGCAAAGAGTCTGAGATACACTTTAGCCATGCCAGGCACATGGAAAGAGGCTTAAAAGACTGTGATACCTGCCACGCTTACAAAGAAGACCTTACGCCAAAATGGCCCAAGATGCCAAAATGCCTGACATGTCACATGAAGAATTTTGACACAAGTAACCCCGGGTCGTGTTTACTATGTCACACAAAACCAGGGATGCAAATAAAGGTAAAACACAACATTCCTAAAAAATATCGGGATTTAAAATTCAGCCATAAGGTACATCTCGAAAATAAGGTTGAATGTAATAAGTGCCACAGCGGTATCGAAAAAAGTGATGCGATTACCACAGACCTTTTACCCGATATGTATCGCAATTGTGTGCCATGTCACAAAGAAAGGGGTGAAGATAAAATCGCCTGTGATATTTGCCATAAACACATTAAAAAAAATCGCATGCCCCTCTACCATGAGGAACGGTGGGTAAACCACGAAGACCCACGCTGGATGCTCAAACACGGCAGCGAGTCCTATTACAATAAAGATTACTGCAAACGATGCCATCCCGACCAGAACTGGTGCGTCAATTGTCATCAAATCCAGAAACCAAAGAGTCATAATAACGCATGGAGAAGAAGGACACATGGGTTCGCCGCATCATGGGAGCGGAAAAAATGCATGGCATGTCATCAGGAGGACTTTTGTGTAAGGTGCCATACCAACACAACACCTTTAAGCCACACGGCCTCGTGGGGTGGTACAGGAACAAGAAATCGTCATTGTCTCAATTGCCATTACTCCATATCAAAGGTAGAGTGTACGGTCTGTCACTTACGTCCCGACCATCCTTCAGCTCCTGGTATACCACACGATACCAAAGGTTATCCTCCTTGTGAAGTATGTCATAAGAGAGGTATTGGTGGCGCCCCAAGAAGAACACACCCCATACCGCCAGATATGACAAACAAATGTAAAGTTTGTCATAGGTAAAAATCGACTATCGTTGTAAGGTTACGGTAACCGTTTTGTTTGATGGTAAAACCACGCGTCCGATACTGCATTACGTATGGATTTCATTCACGATTAATGTTTACCGCAGAACATAGCGCCTTTATATAAATTTTTTACCGGGAACATAATATACATAATAAATGTTTATAAGAACATATATTTACCCAATCCGTGCAAAAGCACAGATGAAAAAATAAATTTAAATTTCCTCTTGCTTTATCACATTACGGTTGGTAATATATGACAAGTAGTTTGGTTGTATTGTAGAGTCGTATTATAGATGAGTGTTATAGTAAGGCTATAAGGGTTACAACCTTTATGGCCTTTTTTTGTTTCTGCATATTTTTTTTAATGTGAGAGGGGGTGATTGAGGAATGGCAAATGGAACAGTGAAATGGTTCAATGACAAAAAAGGATTTGGTTTTATCTCCCAGGATAATGGGGATGATGTTTTTGTACATCAAACTTCTATCCAGGGTCAGGGGTTTAGAACCCTTGCAGAAGGAGATAAGGTTGAGTTCGAGGTCATTAAGGACCAGAAGGGCTATAAGGCCACAAACGTCGTCAAATTATAAATTTATTAAAAAGCGCACTCTTTCATTTTAAAGTATATTCAACAGCAATAGACGTGATAAAAAAAATATAGAGTAGTCACTTAAGTTATAACAGTTATAATTACGACAATAAAACCCCAATATCCGTAAGGATATTGGGGTTTTTTGTTTAATGGAAAAAATTCTCAAAACACTGACAATTGTATACTCTCTACGTTGAATGCAAGACAAACCCTCATGTCCCGGTGACCTTGGAGCTATTTATATTTGCCTTATTAAAACATGCTCCTTGCGCTCATTTATATGATGTGATAAACTTTTTTCATTGTATATCTCCCTCTGTATAGCATTCGAATTTTAATGTAGATTTATTGTCACCTATTTATCGAGGAGAACAAAGTTGAAAAAACTACTTATTTCAAACCTCATCGCACTCGGCATTACCGCTGTATCTCTCATGCCTGCTTACGCGGGATGGAAACCCTCCGATACGGAAATTGCAAAAAAACAGGATATCACAAATTCAGAAGTTGCCGAAGCTATCGCAAATTTGAAAAATAACTATCCACACTTGAACTCCTATTTTGAAAAGGCTTATGGTTACGCCGTGTTTCCAACAGTAACAAAAGGCGCTATAGGCATTGGGGCGGCTCATGGTAATGGTGAGGTTTACGAAAAGGGAAAACTGATTGGCACCACAACCCTTACACAGGTGACGATTGGCGCCCAACTCGGCGGTCAGGCGTACACTGAGGTAATCTTCTTTAAGGACAAGGAAACACTCAACGACTTCATGTTTAATAACGTTAAATTGGGGGCACAGGCATCTGCAGTAGCTGCAAATTCCGGAGTTTCCTCAGATGCTGATTATAATAATGGCGTTGCGGTTTTTACCCTGGCGAAAAATGGCTTAATGTACGAAGCTTCGGTAGGCGGACAGAAATTCCGTTTCAAACCAATCGAATCAAAGTGAACTCTCCATCATAAATCTATGGTGCAGTGCACCGTTCGAGGAATTCGAGATATGCTAATGCTTCATCAAATGTTTGCCCACACATCTCTTTCGATGGCCGAAGGTTCGAGCAAACCACAGGCTTTACTGGCTTGCCATGAAGGAGACAACGATTAGCCGGGCTGAGTTGTATGCACCGGACACCGGCAGGTTTACCATTCGGCATACCAGGAATTGGCGATGAAATCGACAGCGCGATACAACAAGCCCCACAACCTGCTTTACAATCCAAAATACTTTCTCCTGCTATTTCACAAGAATGACCCTCAAAATTTATCTATCTTCCCCACTTCCCATTTATTTCCATAATATCCAATCTGAATATACCCAAATTTCTGTATAACTTTTCATTTGAAAGAGATTCTTGTTTTATTTTGTCGGGATTTTCCTCCAGATGTTTTAAGAGGATGTCCATACCATGCTTCTTTTCCCCTAACGTTTCCACGAAATACATCTTTCCCCACAGAATAACAGAACAAAATGCGTGGGCGCATTCGTTCATGATGTATCCTTTGTCCTCAATAATCGTGGCACATACCTGGGGGTTTTCTTTAATAATTTCGTATTTCAGACCTTTTAGTCTGCTATGAAAGTAGAGGGCATTTTTCACTTCATCATAACCATAGCTGAGTGTAACAATGTAGGGTTCATTATTTCTGCACATGGCAATGGATGTGTATTTTCCCTTTTTTATAAGGGATAGTATTCCTTGTATATCTTTTATTTCCCGTTCTTTTTTCTGCAAATGAAATCGCGGCATCATATTGACAAACCTTTTTGATCTTTGTAAATATTGTTCTTGTGGATGGTGATCAAAGCTGCATCGATACGAATCAGAAAAAAGTATACCCTGCAAACAACAATGCAAGGGTGTGGAGTGACGAAGCAATCTTTCGTATTGAAGGGACTTGATATTGCTTAGCTATCACTTGCAACGACAATAAAGCTATAGTGTTTTTAACGAAGCGTTATTTTAAACGTAGAAACGCAAAATCTTGCGTCTCTACGTTCATTTTGTCTATCACTTACCGTTTTTGAGCATCTGGAAGAGTTCATCCTTGAGAGCCAGCCGCTGTTTTTTAAGGTTTTCCAGAGTTATATCCGATTTGGGATCTATGTCATTCTCCACCCGGAAAACTTCCTTATCAAGTTTATGGTACTCATCAAAAAGCTTCTTAAAATGATCATTGCTCATCTTAAGGGTATGAATTTTTTTACGATATTCAGGAAATTCATGAACAAGGCCGTGATGTTCATATTGCATAGTATTTCTCCTTTTTTATAGCTAAAAATAAAAATCACTCCATACACAAGTATTACAAACGAAAACAATTTATTATACACTGTTTTTCTTTAAAAACAGATTATTTTTTTATCAAGATTTCTTAATTTTCTAGAATTTTAATTCATCATGTAATAATAAATTAAAATTGGTTACACTAATGAAAAATAAAGAACAAGTACAATCTACCGTTTTTTAGGAGACTATAAATCATGCAACAAGTAAATGAAAGAAAGTTTATTATAAAAGAATTAATTGAGATTATAAAAGAATCTCAGGTAATCAGTCAATTCAACATTAAGTCAAAAGATATACGAATTGGGGTATTTTACACAGGGATTGTACTAAACACGGGACATGCAGGAATGGCATATACCCCTGTCCAGGAAATACCCGAAGCGGTATGTTGTCCACGATCCCACGCAAAAATGCCGCAAGCAGGAAATTTATTGCATCTTCCTGCGGAGAACCTTATGGAATATGCCCTTGATGACAATGTCCTGAAATCATCCGTTGGCATCGCAGCAATCAATGCACTTTCTGCTCTATTACTTGAAGATGAACAATGTCCCTACAAACCTGCTCTGTATGGCGATGCCTTAGACCTGGTACATGTCACAGCAGACGATACGGTCGTTATGGTCGGGGCATTTCCTCCGTTTATAAAGAAAATCCGTGAAGTCTCGAATAAACTTTCTGTCATTGAGAAAAACCCCAGGGCTGTTGGCAAAGATGAAAACTTCACCATCGAACCCGCAGAACGCTTGCAGGAAATTATTCCACGGGGCAATATCCTGATTATTACGGGGGTGACCCTCGTGAATCATACCCTTGAACCCATCCTGAGGCTTGCCGGAAATGCGCGTGAAATTATCGTTGTCGGACCTACCGCCAGTGTTTATCCGGAACCGCTTTTTAAAAGGGGCGTTACCATTTTAGGTGGTGTAAAAGTTACTGATGCAACGAAGATGATTCATCTTATTGGTCAGGGAGGTTCTGGGTATGATTTTTTTGAACAATGTGCACAAAAGATTGTCATGCGAAAAAAATAACCGCAGATGACACGGAGGATACCAAAAAACGAAAAGAGATTACAAAAAGATAAAGAGACAAAATACCTGAATTCTTTTCCCGGCGTTCTCCGTGTTCTCTGCGGTGGACCACAAACAGGTTTCAACCTGTGGCTTTAACACAAATTAGCCAGATATCTGATTAGGTCTGTACTTGTAATAATTCCAACAAGGTTGTTATCCTTATCAACCACCGGAAGTGAATGAAACATCCCGTCGCTCAAAAGTTGAGCAGCCTTTCTTACGGTTTCATGAATGCCTATGGTAACCAGTTTCTTCTGCACAACCTGCCCGATGGTAAAATGCTGGTCAAACATATCGTCAAATGAACAGTTGGCCGCCGCAATATTCAACCGCAACATATCGGTGGCGCTGATAAGACCAACGAGTTTATGACCATCCATCACCGGGACGTGATGGATTTGATGTTCGGTCAGCATTCTTCGGACATCGCTCAGTTTCTGGCCTAACTGTACCGTCTTCAGATTCGTCGTCATTACATGAGATAGGGGGTCTTGTTCCTTCATAATGTTTGTTTCCTGTTAGGCTTGTTACCGATATGCATCACCGGGATATTACCTGATATACTTGCCAAAAATAACGTCGAGCTTTTTCTTTGTGGTATCCGGGATCAGGTTTTTCTGTGTCACAATGGCATTCTGAACTGCCGTTGCACATTCGCAATTTCTTTTCCGTTCAATCTTTGGAATGGCAATCTTGAGGATACGTTTTGCGGTTTCAGCATTTTTATTCAGATTCGATATAACCATCTCCAGCGTTACGGCCTCCTCGCCCACATGCCAGCAGTCATAATCGGTGGCCATGGCGAGGGTGCTGTAGCATATCTCTGCCTCCCGCGCCAGTTTGGCCTCCTGGAGATTCGTCATACCAATGACGCTCACGCCCCACTGCCGGTATACATTTGATTCCGCACGGGTTGAGAACAAAGGCCCTTCCATGCATAGATAGGTACCGCCTTTATGAGCCTGTACGCCGACTGATTGAGCAGCATTGTATAAGGTATCGGCAAGTACTTTACATACAGGATCTGCAAAACTTACATGTCCCACAATCCCTTCCCCGAAGAATGTACTGATTCTGCCCCGTGTCCTGTCAAAAAACTGGTCGGGAATAACAATGTCCAGAGGTCTGATCTCCTCTTTCATGCTTCCAACGGCGCTTACGGCGATGATGTGTTCCACACCCAGCTTCTTCATCCCGTAGATATTGGCCCTGAAGTTGAGTTCCGATGGCATGATGGTATGCCCGCGTCCGTGTCGAGGTAAAAAGGCCACCTTTCGTCCTTCCAGTGTGCCTACCATAAAACAATCCGAAGGCATGCCAAAGGGTGTATCAATGGATACCGCCTCAACATTCTTAATGCCCTCTATATTATAAAGACCGCTCCCGCCAATAATACCAATCACGGGTTCTGACATGGAATGTTTCTCCTTATTATTAAGTGTTGTTAAAATTTTCTCTTGTGACGACTCAACTTGTCCTTATGTAACTCAAGGCTAAAGCCTTGATACCCTGTTTTAAGCATTTACAAGTGTTTTTATACATTTGTATTTACTTTAATTTTACCCGTATTTTCAAGACTCTCAAGACAATTTGATTTTTATTTATCTTTATCAGTTTGTATAATGTTTCACCATAAGGTACGCCATAAGTACGACATGAAATTAAGGTCGACACAGTATCTTTTTTCAGGAGTTTGAATAATGCGATGTACAAACATAACAAAACTATCAAAGGAATCTATTGTGTATGTCAAGGCAAGGCGGGAAGGCATGAGTATTAGAGAAGCTTATAAACATGCTGGTTTTCAATGTAATAAATTCTTAGTTACTTCCTGTAATTTTCCAATATTCATTATTGTCCATCAGTTATTATATAACCGTAAAAGCATAACCATAAATAATATGGTTGCATTCCTGAATTTTCGTGGTATTACCACAAAATAAGCAAGGTTGAGAATTTATTGAAGCGTTTTTTGTCAAAACCAAAGGATTTTACCTATGATGAGCTTAGAAGGCTTCTGGCCGGTCTTGGTTATCAAGAGGCATTTCGTGAAGAAGTAGACATGATCGCCGAAAAGTTCTCCATGTCATTCTCCACTACCCTTGAATTCATTATCGCCTTCGGCTGGTTCATTCTGTTAATCGGTTATCTTGCATTGTTTTTTTGGATGTGTTTTATAAAAGATAAACCCCTTTTAAATTTAGGGGCTTTGTGACTTAATTAATATGGAGGGCATATGAGAAAGCATACGTTCTTTCTATTGTGTATTGTAATATCTTTGTTTTTAGTACCTTTTCGTGAACTTGCGGCTGAGATTCTGATAAGAAAAGTCATACCCGGTTATGTGCGGTAGAATGACGTCAGGATAATCACCATCAGAGGAAACGGTTTTCAAGAGGGCGCTCAGATTGATTTAGGCGAGGGAGTCCATGTGTTTTCGTCAATTATCCACAGCGATGAAATAAAGGCTCATATTGCAGGTGACCTGGATGCCTCGACGGGTGCAAGGGATGTTGTTGTAACAAATCCCGATCAGGAAAAAGGACAAAAAGAGGATACTCTGAAGGTGAGAAAATGCATAAAAGACTGTAAAAAACCGGTACCATTTGCAGGGAATCCATTTCCTATCCATGATGTAAAATCAGATTTGTATAGGTCTGATTGCACGAATAGCGCCTGTCATAAGGATATTTTAAAGGAATCCACCAAGAACGCATCAATCTTATCATTCCATGTCCTTAAAATTTTAGACCCGGGTATCGTTGGAATTGGAATTATCCCTGGTGAACAAATTGATGAAAAGTGCGTGTACTGTCACAGAGACACCGATTTAATAGAACACTCAGCAGGAAATATACGCCGGAATGTAGATGTCGAAATATGTCATTCATGTCACACAAATGGCCTTATTGGCAAGGTATTTTATAAATATGAATTGTTGCATTAATTAAGTTAATATTTTGTTTCATTGCCAGATTATTGGAGCGCTTAGAAAAATACAGAAGAACCCTGAATTGACCAAGAAATTCTTTGAGAATTATGTAACATAATCAATGCAACGATCTATAAGTATTTCGGTGTATATAAGGATATTCCTTGCAACAGTAAGAAGGGTATGCATTGTCCGGGAGGCAGGCCGAAGAAAGCAAATGGTGACTACAAGACCTGTGAGACATGGTGCATTGAGTTCTTTGGTAAATAAAATTGAAGTATTTTCTGGCATTGGTATAATACGCTTAGGTAAAAACATAAGATGAGAGATTGAGAGGATGAGAAGTTTTATAAATGAGGGTTTCTGGATTCCCTGATTTTCGTGCTCTATAAGGAGCGCTATAGTATTACTCTGTAAAAACTTCTTTTTTTTGTAAGTTTTTTACAACTCCCAT
>CAYJME010000043.1:0-19388 GCA_964370795.1 uncultured candidatus Brocadiaceae bacterium
TCCTCCAATTATTTGAAATGCCAGGACGCCGTCTACGCCGCGGAGGATATGCAGGCAAGACAGTAGGAATATACATAAATAACACCCTGGCTATTTATATGATAGCTGAAGAAGTTTTAGGCGACATACGGTTGAAACACCCCATCCGCCTTGTGGGTATCTGCGTGAGTAACCTTATAAAGAATCTTGCACAGGTACCACTCTTCAGCGCCGACAGGAACAAACAAGCTGTCGCGCGCACCATGGACACAATTCAACGACCGGTACGGAGATTTTTGCATCACCTGGAGCAGGCCTGACCGAATGCCACCATCATAAAGGCGTCATCTCTCCTGCCTGGAGACCTGATGGGGTCAAATGTGTCAATTTTGCTACGCAGAAAAGTAAAAAAGAATTGTAATGGATTAATTACTTATGGAATTTTTACACATTAAACCTGAAATGAAGGATATCGCCATCCTTTACAACGTACTCTTTTCCCTCCAGTCTCAAAAGTCCCTTTTCCTTTACCTTTTGCTCTGAACCAAAGGTAACGAGGTCATTATAGTGATAGGTTTCTGCGCAGATGAAACCACGTTCAAAATCAGTGTGGATGACCCCTGCGGCCTGTGGGGCTTTCGTGCCTTGTTTAATCGTCCACGCCCTTACTTCTTTAGGGCCAGCCGTGAAATAGGTAATCAGCCCCAGCAAACTATATGTTTCACGAATCAAACGTTCCAGACCCGACACTTCTATCCCCATGTCCTGATAATAGGTTTTTCTCTCGGCCGGTTCCATCTGGGCAATTTCAGATTCAATATCCCCTGAAATGACCACGCATTTTGAATTTTCTTTCTTTGCATATTCAGTAACGAGGTCTATATATTTTTTGTCCATTTCAAAATCAAAGACGTTCATAACATATAAAACAGGTTTTGATGTCAATAAATGCAGGTCTTCCGTGTGTTTTCTCTCTTCATCCGTCAGTGGCAATAGTCTCAATGGTTTACCGTTGTTTAATCCTTCCCTGACCTTTTTTAATACTGCTACCGCAGCAAGAGTGTTTTTATCTCCTGTCTTCAGTAATTTTTCGCTTTTAACCAATCGCTTTTCTACCGTGTCCAGGTCTGCAAGGGCTAATTCGGTATTGATAATCTCAATATCCCTGATCGGGTGTACTCCGCCCTCCACATGGATAATGTCACTCTTATCAAAACAGCGGACTACATGGAGTACGGCGTTAACACTTTTGATATGTCCAAGAAATTGGTTCCCTAATCCTTCTCCCTGACTGGCTCCCTTAACAAGGCCTGCGATATCCACAAATTCAACGGTTGTGGGAATGATTTTTTCGGTGGAGATTATTTCAGCTATTTTATCCAGGCGCTGGTCTGGCACGGCGACTATACCTATGTTGGGGTCAATGGTACAGAAGGGATAGTTTGCCGAGGCTGCTTTTGCCGATGTTAACGCATTAAAGATCGTTGACTTTCCAACGTTTGGTAATCCAACAATACCGCAATTTAAAGCCATAACGTAATTTCTTCTCCTGTTATTAATGAAGCACGGACAAACGGAGTTTGTCCATGCCACCTCTGTATATCCAAATTTCCTTAAGAAAAATAAACAATAAATAATAACGCTCCTTGTTCCAATAAGCAATAACTTCTTCGTTTTAATACCATTGAATTTAATATCCTTTTCTGATATTATTTTAGCAAACCGTAAATGCCGAAATGGTGGCAGATATGAGCCTGATTGCAGAGGATTTCATGTATTTTATTTTTTGAGATATACGGTAAAACACATCATAATTATGGAAGAACTGAACGCATCTAACTTTTTTAATAAGGCGCGAATCCATGTCTTATTATTTATCGCTACTTTCTTAACAACGTACTACGTGAATGGTTTGGCATATTCGATTACTATTATGACGATCCTGCTTTCCCATGAATTGGGGCATTTTTTCATGTGCCGCAAATATAATGTCCCGGCAACCATGCCCTATTTTCTCCCCCTTCCTCTCCCGCCATTTGGCACATTCGGAGCGGTTATTAAGATGAAGGGGACGATGCCGAATAAAAGGGCGTTATTTGACATTGGCGCCGCGGGTCCGCTTATGGGACTTTTTTTCGCCGTCCCCGCTATTGTTGTCGGACTCTATTTATCAGATATCCGGCCAATTCCGGGCGATACGTCAGAATACCTGGGTCTTGGGGAACCGTTTTTGTTCTCGTTTATCTCTCACCTGGTGATTGGAAAATTACCTGAAGGGATGGATGTCTACCTCCATCCCATTGCCTTTGCCGGATGGGCGGGGTTATTCGTTACGGCGCTCAATCTCCTGCCTATCGGCCAGCTTGATGGCGGACATATCATGTATGCCTTGTTGGGCAGAAAGAGTAAGATTGTTTTCCGGTTGGGTATTTTCATCTTTTTCGCAATTGCGGTACTCCTGTATCCAGGCTGGACGGTCTTTGCCGTATTACTGCTCATCTTTGGATTTCGACATCCAGCCCCTGTCGACGAATTTACCACACTCGACCTTAATCGTAAAATACTCGGTGTTGTTTTATTTATCTTATTCTTAGTGTCCTTTACCCCTGTGCCTCTCAAATTCTAAAGATCATAGTCAACGTCAAAAGAAAGCTGTCGTTGCGAAGGCTTTGCCTGAAGCAATCTCACAGGGGGAAAGATTGCTTCGCTCCGCTTGCAATGACAATGGCAATGTATTTAAGACGTTTACTATATTTATCTGTGTAATCTGTGAAATCTGTGGTTTCCCGAAAATATGAAAACTAAAGTTGTTGTCGCCATGAGTGGCGGGGTTGATAGCAGCATTGCCGCCCATTTTTTGGTAGAGCAGGGTTATGAGGTCGTCGGACTGTTCATGCGTCTTGGTCTTGATAAAATCGATACCATTACCAGGACAAAGATTTGTTGCAGCCTGGAAGATGCAAATGACGCCCGCACCGTTGCAAACCAACTCGGCATTCAGTTCCATGTCTTAAACTTCAGGGATGCCTTTGATCGCATTATCGATACCTTTTGTACAGAGTACCTGAATGGCAGGACACCCAACCCATGCATTCTGTGCAATCAGGATTTAAAATTCGGGAAGTTGCTTGATTTTGCAAGGATGATTAACGCCGATTTTATCGCCACGGGGCATTACGCTCAGGTAGAAAAGTCCGAAGGTCAGTATCTCCTTAAAAAGGGTGTTGATACGAGGAAAGACCAATCGTACGTGTTATTTTCGTTGAATCAGGAACAACTTTCACGAACCATCTTTCCATTAGGCCATGTAACAAAGGACTATGTACGTCAGGTTGCAAAAGATATGAACTTAAAAACCAAGGATAAACCTGAAAGTCAGGATATCTGTTTTGTCCTGGACAATAACTATCACACCCTTTTGTATGAAAGATATGGAAACCGCATAACACCCGGCCTTGTAAAAGACACACGGGGAAACATTCTGGGGAAGCATCCCGGAGCGCCATTCTTTACCATCGGACAGCGGAAAGGACTGGGCATTGCGCTTGGCACCCCCCGATATGTGGTGGATATAAATCCGCTGGATAACACCGTTGTTATTGGCACTGATGATGAACTCATGCAGGGCGAATTGATTGCATCTTCCGTGAATTGGATTTCGATAAATAAGCTACGCGCCCCCTTATGGGTACAGGCAAAAATCCGTTACAGTCATACTCCATCCCCGGCTACGGTATATCCTTACGGTCAGGACAAAGTACGTGTCGTCTTTGAAACGCCACAGCGGGCTATCACGCCGGGACAGGCAGTCGTCTTTTATCATGATGATATCGTTGTGGGCGGGGGATGGATTGAGAGAAAAATGCCTAACACAACATAGCTACAGACAATTTCTTATTTTCTCAATGGTTTACTTTTTTGTTGCCATTTTGAATGAACCGGTTATTGACTTGATGCTTGTTGTTCCACCCAATCTTTCCTTTATTTGTACGTTTATTGTCCCAATAGCTGAATTTGTAGTAATTATTGCAAAGGCTATATCGTATGTTCCGTTTAACGCTTCATTTGAAAAAATCTGACCGTTGAATTTGTCTGCCTGAGTTAAACTGATAGACTCCGGTATAATATTGTAAGCAGGCGTTAATTGGGAAACTTTTGTCTTAATAAAAATTACTATGTAATCGCCTTGTTTGAAGGTCGTTTGCTGTGTCAATTTTCCTGTGTTGGGATCGTATTTGAAAAAAGTCATGTCAAGAAGAGCTAATTTTGCCTTTGCATTACCGGGGTCTTTTCCTGTAATGCCATGATTCGCAAATGCCATTTGAATAGCATTTTTGTTTTTCCCCTTATACAATTGGCTATCGGCAGTAACCCATGCATCCCTCAAGTCGAAAAATGTGGGATCGTTGGGAAGCAGGTTAAGAGCCGAAAAGAACAATTTAAATGCAGTATCCACTCCCAAGGCACCCTTTATGTCCCAGTAAACCCCGTTCAGTATTTCCCCTGTATAATGCACCTCTGACCTTGGTGGGTTTAACTCAGGGTCATATACATCACCTGGATATTTTCGTGTATTGTCCATATTACGTGTAATATTCACCTTGCCATCTTTAGAAACACCCGCGTATTCCCCAATAAGAGCATTTCCGCCAAAATAGGAAGCCATCACATCTCCGGTATGCTCATGAATAGCGCCAGGGTAATTACTCTCAATTGCCTCGAAAAATTGCGGTTGAATATGATCCAACACGGCATGCCCATATTCATGCTGACTAATGTTGCCGTCCAGGGCAAAATTTTTGAATATCTCCCCACAACCATACACAATTAAACCAGTTTTCTCAAATTGTGTGCTCCTTGTGTAAAATGCATTGTCGAAACCTTTTGACTCGTCAAAGGGATCTTGTAAATTAACAAGTAGAGGGATCTGGTTATCCAGCTTTTTGAAACTAAAAAGTGACTTCAGTTTATCATGTTCAGTGTTCACATGGTAATAAGCCATCACTTCAGAGAGGCGGTCATCGTTTGGTTTATAGCTGTAATTTCTGGTGGGTGACGATGCAGTGGTAACTTGTTCACCGGCGTTGGCACACTCTGCATTATACGTCGCTGCATATTTTCCTTTTAAAAGTTTTGTACCTGTAGAGAGATTCTTTAATCTTGCAGAACTTAAAGAAGGGGTGGTGACAGGATTTTCCTTATATACTTTCCCCTTCCCATTAAGATATGCCTGCAATAATTTTTTATAAAGCACCCATCCCTTTCTTTTTGCATCCACATAAACTAACCAGGTTTTCTCGACATTTTCTTTTTTTGATATAATTACTCTCCAGGCAAGTTGTGGTTCGGATATATTTGGCAAGATTACAAGCTTCGATGAGACACTTTCAACATCGGATTCCTGAATTTTTAAGGCATCACGCGCTGTTATGATAGCGCTTCCGTTTTCTACAGCCGGTTTTATGTCTATTTTTAAATTTGGGATATAACGGTTTTCTACTAAAAAGACACCATTTTTATCTGAAACATGAACGGTAACTTCTGCGTCTATTACCGGGATATCCTGATAGTATTGCTGAAATTTTTCCCTCCATCCCAAAGGTGTGTTTTCATCTTCTATAATCCGTAAATCTTCAAGTCCCGGATTAAATCCAAAGAGTCCGTGATACTGAGACAAAAATCCCCTTGCAACATCCTGTGGCGTTCCTGGAAACGGCTTGCTTTCAGCGTTAAACAGCCGTTTTGCCACTTTTGTGTTCTCATTCCATACTACCTGCCATTCGGGATTATCTTCTTTTTGCAACTGCGATAAGACAGATTTACGTAAATTCATGCCTATATTCTCTTGTGAATCCTGACCATTTGTAATTGGCTGGCACAATGAAATCCCTCCAATTAGAGACAACAACCATACAATACTCATAACCCAGGGATATTTAACTTTTTCCATACATACCATCTCCATCATAATGGGTAATTTAGAATAATTCGTGTATATTGAAAATCACGAGATTATAAATGTCAATAAAAATTTATTTTACAAAATTTTTGTTTTGAAACAAAGTAAAACCCGAAAACAGGGTAAGATGACATGTGACTTTGTAGCGTGTGGAGAGATTACCGGAAATCATTTTACTTGTGGCTTTACTACATCAGATATCTCTTGTTTCGTTCTTTCAGCCTGTAACTTTAAAGGTACAGACATACCATACTGCCCCCTTTTTTCATAAGCATCTGCAAGGGAAAGGCAGGCGTCTTTACATTCAGGATCAAATCTCAGTACACTCTTGAAACACTCTATCGCTTGCTCTGTATCACCATTCTTAAGGTATATCAATCCACGTGCCATATCATCCCCGCCTTTTATTGACAGGATTTCGAATACCCTGGAATATTCTTGCAAAGCGTCCTTTATTTCGCCCTCTTGAATATACGTATTTCCCAGATAAAGATGAGCATCTGCTGAATCTGGTGCTAATTCAATTGCTTTTTTGTAGGCATTTACAGCCTTCTCCATCTCTCCATTTTTTGAATACAGCCATCCCAAAGAAAGATAACCTTCGGTATAGTCAGGTTTTATCTCCAGCACATCAAGCACCTCCCGGAACTTTTGTTTCATGGATGGTACTGTTCCTTTAACCCAACCGAAGTCCTTTATAATACATTTGTTTTCAACCGTTTTATTGACAATCGCAGTGCAAAGCGCCAATGCTTCACGTATCCGATTTTGGGATGCATGGAGCATGGCCATGAGTGCAAGGATTTCTGTATTTTCCGGTGCTTTGTTAATTGCCTGTTCCGCCACATGTATCGCCTCCGATGGCAAATCGCATTGAATATATATCCAGCCCAGGAAAGCGGATGTATTCGAATCATCTGGATACAATGTGAGGGTTTCCTTACACAATTTAAGAGCCTTATCTGAACTGCCGCTTTTACTATAAGCCTCGGCAAGCATCCAGCGTGCTTGTTGGCGCTCAGGATGTATCTTAAGGGCATCTTTTAAGAGGGATATCGCTTTGTCAAGTTCATTGTTTTGTATACAAAATATTCCTTCATTGAGAAGTTTTTCAAAAATGTGGTCTCGCGCCTTTTTCGTTTCATCTAATTCTTTTAATGCCTCATCCAGCATCCATTTCTTTGCGTAAAAGCAAGCCAAATAAACGTGCCATTCTATTCGTTCAGGTTTCATAAATATGGCCTTTTTCGTATGGGAAATGGAAATGTCCAGCATGCCCTTTTCTGCATAAGCACATGCCAATTTCATATATGCCTCTATGCAACCGGGGTCTTCCCTTAAAATTTCCTCATATTCCCTGACGGCATGATCGGCATAAGAAATAGTATCTTTTCCATGTACTTTTGTAGTTTGATAGTAATACGCCGGTTCTTGTCGTAAAACTTTTTTATATTCAGCAAGGGCGTTGCCCAGCCTTCCCTTCAATACATAACACAAACCAAGCACCTCGTGTGCACCGGGAAATTCGTCTATCAACTGCATGGTATCTTCGAAACGAATAGTAAATTCCCCAAGTCCACGGGGAATGTTTCTTATCATGGGATAGTCAAAAACGCCGTTTTGAAGGTCAGGATGCATTTTTAAAACCTTTTGTAATTCTTCGACTGCATCGGTAATCATGCCCTTGTGACTGTATGCCCATCCAAGGTATGCATGAATCTCAATAATATCGGGATGGATTTCAACTATTTTCTTTAGCTCGGGTATTGCAAGGTCAATTAATCCTTTTTCAAGAAAATGTTGAGCTTGTTCGTAGCGTGCACGTTCAAGTGGTGTAATGATGTCAGCCGTAACATTCTCCGAACCATTCAGTAAAAAAAATTGCCCCTGAAGAACAAGGGCAATTATCAAAATAAGTAATTTGGATTTCATAGGAATGCTCTTAAGACATCGTTTTAATTATGCTGTTGTTTATTCTGTCATAATTGTCATAGTAGAATTTGGCTGCGACTACGAT
Organism: uncultured candidatus Brocadiaceae bacterium; assembly: GCA_964370795.1. Lineage (GTDB taxonomy): Bacteria > Planctomycetota > Brocadiia > Brocadiales > Brocadiaceae > JAHFOW01. Next base: position 7,956 of record CAYJME010000043.1, read on the forward strand.
ACTCGTTTCGTTTATTGGTAAACGTCTGACGTTATATAGTACCAAAATACAATACAGGCTCGCTACCGATTTACGTTACCATTCTAATATTCCCTTGACCTGCCGCTTATACCACCTGATACAAATTCCGGATACGTCGGCGTCATGTGTTCTGAGATGTCGAGGCCTATCGTCTCGTCTTCTTCCTTTACACGACACAGACCAACCGCCTTAAGCCCGCCAAAAATGATTATAGCGCATAGGCAGGCGTAGCCGATGCAAATGATAAAACCAATTGCCTGAATGCCAATATTACAACTTACGCCATGATATGCAGGACGAATAAGCCCCATTATTCCCGTTGAAATACCACCGATAGCTCCGGCTGTACAATGTACACCACAGGTACCTACCGTATCATCAATACCAATCTTATCCAGACACCGGACGACAAGAGGAATAATGCCGCCACTAATAACGCCGATAACCAGGGCAAAACCTGGGTGGGTAAATCCTACGCCGGCGCAAATAGATACCATGCCTGCTATAGCGCCATTACCGGTGGTGAGCGGGTCGGGTTTTTTGTTTACCAGCCACCCCCCAAACATTGCTCCCAGGATACCGCCAGCCATGCTCATCGTGACGTTAATGGTCGTGGTGGGTAAGTCGTTTACCAGGACATTAATCATGCCGCGCGCCGTTGCATCAGTCGTAGGTTCACAGAGTGTCCCGAGCAGCACAGAACCGACATTAAAACCGTAAAAACAAACACACAATATAAATACGCCGAGCATCATTTGTGAGACGTTGTGTCCCGGAATAGTATAACATTCGCCACGTCCAAACTCAAATAACCAGGTTTTCTTATTAGTGCGGGCGTACTTTTCCAGACGGGGTCCTACAATCATTGCTGCAATGAGGGCCGTCAGGCCGCCCTGTAAATGCACCACCATAGAACCTGCATAATCTACATAGCCCCATTTGGCTAATGGCCCGGCAGACCATGCTATCCATCCAAAGAACGGGTACATGAAACCGCAATAGAGGGCAACATAAATAAGGTATGCCTTAAAACTAAACCTCTCGGCAATGGAGCCGGATGCTATGGAGCTGGAAACCAGGCAAAATCCCCACATGGTAAACCAGTGTCCATATACATTCAGTGAGTCCACATTTCCCGGATCCGTTACTCCCAGCAAACAATAGTTCCAGTTACCCGAAAAGATAGCGTATCCAAAGAGCCACCACACCAGCGTACCGATGCCAATATTGGCACAAACCTTCATATAGACATGGGCGGCGTTCTTAGAACGCACCTGCCCGCTTTCCAGAAAGGCGAAACCCGCCTGCATAAAGAAAACCAGTATCCCTGTGATAATTAACCAGAATACATAGACAATAAGGACAATGTCTCTTGCCAATACATCAACCACCAGTCATCCTCCTTTTACCTAAAATAGAACAGAGAGCGGAACATAAGTTCGTGTTAAGAAATTTCAATTTTTTCTTTCCGACTAAGTATTTTTGTAGCAAATTATCCATATACTACCAGTATAAAAAAAATAATCAATACAATATTCGATACGTGTAATACGTTGGACTTAAGAACAATTTCCATTTATAATAAATTACGATAAAGAGCTTTATTTTCTATAAATACGGAGGATAAATAAATCATGTTACGGAGCAGTGGATATCCCACATTTTTTAAACTCATGGCGATTATTCTATGGGTATCATTAATTGGCTGTGCACCGGTAATCTCAAAGCAACTCAGAGAACAGGTAAAACCCAATATTACCGCAGGTGACGTTCTGAAAAACCCGGAGAATTACAAAGGGGAGATGGTTATCTTGAGTGGGGTTATTATCGAGTCTGAAAATACGAAAGAGGGAACGTTGTTAAAAGTGTTACAGCGCCCTTCGGGGTTCCGGGAAAAACCTAAGGACGTGGATACGTCCGAGGGAAGATTTTTAGCGCTCGTTGACCACTATCTTGATGTAAGTGTATACGCCAAAGATCGGGCAGTTACCATTGGCGGGACTATTCAAGGAATACGGACACTTCTTTTAGGAGAAATACAATACAATTATCCCCTGATTAATGTTAAAGAAATACATCTGTGGCCGGTTGAAAAAAGTACTGATTCTACCTATCCCCAGTTTCACATTGGTGTCGGATATTTCCACTGGTAAACTTAAACAGTTAACTTTCAATCATAAATCTGACCTTGAACTACATTAAACGGCGGCAGAATTGTCACTGTCGAAAAATTATCATCAATTTACTATAAATATTACGCATTTACTTGATCAAAATACCATTTCTTTGCCGGTATGTGGTAAGAAATCTGGCAGGTGAGATTGTCATTGGTAATCACACAAAATCGCTTTTTTGATATGCCTTCAACGGTTTGATCCAACCATTCATGTATCACTTCTTTCACACGAAAGAGCCTCCCGCGCAAGGTGAAGCTATAGGGAATTGCATAATTGATGGTCAGGTCATTGACGGGTATCCATATTGAAGACCTCACTAGGTGAAACACGGTGAATAGTGAAGTGAAGCACCAGAAGACGACGCATGCAATGGAAAAACATGCCGAAAAGGTAATGAGATACTGTCCTTTGAAAAGACTAAACAATGAAAATGTACTGACGGCGTATAAACCCAGGGTAAAAACAATTTCCCAATAGCCAACAGTAAAGAGGATCCCTTCTTCGCTGTATGCCTGTTTTCTTATGGCCAGGATAACCAGGTATGGCATCCACCATAAACCAAAAGACCAGAAAAAGAGGGAGAATCCTTTTAAAAAAGGGAGGAAATCCATAAACGGCCCGCCGGTGACACTTACATGCTGATACAGAGTAGAGCCAGTGAGCGCCGTTAGCGCAGCTGCCGCAACGTTCATCCAGTACGGTGATAATGCCACGTGTCTTTCAAACTTATAAAAAACCATTCTCAGGATTGTGAATGCCATGAGGATGATATACAAACAGGCGCCTATCGACCACAGGGTGAACGAAAATAATTGGATAAATGTCACAGAGTGCACGGCATGTTCGGCGACCGTTATACCGAGGAGCGCCGTGGATTGAGTACCTATCGTAATAAAGAACCAGCCGCCGTGAAATATATTCTCTATGTTTCGATCCGTCGATTTCTTATAGAGGAACAAAATACCAAGCGTGGACAGGGAAATTCCCAGCCAAAGACCAATAGCCACGTACCAAAATATGGATGCTGTTGTATATAAATGGAAGAATTTGGATAAATACACACCCATGAGATTAACAGTCCCTACGACGGTAAAGTAATAGATGTTTTTTTCCGGGTCAAGCATATCGTTTAAGGTGTTATTGTAAAATAATACAGAACGTATTGCCTTAAGGACGACCACGGCAAGGAATATTACCAGGCTCGCGATAAAAAAGTAAGGAACAACCGCTTCGAAGCCATAGATATGAGAAATGGATGCAACCATGGCAGTAGCCATAATAGCAGTAAACCATCGGGAATCCAGCGAATATGTTGCAATTTTTAAAATACTCATGAGGATATTTTCTGATGAATTAAATCATGCCTTTCAGCGACTTTTTATATAACAAGACTAATACCCACCCCTGAATCCCCTCCTGGGAGGGGATTGGGGAGTAAGATAATAACAGAAAGTTTGAAATTCCTTAACGTTAAAATCAGGATTTAACATCTACTACTTTGTGCATCTTCGTTATGGTCTTTTCCTCCATAAATGAGAGGCATACGAGACAGACGAGGGATACGAAGATGAATCCCAGTGAATAGTTGTTCGTATAATCCCTGATCGTACCCAGAATAATGGGGAGGAAGAAACCGCCTAGACCGCCGGCAGCGCCCACCATTCCACCAACCGTACCGGTATCCTTTGGAAAATACTCGGCAACAAGTTTAAAGATAACGCCGTTCCCAATGCCCAGACAAATCCCCATCATATAGAAAACGGTTAGTGACGTCAAGAGGGAAACGTTCAGGTTCAGGAATATCAGGATACCCAGTATTGCCAGGGATAGGATGACTAATACACGCCTTCCCGGTATACGGTCTGCGAGGTATCCTCCCAAGATACGTGCAAACGTGGTAGCAAATACGAATATCGACGTAAAACTGCCTGCCTTCACCGGCGTTAATTTATAAAAGTCCTTAAAGTAAGAAGGCAACCACAATGAGAAGGTGACAAAAAATCCAAACGTCATGAAGTAGAAGAGACAGAATACCCAGATCAAATTCGATGACCTGTATACCTTTAATTTATCGGCAAAGGTCGTCGGCTTTGCGTTTGCCGGTTTTGGAACGTCAGCGGAGAAAAACCAGTAAACAACTGCCATAATGAGCAAAGGAAACGAATAAATTATAAATACCTTATGCCATCCAAGAGATTGCGCCAGGAATGGAGCTCCAAACGCGGCAACCGCCGAACCTATATTTCCTACGCCGTAAATACCCAATGCCAATCCCTGTTTCTCTTTTGGATACCACGAAGAAACCTGAGGGATTCCTATGGCGAATGATGTCCCTATCAACCCGAAAAAGAATCCACAGACAAGAAGAAATCCGTAGCTTTGTGCAAATCCAGCTATAAACACAGGGAAAAAACCGAATAACAGCAGGAGACTAAAAACCCGCCTGCCGCCGAACTTATCGGTGAGAACGCCGATAGGTACCCGTATAATAGAACCGAGAAGCACCGGGGTTGCAAGGAGTAATCCAACTGATGTGGATGACAAATTAAAATCGGCCCTGAAAAATACCGCCAGAGGGGAAAACAGCGCCCAGGCTGCAAAGCATATGGCAAACGCCACCGTTGCAAGGATGAGCACCTTTGTGTTCCCTTGTGGTGTTTGTACTGATGAATTCATAAAACAGATCTCCATAATTCTTTTAAGAAGTTAACAATTTTGTGGCTGGTTTCAAACTCTTTAAGTAACCATCGCTAGCAAGCGATGCAATTTCTTATACTATAAAGTTCAAACCGTTAAGTCGCTTTGAAGTAAATACGCAAGATTTTGCGTCTCTACGCCAACATTAAATTCCTTAACATTAAAGTACCGATGACTGTATCGGTTCAAATTCGTTCTTTACCTTGAGAGGACATTTGTAGAGTCCCTCAGTAATAAGAGAACTCGATTGTCTTATGAAGAACAAATTACCATTTCGTGATTTCATCAGGGTATAAAAGCCATTTACCTGTCCATCCCTGAAAAGCATGGATAATGTCTTTTCGTGATCAAAGGGATGTGCGTAGAGTTCATTTACCTTCTTTCCGATAACGTCATCAGGAGAGGTAAATCCAAAAAGCCGCGCACCCATGGTATTGATATGAATAACAACACCGTCGTAAGAAGGTTCATATTCGAACCAGCCCTTTGCATCCTGTACATCAATCGTTGGTTTAAATTCATTCTTTGTTGAATAAAACGTGGTATTCATGCTATTATCCTCCATTCATAAATCCATACTATTAAATTTTTCCGTTTGTATTTCAAATTTACATTTTGCATTTTTATGGTTTTAATTCCCATGTCGCTACCGTTTTTTCCAGTGATGGCTGTATGTCGCTTTTTACAAGCCCTATCTCATCTTTTTCCTCGGACGTATTTTCAGATTTGAAAACAGGAAGCGTTTGTTTAAATTTAGAAATATTACTCTTGATGAAATCATCGTCCCTCTGAGTTATTATTGAACCAAATACATTGAAAGGATTGTGTACCGTGTATTTTTGTTCACGGAGATACCCCCGCTCTTTTCTTAATTCATAGCCATCCAGGATTGCCATTACAAATCCGACCACAAGAATGCCGGTAACACCTAACAATGCCTTCCTGGGCAGGGTGAGGTTCCCGAACATAGAGCCCGAATTAAATTTTCTATACAGCAACACGGCAATAACGAATGCGGGAATTACGATCACAAACATGAGAGACTTAACCATGGAGTTAATATTGTCTACCGCTCCTAATGCCTCATCTGCGTCGATCTCAACGATCAAACCCATATTTAAGTCTTTTACCCAGCTCCATGCCCCCACGACTTTCAAACCGTCATAATCTTTGTATCCGTCCAGGTCGTACCCATTTGTCCTTGCGGTAACACATTGTTCCACGCTTTTTGTGAGCGCCTGGGTGTCCGGGTTTATTACCTTCGGATTTCTCATACGGTCGGAAAATCTTGATTGTGTAATCATGACGCCGTCTCTATTTACCAGATATGCCTCGCCTGTTTTTCCCAGGATAACACTCTTCATGGCCTTGTTAAGGATCGAAGTATCCATCCATAACACAATGGCGCCGACAACATCGTGACTTTCGTTCTTGATGGGATATGACATAAACATAGAACCGGCGCCTGCCTCATTTCCGTTCACGAAATCGCTTTCGAGAGAAAAATGGGTTACGTCTGAAATGTATGTCTCGCCGTCATAGAGGGTCTTCTGGATATTGCGGAAGGACTTTTCTTTCATAATATTCATACCAACCAGGGGTTTTTCATTTTCCGTTGCCGTTTGAATTATCCCTGCGCCATCACACACAAAAATACCCTTATACCCATAGTCTGCCTTGGTACATTCTAGTTGTGTCTTCAGTCTGAGATACTCATGTTTATCTTTTCCGTTGAAGAGACTTACAAAATCTTCTTTACCGTGAATCAGTAACGCGCTTTGAATCGTATCAGAAACGGACCGGGCATGAGATTTCTTTTCGTCACATAATAAGGAAATCATATCTTTTTGTTTATTTAGAATCCCTTCGAGGTTTCTCTGTACGCCCTGTTTCAATTCGGAACTTGCCCTGGGGAACGCAAGCATCCTGAACAAAACAAGGGGGAACAACCCAAAAACTATAAAAGTAATTACAACCGTAACCATACGTTCTTTAAATATTCGCATCATACTTACCCTTTCTTTGTTAAATTTTTATCAGCATTCAATTTTAGTATTCATCCAAAAGGATGGTGGGTTAAGCGGAATGAAGTCACCAACAACCTTTGGCCTTCAGTGTTTTGTAAATTCTTTCAGACATATTTCTATATCGTCTGTACTGAACGGCTTGGTAATCACCATCTTTGCACCTTTCTTCATTGCCTCACGTACCACTTCTTCATCAGTATAGGCAGTGATAATTACGATATTTGAACTCAATCGTGCTATCTGTATTTGTTCAAGCAATTCGATACCGTCCATCCCGGGCATCTGTACATCGAGTAAGATGATCGAATAGCACTTTCTTCTTATTTCTTCCAATGCCTCAAATCCATTATTCACTGCCTTTGTCTCATAACCGAGGTCTGACAGGGAATTCGATAACACCTTTCGATACCCTTCCTCATCGTCTACAATAAGAATTCTTCTTGTTATCATTTTGTAATCTCGACTTTTTGAATTGAAACTATTTGATAGATATATTTGGCAATCGACATACCCCCTGGAAAATAAAAAACGGTCGGATTGCTCCAACAGTTTGTCATTGAACAAGTTACAAAAAATAAAATATTTTCAGAGGGATTTTTTGAAAATCAAACTGGAAACAATTTGTTTCATGCTGATTTTCCCATGAAATATCATAAATACTTAAATAACAGGGGTTTGAGAGGTAATAGCAGACAGTTAATAAGTGGAAACAATTTGTTTACATTTGAGGATTTTTGCTGAGTACAGAAATGCAGCTTTAGAGACAAGGAAAAGGGATCTGGTGAAACGTAATAGCCGTAAAAGCTAAAGTTTTGACCCTGTGACCTTCCAGAAATGATATTTTTTGAGGTGAGGATAAAATGGAGGCGAGGATTTTAGCAGTGGCGATGTTGTGGAGGCTATGGTGAATCATCTATAAACATAAAGACATATTTCGTCTGTAGTTTCATACATGCCCTCCCTGTTTTACTCTTGAGACAAAATAACACGGGCATTTCACTTACCGCCTATTCACACAAACCCTATCTTGCGTCATTGTTTTTTCAAATGCATCAGGCGGCAACGGTTCGCAGTAAAACCGTCCCTGTACTTCATCGCATTTCATATCTTTCAGATAATTGAGTTGGCTTTCTGTCTCGACTCCTTCTGCAATAACCCTGAATTCCAAGCCCTTCGCAAGGGCAATAATTGAGGCCACAATTACCCTGTCCTTCTCATCATTGACAATACCATGCACAAAATTTTTGCAAATTTTAATCTTACTGATGGGAAATTTTTTGAGATAAGTTAAGGAAGAAAACCCGGTTCCGAAATCATCGATAGCGATTTTAATTCCCATCTTGCTTAACCTGGATAGCTTATGAATCGTAGTCTCCATGTCTTTCATGGCAATGCCCTCAGTAATTTCCAAACCTAACAAGTGGGGCTTTATATCTGCCTCTTTTAAAACCGAGGTAATCATTTCTACCAGGTTTCGCTGCTGGAAGGTATGCGCAGAAAGATTCACCGCAACGCATGTCGGCTTAAAACCTATATCCTGCCAAGTCTTAATCTGTTCGCATACGGTATTCAATACCAGTTCGTCGATAGAAACGATGAGTCCGGTATCCTCCGCCAGCACAAGAAAATCATCCGGAAGAATCAATCCCTTTTCAGGATGTTGCCAGCGTACCAATGCCTCCATACCCACAATCATACCATCCACAATATTTACCTGTGGCTGGTAGTGTACAACAAAATCCTTACCTTCCAGGGCGCGACGCATGGCATTTTCCATCAACATCTTCTCGAAATATTTCGTATGCATCGCCGGATTATAAAACTGGTAATTATTCCTGCCCTGTTCCTTGGCATGGTACATAGCAACATCCGCATTCTTGAGCAATGTTTCAACGCTTTTTCCATCATACGGATAGAGTGCAATCCCGATACTCGCCGTGACGTAAAGCTCGTATCCGCAAATATTCCACGACTTTATAAAGACATTCAGGATTTTCTCCGTTATTTGAGTTATATGTTCTATATGGGTGATTCCTGGCAATAACAAGGAAAACTCGTCTCCCCCTAATCGTGCAATCGTGTCGTCTTCACGCACACATTTTCTTAGTTTATGGGCAACTTCACGCAACAATTGGTCTCCCGCCGTATGTCCAAGGGTATCATTAATCATCTTAAATCTATCCAGGTCCAGAAACATAACAGCCATCAATTCTTTATTACGATGCGCATGCGCTAGCGCCAGGGTCAACCGGTCATTAAACAATACCCTGTTTGGTAAATCAGTCAGTGCGTCATGATGAGCAACATATCTAATCTCGTCTTCCGCCCGCTTACGTTCGGTAATGTCCACAAAGGTTATCACAGAACCGACTCGCACCTCATTCTGGTTCATGGGATGCGACCAATACTCGACAGGAAACCGTGTCCCATCCGCACGCCAAAAGACTTCGTCGCCCACATGGCTGCTTTTTCCATACCTGTATGACTCATAGATCGGACATTCTTTAAGGGAATAAGGTACTCCATCCGCTCTGGTATGATGGATCATCGTATGCATATTCTTGCCAATTAAGTCACGGGCATCACGGTAACCGAGCATGTCAACACAGGCTAAATTGGCAAAGGTGCAATTACCCTGGTTGTCAGTTCCATAAATGCCTTCTGCGGTAGAATCCAAGAGTAGCCGGAATCGCTCCTCGCTCATACGCAATGCCTCCGCCCCCCGTTTGTTGTTAACGCCTAGCGATAGTATGTCCGACGCCGACAACAGTACTTTTAAGGTAAATTCCGTGAGCGGCTTACGAGCAAATATTACCATTACCCCTATCAAACGGTTTTCAATAATTAACGGATAACCAGCAAAGGCGGTTATCCCCTCTTTCCTTGCCCAGTCACTGTCACAGATATGTGTATCGCTGATCACCGAGTTGGTAATATAAGGTTTACGATCCTGAGCAATAAGGCCGATTCTGAATTTTCCAACGGGTATCTGGTTCGTAAAACCTTCCTTGTAAATATGTATTCCAGCGCTCGCCTGTAACTCCAGTATATTTTCTTTATCATTGAGCAGCCAGATGCGGGCACATGCGGCATCGAGATTATTGACCACAGCTTCCATGCACAGACAAAGGATTTCACACACGTTATCGCCCCTCGCAAGGGCGACACCCACGTCTTTAACAAACGTCGTGAGGCGTATCCGCTCCATCAATTCTTCCGTCTTCTTCTGATCGGTGATATCCCTCCAGATACTCACCTTTACGCCTTCTTCTTCAACGTCTACTTTTTCCAGAAGCGATACGTTAACGCTAAGGTGCTTATCCCCATCCGGTTTTGGCAGCGCAAATTCGATGTTGTGGTATGCGCCTCCCGAATGAATACGATTCTCTAATTCAGCCCAGCGTTTTGCAGCATCTTTCCCAAGTTGATCTAACCAGTAGAATAAATTCGTCTCTACAACATCACGCCACTGTCGGCCAAAAAATTGACAAAACGCCTCATTCGCAACGATAATGTTATGGCCGCCATCGGTAATGACAATTCCATCAGCCGAGGCGCGCAGCAGTCTATCAAAAAACTTAATCGTCCTCCGGGCGGTCTTTATCTCATTCCTTTCAGAGTTTTCATTCATAAGGATTTCCCTGCATGTACAACTTTACGGAGCGTAACAGCGCAATATTTCAACTCAGGCTGCTTAGAGTGATCGTCGCAAGCTGGATTGCAAACCAGGTTGGCAAGCCTGTCATCAACCATATCAATAGAGCTGCCATAATGAAAATTCATATAAATGTTGCCGGTACGCATACGGTCGGTAAGCCGGGCAGCGCCCCGGACGCTACCGCGCCGTGATGCAACCTCTACTTCATCCCCTTCAGCAATTCCGATGGGCACGGCATCGGATGGATGTATTTCAATGAAATTTGCAGGTTCAATATCGTTGAGATGCTTAACTCTACCCGTACGGGTACGGGTATTGAAATGGCTGGCAAGACGGCCCGTGATGAGAACAAAAGGATACTCTTCGGTCGTCGTTTCCGCCGGCTCTTTGTAATCACGGGCAAGTAACGCAGCGCGGCCGTCCGGTCGGGGAAATCTCATATCCGTAAATAATCGGGGCGTGCCTGGGTGATCAGAAGCCGGACAGGGCAACTGTGGGCCTGTCTGATTCCGAAGGCGTTCGTAACTCACGCCGCTCATATCACAGATACGCCCGCGGGTCATACCCTTCCATTCTTCAAATATTTCTTCCGGAGATGTGTAGGGAAATTCTTCCGTGAACCCCATAGCCCTTGCCACAAGCCAAATAATTTCACAATCAGATTTTGCTGTACCGGGCGGTTCAATAACCTTTTCTACCAGTTCAATGCGTCTTTCCGAAGAAATAAATGTTCCCGTCTTCTCACACCATTGAGTACCGGCAAAAATAACATCTGCCAGCCTGGTCGTTTCCGTGGGATGAAAGATATCCTGCACCACCAGTAATTCTGCCTTTTCAAGGGCCTCTTTTACCC
>CAYJME010000044.1:0-18954 GCA_964370795.1 uncultured candidatus Brocadiaceae bacterium
CCATCATTGGCAATGAAAGGCATGTGGAGTTTTTGGGTCTTTTGGACAACCTCTTTGCTGGATGGTTAAACTACGCCATGCTGTTCAGCCAGAAGATTTTCAGACAACACAACAAGCAAGAGCGCTACAAATATTACAAAAACCTTTCCGCCTTTCATGGTATTTGCCTCCCTTTAAAGACCACTTTATTAATAACATTGTAACAGTTTTGCCACGGAGAACACCGAGGTCACCGAGAAAAAAAGAATCTGTCTTGAACTGTGTCAATCGATATTATCTTGCACATATCATTCTTTGCGGCTTTGCGTCTCTGTGTGATTACATCTTCTGTTCGCGCTCATTCGTGGCTAATTACAGAATTTTGGGAGAAGTATATCAGATTTTTTATAATATGTCTGTGACGTACGTCACAAATTTAAAAATAATTTATAGGTTCTGATATCAAAATAAATTATGGCTTGTCATGTATAGGAATTTCACCCTGGTAGATGCAGTAATTATTTACCGGAAAACTGTTACCTTCTTCACATCAAAACGCCTGCCGTGTGGCCACACCACTCTTTATGGCGGCATTTGCAACAGCCCCGGCTACATGCTTGTGCACCTTTTCGTTGAAGACACTGGGAATAATGTAGTCTTCCGACAGGTATTCCTCATCAATCACGTTTGCGATGGCATAGGCGGCTGCAATCTTCATATCTTCATTGATTGACGTTGCCCCGATATCGAGCACCCCTCTGAAAAGTCCGGGAAAACACAAACAATTGTTGATCTGGTTATGATAATCTGAACGGCCTGTTGCAACAACCCTTGCTATCCCTTCGATAGAATCAGGTTCTATTTCAGGGGTGGGATTTGCCATGGCAAAAACGATAGAGTCTTTCGCCATCGTTTTTACCATGTCCTTCGTAATAGTATTTGGCCCTGAGACGCCGATAAAAACATCCTTCCCCTTCATTGCATCTGCAATCGTACCCTGTTCATTCTCTGGATTTGTAATCTGTGCCAGCGCTTCTTTTGCGCTGTTCATATGGGACTTTCTCCCCCTGTAAATAATTCCGAAAGTATCACATACCACAATATTCCTGACGCCTGCGCTGAGGAGTATCTTGGCAATGGACGTCCCTGCTGCGCCAGCGCCACTAACTACGATAGAGATACTTTCCAACTTCTTTTTAACTACCTTGAGTGCATTAATGAGGCCTGCAAAGCAAACCACCGCCGTGCCATGCTGATCATCATGAAATATGGGTATTTTCAACGAACCCTTGAGTCTTTCCTCAATCTCAAAACAGCGGGGAGCCGAAATATCTTCGAGATTAATGCCGCCAAAGGTTGGGGCAATGTTTATAATGGTCTTGACAATTTCATCCACATCTTTTGTATTCAGGAGGATGGGAAATGCGTCGATGTTACCAAATGCCTTGAACAGCATGGCCTTTCCCTCCATGACAGGCATCCCGGCCACAGGGCCTATATCGCCCAACCCCAGAACGGCAGTGCCATCGGTGATTACAGCCACGGTATTCTTAATAATGGTATATTCACGCGCAAGCTCTGGGCGTTCCCTGATAGCCATACATACCTTTGCCACGCCGGGTGTATACACACGAGAAAGGTCTTCAAAGGTCGTTATGCTAATGCGGTTACTCAAATATATCTTTCCCTTTTCATGGAGCTCGAAGACCTTGTCTTTGACACTCAGGATCTCAATAATGTCCTTTCCGGGAACAGAGAGCGCACTGATTATATCCTTAACCTGTTTTTCTGTACTCACATATACGGCAATGTCCCTGATTTTATATTCCCTGTCTGCCTTAATAATCTGGATATTCCCCATACTCCCGCCGCATTTGCCAATGATAGAAATGGCTATACCCAGGGTACCAGGGACGTTTTTCAACTTTAACCGGAATGTCACAAGATTTTCAGTAAGTTTCATGATTTCACATCCTTAAAAATGGGAACAAAAAATACCACATATCTGTTTAAAAAGCTTACTGTAATATTAACAATAAGGAGAGGTAATTTCAGATCGCTCCTCCGGAGCTTTCTTTAGTATTTGAATTTTATTTCTACAGACAGATCGCCCCTCACGGGGCTCTATAATAATGATACGAAAATGCACATTTCCATGCCCTTTTGTGAGCCACTGGCTCATGATTGTTTACTGTGTAAAACTTCTTTTTTTTGTAAATTTTTCACAACCCCTCCTTTGTTAGGGGGAACACTCTGAAATCCTCCTTAGAAAAGAAGGAACATAGGGGATTGTTTCCCTTTGCTTAGGGGATTAGAGCCTGTACAAAAAGTTAATCATCGTGTCATTGCGAGGGTTTTTTCCGAAGCAATCTCCCGGAATTATTATAATGAGAGAAAGATTGCTTCGCTTCGCTCGCAATGACACCTAAAACCCGACTTTTTGCACAGACTCATTAGGTTGCGTCATAGCTGCGCCAGGAATAATATATTCAGCTCTGCAGGAGCGACCTGTTTATTCTATTCATTCAAACAAATATTTCACATCCGGATAATTTAGTAGAAAAATAATGAGAATTCAACTATCTTTATGATTTGCCATTCTAAATATTACCTTATAATAAGGCAAGGGAAATACACGATATGAAAATCCTTATACTATCCGATATTCACGGCAATATTGCAGCACTGGATGCAATACAAGAAAAGGCAGATTATGTTTTTTGTCTGGGCGATATCGTTAACTACGGTCCATATCCCGGAGAGTCTATAGCACGTATCAGAAGTATGACAAAACACGTGGTTCGTGGAAATCACGACAATGCAATAGGGAGAGATATGGATTGTGGCTGCTCCTTAAAATATAAAGAACTGAGTGATGCGGGAAAGATTTTCACGGGTAGCGTCTTGAATACACAAGAAAAAGACTACCTTGCCCATTTACCCGTAACTTTGGACGTGGAACTACAAGGGAAGAAATTTTTATTGGCTCACGGTTCACCAAGCGGAGATATTTACAAATACCTTAAGCCGAACACGCCGGATAAGGAACTTGAGGATAAGATTAAAGGTATTCATGCAGATGTTATCTTTGTTGGACATACCCATCTCCCCATGATACGTAAAATAAATAATGTAACCATGGTAAATCCCGGCAGCGTCGGCCAGTCAAGGGACGGTATTCCTACAGCATCATACGCGGTTTGGGAGGATGGCCGCATTGAAGTAAAACGGGTTCCTTACGACATTGAGGCGACCGTAAGGGGATTACAGGCAACAAATATACCGCCTCACCATATTACAACACTTGCAAAGATTTTAAGAAACGGAGGTATGTGAGCTGTGAAGTTCCTTCAATAAACACACAGGTTAAATAACTTGCCTTATTTTTACAGCCTTGTTATAATTTTTGGTTTATAAAACAAAACTGATTGCCTGAATCAGGCATTTGGAGACTTTTCATAACGCCATAGTAGAGACAAGGCAATGCCTTGTCTCTACACCATATATTGTTGTTAGAATTTTCTGACCATATATTAAAGAGAACGTGTTTGGGATTAAATACCTATGTCGAATGAAGCTGAAAAAGTTACTCATCCGTCTGATAAAATAGAAGTTGTACAATTGTCAGAGGTGATATTTGCAGAACAACAAACAATCATCCAATCATTGAAACAGGAATTAGACACCTATAAGAAAAAGACCGGTGAACTTCAGGATTCCATAAGACGGATTACTGCTGATTTTGATAATTATCAAAAACGGACTGCAAAGGAACGACAGACGGTTGAGCGTGTTGCGAATGAATCGCTCATAAAAAAGCTGCTCGATATTTATGAAAGTCTGGAGAAAGCGGTCGGTTCACTAAAAGATACACCGGGTAACGAATTCATCGAAGGGATCAAATTAATATATAAAGAGTTTTCACGTATTCTCAAAGCGGCAGGACTGGAACCTATCCAATGTGTGGGTGTTCCTCTCGACGTTTTCAAACACGAGGTCTTGATGCAAAAGGTTAACGATGATGTGCCTGAGGACACCGTATTGGAAGAGATACAGAAGGGTTATCTGTTAAATAATTTTATTTTAAGACCTGCAAAAGTCGTTGTATCACAGAAATCAACACAAGGACACATATTGAATCAAGATAAACCAGTAGAGGAAAAAGGAGGATAAAATATGGCAAAAATTATCGGTATTGACCTGGGAACAAGCAACTCTGCCGCAGCCGTATTGATTGGTGGCAAACCCACCATCATTCCAAGCGCAGAAGGTTCAACATTAGGCGGAAAGGCTTTCCCTTCCTATGTTGCGTTCACCAAGGATGGTGAAAAACTTGTCGGTGAACCAGCGCGAAGGCAGGCAGTCAGTAATCCCGAAGGCACGATTTATGCAATCAAGAGGAAGATGGGTACGGACTACAAAGTCACCGTTCGCGGCAAAAGCTTTACTCCTCAACAAATTTCTGCATTCATTTTGCAAAAGATAAAACAGGATGCCGAGGCATTTCTTGGAGAACGGGTTGAAAAGGCCGTGATCACGGTTCCTGCTTATTTTAATGATAACCAGCGGCAGGCAACGAAGGACGCAGGAACTATTGCCGGTCTGGACGTTGTCCGTATTATCAACGAACCTACGGCTGCATCCCTGGCATACGGACTGGATAAGGTCCATGAGTCTCAGAAAATCCTCGTATTTGACTTCGGTGGCGGAACCCTGGATTGTACCGTCATGGATTTTGGACAGGGGGTTTTTGAAGTTGTATCCACGAGTGGTGATACCCAGTTGGGCGGCACCGATATGGACAACACAATTGTCGATTATCTCGTAGCCGAGTTCAAAAAGGAATATGGAATTGACATCAAAAATGACAAGATGGCAATGCAGAGACTCCGGGAAGCGGGTGAAAAGGCCAAGATTGAACTTTCGACAACGCTGACGACCGACATTAACCTGCCATTTCTTACCGCAGATGCGTCGGGACCGAAGCACTTTACCCATACCATTACCAGGGCAAAACTGGAACAATTAGTAAGCGCCATCATCAATCGATGCGGTCATTCGATTGAACAGGCATTAAATGACGCCAAATTAACGCCGAATGATATTCATAAGGTCATTCTGGTTGGCGGACCAACCCGTATGCCCTCCGTTCAAAAGTTTGTAGAAGAATACGTAGGAAAAAAAATAGAACGTGGGATTGATCCTATGGAATGCGTCGCCATGGGCGCTGCGATCCAGGCGGGTGTGCTGTCCGGAGAGGTCAAAGACCTTGTCCTTCTTGACGTAACGCCGCTCTCCCTGGGCATAGAAACCCTTGGCGGTGTGCTTACTCATTTAATCGAACGAAACACAACTATTCCAACAAAGAAAAGTCAGATATTCACAACGGCAGAGGACAACCAGACGAGCGTTGAGGTGCATGTGCTCCAGGGCGAACGCGCCATGGCGCGAGACAATGTGACACTCGGAAGGTTCCATCTTACCGGTATCCCCCCTGCCCCACGTGGAGTTCCCCAGGTCGAGGTGACGTTTGATATTGACGCAAACGGTATCATCAACGTCCACGCAAAGGACCTTGGCACGGGAAACGAGCAGAAGATTACCATTACTGCCTCAACGAAATTAAACAAGGACGAGATCGACCGCATGGTCAAGCAGGCACAGGAGTATGCAGACCAGGATAAACAGGCAAAAGAAAAGGCAGAAACACACAACAAGGCAGATAACCTGGCATACAGCGCTGAGAAGACCTTAAAAGACCTGGCAGGAAAGATTGATGACACGCAAAAACAAAGGGTCGAGGCGGCCATTAAGGACTTACGAGAATCGATAAAATCAGAAGACGAAAAAGATATCCAGCAAAAGATGGATGCACTGACAAACCTTTTACACGAAATAAGTTCCAAGATGTATCAGGAATCAACCAAAAAGGGTGAACAGCAGCCTCCTCCCCCACCGCCAGGCGGAGAAACCAAGCAAAAGAAGGAAAAGAAGGGCGAAGGCGGAGAGGAAGATATCATTGATGCTGATTTTGAGATAAAGGATTAATTTCAATTGTGGCATTGAGCTAACGTTTTTGCAGGGGCGTATTGCATTGCGCCCCTACATTAATCGCAGTGAAAAATAGCGGAAAGTTTAATTATGTATAAATCCTAACTTTATCTCAAAGTATTTACCTCACGTTTAACTATCTCAATCCAATAATGCTGATTCTCCGTGCCCTTGCATCTCTGTGCACCGCTCCCCCATGTTTCTCACACATTATTTCTTATCATATCTCCATTGGTCTTATCCAGATACTCCTGGCATATTTTCTGGACATCATGCTTGGCGATCCACAGTGGCCATACCATCCAGTACGTTTAATCGGCACATCAATAGGAAAGTGGGAGTCGTTATTGCGTCGATTGCCACTCTACGAACGTATATCGGGCATCCTGTTAACCACCATCATTGTTTCATCAACGTATTTTATATCCCTCGCCGCACTCCATATATCACGATACGGATGTGTTTTATGGGAAGCATTTACCGGAGCAACGATCATATACTTTTCTATTGCCATAAAAAGCCTTGCAGACGCGGCGAAAAAAGTAATGACAGCCCTTAAGGAACATGATTTAATAAAGGCCAGAAAGGCATTATCTATGATTGTGGGAAGAGATACAGCGCATCTGAATGAAGAGCACATAATACGCGCCTGCGTGGAGACGATAGCAGAGGGAAGCGTTGATGGCATTTTATCACCACTCTTCTATTCCTTTATCGGCGGGCCAGGCGCTGCAATGGCATACAGGGCAGTAAACACCCTGGATTCCATGGTAGGATATAAAAACGAGAGCTATATTCGTTTTGGCTGGGCATCGGCACGACTGGACGATGTTGCCAACTATATCCCGGCAAGAATCTCTGCATTATTAATCCCTGTCGCCGCTCTTCTCTGTGGTTATAGTTTTAAAAATTCTTTAAAAATTGCGTGCAGGGACGGACGTAAACATGAAAGCCCAAATAGCGGCATACCTGAAGCCGCTATGGCTGGCGCTTTAAGTGTACAATTAGGAGGCCCAAGCGCCTATCAGGCTGAAATTATAGAAAAGCCTTTTATTGGAGATGCAATAAATAAACTAACGGTAAAATCCATAGAGGCTGCTGTCAGAATTGTGCATGTCACGACACTTTTATTTTTAATAAGCGGAATTGGTATTATTGTTTGCCTGAATATCCTATGAAACAATCACAAAGTCTTTTGGAAAACCTGGACCCTCGTTCAAAGATACTCTCTTTCCTTGCTATTATTTTTTGCATGGTATTGACCCCTATTACACGTCTTAAGGATTTTGAGCTTTATTTCCTGCTTATAATCATACTTGGTTTTCTCTCAAAGGTCACTCCCGCACAGGTGTTGAAAAAGGTGCTTATTTTAATCCCCTTTGTCCTTTTTATCGCACTCTTTGTGCCATTTCTGAAGGAAGGACATGAATGTTGTTCCATTCAAATACTTGGCTGGAAATTGAGTATTACCCATGAAGGTATCTGGACATTTTTGAATATCATCATCAAATCGAGTCTGTCAATCCTTATCATGGTAATTGCATCTGCAACAACGCCTTTCCCCGATTTCTTAAAGGCTCTCGGATTATTGAAAACACCCCCGCTTCTGGTAATGATTATGTCATTTATGTACCGATATATCTTTGTCCTTTTAGATGAGGCCAAACGACTCATGCGCGCACGGTCGCTCCGCTCCTTTGGTCACCATTACAAGGAACAATTTCATGCAGTAGGCTACATGATTGGGGTATTATTCATCAGAACGTTTGAACGCTCCGAAAGGATTTACCATGCAATGGTTGTTCGCGGTTTCTCCGGTGAAATACCGACCATACAACGTTTCAGGTTTTCTTCTATGGATTTTTTGTTTATCATAGGTATAATCATATCACTTTTGTTTATCGTATCTGGCGTAATTTATAAAATAGAACATACAAAAATCATTCACTTTCACTTATGGCTGGGATTATAAAGATTTCAAACCTGAGTTATCATTATCCCGATGGAACTATGGGACTCAATGATGTAAGTTTCGAGGTGGAAAAAGGAGAAACCCTGGTCATTATTGGCGCAAATGGCACGGGTAAATCGACATTATTTATGAATTTGATGGGTGTGATAGAAGGTGTCGGTCATATTGAAATTATGGGCATGACACTCGACAAGAGAAATTTAAAGCGGTTACGACAGGAAATGGGCATGGTATTTCAAAATCCGGACGACCAACTCTTCTGCCCCACCGTCCTGGACGACGTCTCTTTTGGACCTTTAAACCTGGGGTGGGACAACACCCGTGTCCACAATGCCTCCCATCAGGCATTAGCCATGGTAGGGTTGGAAAGCTACGGATCGCGCGTATCACACCATCTGAGTTTCGGTGAGAAAAAAAGAGCGGCAATCGCTACGGTGCTTTCTATGAATCCAAAGATTCTCTTGCTCGACGAGCCTACCAGCGGATTGGATCCCCGAAGCACTTCAAAATTTATTAATATCCTCTACACCTTAAAATCCCAGGGAAAGACGCTTCTTATTGTCACCCATGATATATTTCTTACCCAGGAGATTGCAGACCGGGTACTGGTCTTCAGCGAGGAAAAAAGGCCTGTTGCTGTTGGGAATTATAACGATATATTAAGCAATAATGATTTATTATTAAAACACAATCTTGTTCACCAACACCGGCATCGTCACGATACACTGGTACATGAACACGAACACCGGCATGGCTACGGACATGAACACCAATAACCCTATAAGCCTTACGAACGACATTTGCGCAGATGGCATCTGCTGTTTTATGAGTATTCCCCGGAATCAAAGCCATCTCGGGATAAAAAGGTTTTTTCTCAAAAAGAGGAATGCCGCGTATGGTATAAAATTACTCTATACCGGGACTCATACAAAGGATATTGTTTACAATCCCTGCCGATGCTTAAATTTTTATTTAAAAGAAAATAATACGTCTATCGGCTCACCAATCCAGATCCTATTACGATGCAGTATATTTGGCAAACGGTACAGACCATATACTTGTAAAGAATTTCCTGATAAGTCTGATAGTTTTATGTATGACATCCATGCGCCCTGCGCCTACAATGATTATATTGCCCCAAAAAATTATATTGAACTGAAGCACAAAGATGTATTCCGCCTCTTTTACGCTATCAAAGACAATGACAAACTCCTGAAAAAGATTTTTCCTGGCCATACTCCAGAAGAGACAAGAAATAAATTAAACCAGTGTAACAACATAGTTAAAATAAGCGCTATCTGGAATGAAAAACCATCGGAGTATTTTCTCCTGGAAGTACCAAGGGCCGAATGTGTTTTGTACATTTCCGATGTGCACCCAAAAATAAAGAATGTCACACAGGCATATGACCGATGGCAAGGGCACATTGAAAGCTGGCTGGAAAAGCATTACGGCAATAAATGGCAGGAACGTTTAAACCATGCACTTGAACAGAAAAAAAACAAAGACGAGCAATGATTAAACGAAATAACGTGTTTATCCATATTCTGATATTAGCCCTTATATCCCTCGCAATATGCGACAATGGTAGCGCCAGCGCAGCATCGAAAAACGGTAACAATGTTACCTGTATAAATATTCAGTGCAATTGCACGCATACCTCAGTGAGTGAGAAATGTTGCTGCTATACACAGAATAAAACGTATGAACAGTATCAACAAAAAACGGAAAATACTGAGGGCAGCTTTTCCCTAACCATCCGTTGTATACGTTGTGCAGAAGGAGATGCCTTTCATATAGGAAGTCCTATTATTCTCAAGTATATTCAGCTTGATAAAATTCAACAAATAAGCAACCAATTCATCTACTTTTTCACCGAGAATACCACCACGTTCATTTTGGAAACAGATTTATCTCCCCCCAAAAAACCGCCACGGTCACGTACGTTATAGTATTACCCCTCTAAAAAATTTATTTTTGTGCAAGTTTTTTATGGACAACCCTGCGTTGCGAGTTATCAGTAGAAAACTACCCTTTCAAGGTAATAACTTACAACTTTTAACTTAAACTTTTAGTCTGATTAATAAAGCTCTCCTGGTTCGAATTTCCTCAAAATAAATAAGGATCGTGTTATGTGGCCAACAGCAAAAATGTTATTATTGTACGACAAGATTAATAGAAGGGATTTATTAGGAGAATACAAAAAACTACTGAAAAACTCTCCGCCAGGCTGGAACGCTATTCAGGAATATCAAGGGAATTGTGCACAATCAACACTTGAATATGCAACCAGAAACGTCCCATTTTATCGAAATGTATTGAAAGAAAAACACATTTCCCTTACTGATATATCACCGTGGGAAGTTATCAGTTCACTACCTATAGCAACGAAAGACCTTTTTCGTTCAAACTTTGATGATTTCCTCTCAGACGAATATCGAAATACCAAAAAGATATTTTTTTATTATACAGGCGGGTCAACGGGACAGCCTTCGAGAATAGCCGTTGACGATCACTACTTAAACTTCCGATGGGCAATGGTGTATTATAACTTGACATGGATTGGCTATAAATTAGGCGACTGTCATGGTTTCATTTACGGAAGTAGCCTTGATGCAAAGGAACAATGCTCTTTAAGACAGAGGGGTCAGCACTGGCTGATGAACTCATTTCACGTAAATGCCTTTTATTTCGATAATAAAAGTTTAAAATCATTCACCAACAAATGTATACGAAAAAAACCTAAATTTATTATAGGTTATGCATCTGCGCTCATGGAGTTTGCAAAATACGTGGAAAATAATAATATCCCCGTACAGTTTGATTTTATTGAATCCACAGCAGAGTTCATTTCCGATGAATGGCGGCAAAAAATTGAAGAAGTATTTCATTGTAAGGTTTATGACCGCTACGGCTGCAGGGAAGTCGGCAATATTGCACATGAATGTGCATTCCGTAATGGACTCCACATCAACTGGCAAAGCGTCTACGTTGAAATTATCAACAAAGGTAAATATCCCTGGCTTGGTGAGGAATACGGCGATATTGTTATAACAAGCTTAAAGAATAAAGGAATGCCTCTGATACGTTACTTTGTCGGGGACATTGGAAAAATTGATGACGCTGCGTGTCAATGCGGCATGGCGAGTCCGAGACTTTACCTGGGTGGTTCCCGGTCTATAGACATTTTATATACCACTGACGGCGCAATGGTATCTGCTTCGCCATTATCATTAACGACAAGGGATTTATATTCCATAATGAAAATTCAGTACGTTCAAAAAGGCCTGAAATACCTTGAGGTGAACGTCGTAACCGACCACGTTAACGACAACAATATACGAACAACCCTTGAGAGTAGACTAAAAAATATCTTTGGGAATGAAATGGAAATTCATTTTAATTTTGTTGACGATATAGCACGGGAACTATCTGGCAAATACCGGCTTACAAAGCGTTTATTTTGAAGAATTGCGCCAAAATGATTACAAGACCGGGAAACGTCCAAACAAAAAATACTTGCCTTTTACCGTGCCTGTGGTAAAATTACCGCCCTTTGATATAAGAGCACTGATGAAACAGGTTAGTTTATGAAGAACATCAACAAGGTATTCTCCTATATACAGATTCTGGTCATTGTGTGTCTGATGGCCATGAGCGAAGACCGCGGAAGAGTTTTTTTCAGCAAATCAGAAAATTTTCCCTGCGCAGCACATCAATGTGGCTGCAAAACGGAAGCTGACTGTAAGGCGCATTGCTGTTGTTCGCCTCATAAAAACTATGACAAGTTTCAAAACAACAGCGAAAAGCACAAGAGTTTCCGTGTCTTCATAAGCAGCCTAAACTGTAAATATGGAAATAATGCACTTACTGGCATTACTTTTCACAGTGAATATGTATTGACAGATAAGATTCAACCTATCACAGAATCCCTTCTGTGTTTTCTTATCAGCAATACTGTAATTCCATCTCCCGAAATACTACCATCTCCCATAGAAAAACCACCACGATATTTCCTATAAAAAACAATCCAACGTTAATTAATCATTTATTTTTCTCGTAAAATGAGATTCTTCGCTATTACCAGGGGTGCTCGTATTGCTTGGATATGGCGCAGGAGAGCTGTTTACAGAACTCACAATTTTTTCCCTATTGTTTGGCAGAGCGTCCATTTGAGTTTTCGCTGAAGTTGAAAAAGACAAGGGAAGGATTGCTTCGCTATTGCTCGCAATGACGTTTGTATGTCAACGTATATAAGACATTTACTCTATGCAGGCAGGGCGGAAGAATCTCACCACGAAAATTTTAACCATAATCCATAAGGGAGGTTTTTATATGAAAATATATCGTATAGGCGCTGTCGCGGCTTTACTCTTATCGTCTTTTAGCTTTACTTATCAGGCATATGCGCATCAAACGGTCGATTTTAAAGGCACCATCGGAATCAAAGTCGACAATGAGAATTTCCAGGAGAATGTGCATGGCACGGTAACCATCGCTCAATGGGGACATGAAGAGACCAATGGCAATTTTGAGGAGGCGATCTTCAATTTTGAATTCGGCACGGAAACATCATCATGTGGCGCCACCCTGGACGCAATATCGGTGAGGGTTAGTTCTTATCGGGAAAATAAGTTTAATACAACGAGTAAAGCGTTTCCTTTGGATCTGAGCGAAGATGGTATGGCAATTGTCGTTGAAAGGATTTTGAATAAACAGGGAAAAACCATCCAGAAAGCCCTGGCAATGGACGAATGTTTTTTCATAACCGATGGTAAGGGTACGGCTGGCGATAAGATGATATTCTTTTCCAATGCATATATTCAAAAAGGTAAAGCAACGATTAAAAAGCATTTTGTGAAAACCACGTTCAAAATAGAACCCAAGCTTAAAACCTACGATGATGGTTTTTTAAACAAAAAGGAACATCCTCTTGATGTATCCGGCAGCCTGGTTATTCAGCGGGTACACCATCATTGAAAAGACAGATTGAATAAACCGCGGGAGTGCACCAAAACACACACTTCGTGGGGAATCAGGTTATTTTGGGCGAAAAAGGGATAATGCTCGGTCAGATTATCCCTTTTTGCTTAACAGAACAGGAGTTTTAAACAGAAAATCAAAAAATTAATCTAAGGGAAAGGCATTATTTTATATGTTATTTACGAGAATTTTAACAACGATTTTCATGTTCTCGATTTTGATTTTGATAAACAGGTTTGTTTATGCGCATGGAGAATGCTGTTTACCAAAGTCTCTTACGGAAGCAACCACCTCAGACATAACATTATCGCAAAAATTTGGATTATCATTTCAATACGAATATAGCAATATGCTGACGATACGGGACGGCCGGCACAAGGTAAGCCACAATGACGTTTTAAACGAAGCATCAGCAGATTGGCCTGCCATGCCTGACAAGACACAACGTTTTACTATTCCTACGCGAATGATTATGCAAAAATATACCCTCCTGGGCGTATATACGGTTACGGAAAAGTTTCAGTTTTTAACCTCAATTCCCTATGTCATTAATGATATGAATATGAGAACATTAATGAGAGATACCATGGGTATGGACATGACTATGGACATGAAAATGCCTACCGTAGAAGGACTCGGTGATACAACGCTTATGGGACTTTACACACTGTATACCAATGAACCTGACCATCCGACGAAAAAACTTTCGCTGGGGCTGGGTTTAAAAACCCCTACGGGCGAAAACGACCAAAAAATGGGGAATGGAACACTTATCCATGCCATGATGCAACCGGGAACGGGATCATGGGACCCGATCCTTCTCGCTAATTACCAGCATACCTTCAAACCTATACTGTTTCAGACAAACCTTATGTATCAAATGTGCACGGAAGGAGACGAGGGGTATGAATTTGGAGATAAAGTAGCATTAGACCTCATCGCCAGATATCCCTTAAACAAGTATGTAAGTCCTGGCATTGAGTTGAACAATCTTTACACGGGAAAGGACAATGACCACAACGATAAGTACTCGAGAGAGGAGACTTCGCTCCTGGATAACACAGACAATACCGGCTTGACCTCTGTCTCCCTGACTCCTTCTGCGCAGGTAAAGATTCCAGGAACAGGTGTAAGCATTGATTTCAAATTTCAAAAGCCCATATACCAGAATGTCAGGGGTACTCAGCAGGTACTGGACTGGAGGGCAACGGGAGCGATTGTTTGGGCTTTTTAGTGATGTAAATAGTTTTAACATTGGGTAAGCCATTCATAGTATTATTACCCAATAAAGATTCTTTTTATCATAAGTTTTTACCACCCCTTATCCCCTTTTTACGAATGAGGGGTGGTTTTGTTGCGACTTGCAGTCGCACTATTTTAATTTAACTTTACAGGAATTTTCATTTTAACGTATGAAATATTTTTTTTATAAATACCATACTCGTGTTGCTATAACATTTATACTCTGGATTGTTGCAGTAACATGGTGTTATCAAAACAAGCTTTACGCATGCGATCTTTGTTCTTTAGGCGGATTTGGCGGAACAACCGGCGCTGTGAACCCCGTTGCGGCAGAAGCTCCCAAAAAAAACAAATTTACCATAGGATACCTGTTGGAGTATCAGGACTGGGATCAGGTCTCAGTCGAGAAGGCACATGAACTGCACGAACAAGGCCGGGATGCCCATGATAGAAAGAATGACATTTCAAATAGTATCTTTTTCGGTTACGGGATTACCGACGCCCTTTCCATTAACGTTCAGGTACCTTATGTTGAGAGACGTTTTAAGGAAGTCCACGAAGAAGAATTTCTCGGTGAAGACGAAAAATCTAATGGCCTTGGAGATTCTATTCTCCTGGGAAAATATAAATTTTATGACAAAAAATTCGGAATCGCAGCAATCTTTGGTTTCAAAGTGCCCACTGGCGCCATCGACAAAAGAAACAAGGCAGGGGAAAAGTTTGAACCAGAATTACAGCCCGGCACAGGTTCCCTTGACTATATGCTCGGTATCTCAGCCAATAAAAAAATCAATCATTTGATCATATTGGACGGCACGGTGCTCTATCACCTTAAAACAGAAGGCACCCAGAATTATGAATTCGGCGATATTGTAAGGGTAACAACCGGCGTCACCCTTAACGTTGCCGATGGGGAAAAGAAACCCACCCTTAACCTCATATCAGAAGTTATATCTCAATTTGCGAACAAGGACAAACAAGACGGAGAGACAATCCGTGATTCAGGAGGAACAACCATTTTTATTGCTCCGGGGATCTCTTCCCAATTAACTAAAAATCTGAAGACAACATTATCAGCTCCCGTGCCCGTATACCAGGCGCTCGGCGGTATCCACCAGGAACTGGACTTTAACGTCCTCTTTAGCATGAGCTATAGTTTTTAAAACGCCACTTATGAGGCATGGACAAACAAAGTTTATCCATGCCACCCTTCCATCGAATTATTTAATGATACCTACGGAGGGTTTTTATAATAATGATAGGGGTAGGTAAGGCTTCAGCCTCCCCTACCCCTATCCACCATTTTATTGATTTTTTGCGCTGATAGTGGAAAATGCTTCACCTGGCTAAACAGATACTACAGCTATATCGTGCTCTAAATCAAAGCGCAAGGGAAATATCGAAATCTTGGGTTCAGGTTGCAAACATGAACCCGCTCAAGGGTAGGGTGGACTTCGTCGTGAGCGCTCAGTCGAACGATTAAGGCGCTTGCCTTTTAGCGCAGAATCCACCGACATTATTCCAACAGAAGGTGGATTCGCTTTCGCTTAATCCACCATACTCAACCTTGTCCCGCCTTGTTCCGGCTTTTCAATTCCCTTTAATCGTTCGACTGGGCTCACGACGAAGTCCCACTTAACAAAGTGGGAGTGAGGGAAACGCTTGTGAACCTTTATTCACTATAATAAGGACGAAGTAAAGAATGTAGAGATTGAAATCAGAAAAATATAATAACTTAAATAAATCACTTTTCGTTAATTCTTTTCTCATATTGGTAGTATTAAAAACCATCCTCCTCAAAAGCATCATCTTCTTCGTCTATTAATTGACCGTGTTTCCGCCGATATATCTCCCCTTCGCCTAATACATCTCTTATTGATGATAACTCACTTTCTATATCACTAAGTACTGTTGTTCATCCGTATTGACTATCTCATCGTCACTCACATCATCAATCACATCATCTATTTCACTTTCTTCTAAACCTTCTAAATCTAATTCATTATATACTCTTTCTCGTATCCGCTCTCTTCGTGCATCTAACTCATCTTCACTTTTATTTTTATCTTCTTTCTTCATTTTTAACCTCTTTTAATCCTTTAAAGAATATTAGAAGCCTGTTTCCTCTGCCAATATTCTACAAAGATATTATTAACACACGCTTTACGTAGCTTAATTTCTGTTGACACACTAAAACATTTTGCGATTTCACAATAGTTATCGGATTATGTCACAATTCATTCTAAATCAGTTCAATCATTACAAACAGACAAAAATACGAGCCGGAAGGAAAAATGGGTTCAGGTTACAAAGGTGAAAAGCTTAAAAATTATAAATCATTTATATTGGGCTGATTTCCTGTTTCACCCTGCTAATGAGGGATTGTCAGTATTATATTCATTTTATTACTTCTTGTGAATTCTATCTATCACAAATAATTTTAGCACAAAATTAGCACAACTTAATAAGATTATATAAAAAGGTACACCTTATTTTGTTTTGCTCTTTTGGACAAAAAACAGCAGAAAATTTATTAGACCTTAATTATATTCCTGCGTTCAATTGCCACTTTTTTGTTTCTTTCTCCTTTCTTTAAAGTCGAATAATCAATGCGATTTAGGTAAATTATCTGTGTTATGCAATTAGTTTAGTAAATTTGTAAGTTCCCCGAAAAATGAAGAAAATTTGGTTGGCCAATTTATTCGCTTGACCGCTGCCCTTTTAGATGTAAAGTTTGGACGTACGCAACTTCAAAATTCTTATTTCGTGGTAATGTTATTCTGGACAGATATAACACCTATAATGCCAGCCGCAATCTCACCTGCCTTACGTATTTGTTCATCGGTGTCCACAAATCCGCTAAGCTGTGCCACTCCTCTATAGACCTCCACCTTGACATCCGACGCACTGATTGTTGTATCTGCGACAAGGGCAGCCCTTATTTTTGCGCTGATAACAGAATCACCGATGTACTCCGCAGGACTCTCTTGTTTTACAACTTTTACGATAATGTTGTTCTGGACAGATTTAACACCTTCAACACCAGCTGCAATCTCAGATGCCTTTTGAGCTTGTTCTGGGGTATCTACAGTGCCTCTTAGCTGAACCACCCCTTTAAAGGTCTCCACCTTGATATCTAACGCTCTGATGGTTGGATAAGAGGCAAAGGCAACCTTTATTTTTGCGGTAATATATGGATCGTCCAAGTACTCATCGGGACTCTCTTGTTTTACAACTTTTACGAGAATGCTGTTCTGGACAGATTTAACTCCTTTAACGCTAGATGCAATCTCACCCGCCTTTTGAGCTTGTTCTGGGGTATTCACAATACCTCTTAGCTGAACCACTCCCTTAAAGGTCTCCGCTTCGATGTCAAACACACTAAGAGTTGGTTCAGTGGCAAAAGCTGCCTTTACTTTAGCAGTGATAAAAGTATCATCAATATGCTCTCCTTCATTCTCTTGAGTCCTGGTACTTGTACAACCTATCATTACAATAACCATTACAAGAACAAGCACACTTTTCATGATTTTTTAGTCCCCTCCCAAAAAGGTTATTCTTAACCACTTTGATATCCTTAATATCTGCCGTTATTTTGTCTGTTTTTACGTACTTGTACAATGGTGTCAAATACCACTATGCTGCATACTTCCTCCACCCACAGAGAACAAGCAAGATGATATATGAGATCTAACGAGGAGAAACCGGAATAAATAGCACTTGTTCCTATCCCAAAGCGCCACAATAGTCTTTCTTCATTGCAGTGAAGAAGACCCATGTTTTTGCAAGATTCCTAAAAATTTATATCAGAAAGATGGCCAAAAATGAGTACAAAAGTCAGTTAAAAAATTCATGCACACCGTTCGTGATTGTAAGAATAAATGGGCATATTGACAGAATTGAGCGGCAAAGCGGCTGTTGGATCAAACGCGGTGTTAGGCGGCATCATGCAAGTTCAACTTCAATCTCCCTTTCTCCCTCGAAAGGTGCCAAACAACCCAACGATAGTTGCCACGATTCCAGAGACCAGCAGCCAAATCGCCTTTTTCGTGGGTGAACCAGTGAAGAATCGGGAGACATCGGAAGTGAACGATTCCGAGGCGCTGACACCCCATATAATCAAGACGATTCCAGCCACAAGCAGTGCAACTGAGAGGCCTCTGTTCATGGGTAGAATGGCTTTCTGCCACTGATGATCCGCAGCGGGATCATAACGATGGCAATGATCAGCAGTATGTGGACGAAGCCGTCGATTGTGTAAATCATGTCTCGTACCTTATTGTTTCGTTCGTTGCTTGTTCCAATCATCAAAAGCCATCAAGCCGCCTAACATTTATTTTTATCTTTATTCTAATTTTCAGCATATTATTGTATGATATGGAAAGTGTCAAGCAAAATTGTCAGAATGATGTTGAAAACTCAAGGATACATCGTTAAAGTACTCTGAACTTTGTTTATTATGCTGAATTATAATAATTGTTTAATTTTGTTATGCAATTGGCTTTTAAAGACCACCTCATTCAGAGAGCGCTCTTGAAATAAAAATAATGTCTTTTTCCCTATTGATTTTTGACTTCCTGACAGCAATAATATCCGTGATTTGCAGAGGGGGTAATGTAATTCTTTATAATAATGAGTTAGAAATTTCTCATAAGTTTTATAAGAAAGAAGGTTGGCAATGAAAGAAGAAAAAAAGAAGCTAACTACAGCTTTTGGAATTCCTGTGG
>CAYJME010000045.1:0-18889 GCA_964370795.1 uncultured candidatus Brocadiaceae bacterium
TGTGAAATTTTACCTTCATAATAAAGCATGGGCATATAGCGGGCATATTTGAATTTATTCGCTATCAATTCTATGGTCTTGTTGAATATTTCGTCCTCCGTATTATTAAGTTCATAAAAAAGAGGGACTGGCTTTTCAACATCAGGGAATGTAAGGTTTTGTCTCTTTATGTCTTCACCAAAATATTTTTCAATTTCTTTTCTGGTGCGGCGAACCATTAAATATTTGAGGACTTTTTCACGTATCTCTTGCGCATTTTCTTTTACCGTATTTATGTATTGAACATAATCTTTCTGCCGGTCCAGTTTTTTCAACTTTTTATCCAGGCCACTAAAGAAGCCTTCCAGATCGGGAAGATTTGGGATAGCGCTTTTTCTGGCTTTTTGAAATAGTTTTAAAAGGCTTAGAATGTCTTTTGGCGCATTATTATAAGGAGTAGCCGTTACAAGAATAACCCTTTTACCACGGCAGATTTCCGCCAATTTCTCATAGGTAACCGTTGTTTCAGTTCTAAAACGGTGCGCTTCATCAATAATAATATTGGTGTATTTCTCTGTCCCTCTGTCTATAATGTCGTCCAATTTGCCGAGTGATTCAAATTCGGCTGGCACCCTGAAATCAGAAAACACATTGAGCCATGACCCGGGGTTTGATTTTTCGAGAAGCACCGGAGGGGCAATGACAAGCGTTCTGCCGTCAAGCTGCCCCGCCAGCATTGCTGATATGTATGTCTTTCCTAACCCTACAACATCGGAGATAAAAACACCGCCATATTCCTGAAGTATTTTTCGTGCGTTTAAAACTGCCTGCTCCTGATATTCCAGTTTTTTAAATTCCTGGGGAAGATATTTCAAAAACACTTCATCGGTTTGACTGAGTTCGTCTTTGAAATATTCATATAAAAATTTTAAATACAATTCATAAGGAGTAATAGTATTGTTTAGCCATGTTTTTATTTGAATCGTATCAATATATCGTTCCCCTACATCAACCGCATCCTTCCATAAGTCATTAAATTTTTCCAAAGCGAATTCATAATCAGCCCTGTTCTTTAATTCAACGTTATACTCAAAGTTATCAATGAGGCCTGCCTGAGTAAAGTTACTTGACCCTGTAATGACACGTCCTCTATCTCTATCACCTTCGACAAATGTCATGATGTAAAGTTTTGCATGAATGTTTTCGGTTGGATAAGCCCTGATTTCTAATTTTCCATTTTTGAGCCATTCAATAAACTTCAGGACGCCTTCTTCAACTTCGGGCTTATCCTCTGACTCTTCAATTTCATTTGTGACAGAGCTTTCCAGGTGTTCCTTTACTTCTGCATGTGAATATTGACGGGTTGAATGCAGTTCATTTTTTGCCTTCTGAATGAATTCTATTGTCTTTTTATTCGTTTGTATACCAACCAAGATCCTGATTTTTTCTGTGTTTTCAAGGGATTTGTAAAGTGCGTAAAATCCGCTTGTATAGAAATAACCGACAAGGGCGTCGAAAAATCTGGTATCTTGAATAAGTACCCTGAATCTTTCCTGAAGATTCTTGTTTTTTTCGTTTGTAATAAAAGTCAAGTCTGAGTTCATGGTTAATTCAATGCTGTTTGTTTTCAACGATAGAAAAACTTAAATCCACATCATAGGTCAAGATTTTCCGGTTCAATCTGCAATGTTTGTCTGTGCCACCAGGAAACTCATGTAAATAAGACGAATACCTATGCCTTAACAAACCTCTTCCCCGAAAGCTGTTTTACCAACTTCTTTATCTCAAGGATCATCAGGGTACTGGAGACCACTGAGGAGGGCAGGCCTGTTGTTTGTATGATTTCATCGATGTCCCGCGGACTGCTGGACAGGAGAGAAAATATTTTTTTTTCCTGTGAATTGAGCGATAAACTGCGCGGGTCGGTTGTCGTTTCTGTGTCACCGTCCGAGAAGATTTCTGCAAGAGGGCCTAATTCCTGAAAGATGTCGTTAATATCCTCCACGAGCTTTGCGCCTTCCTTGATAAGTTTGTGCGTACCCCGGCTATAAACACTGTCGATATTCCCCGGCATGGCAAAGACCTCTTTTCCCTGTTCGAGCGCCCACTGTGCGGTAATCAGCGAACCGCTGTTCAATGCCGATTCAACGACAAGGACTCCCAGAGATAAGCCGCTGATGAGCCGGTTTCTCGGCGGAAAATTACGAAAATCGGGCGGTGTGTTCATGGAAAACTCAGAAATAACAGCGCCGTGCCGGACAATCTGCTCCGCTAGTTCAAGATTTTCTCTGGGATAGATTGCTCCCAGACCGCTGCCAAGCACTGCAATGGTACGGCCATTGGCACTGATGGCGCCGCGATGCGCGGCAGCGTCTATACCCCGTGCCATGCCGCTGACAATACAAAATCCTTTTTGCGCAAGTAAACGGCCAAAACGTTCTGCCTGTGAGAGCCCGTAGTGGGTGCACCGCCTCGCGCCCACAATGGCAAGGGCTACAATATCAGACGTAATCATATTTCCTTTGATATACAGGATAAGCGGGGGGCTATAAATGGTTTTGAGGTGTTTCGGGTACTGATCGCTTGTGTAAGGGATGATGCAAACGTTCTTTTCTTGCGCCAAATTAATTTCTGCCTCGACATCAACAGTCTTTGATTCTTCAGCAATAGCAACCGCAAGCTTTGCGCCTATACCCGGTACTTCTTCCAATGCTTTTTTAGAGGCGCTGAGGATCTCCTCTGAAGAGCCGAATTTTTCTAAAAGCGTTTGATAGGTTTTAATACCCACACCCTTCGTCATGCTCAGGCGAAGAAGCGCCTCAAGTTCTGTCAATGGTTATCCTCTCATGATGATAATCAGGCCTTTCTATATCAGGAAAGGCCCGGAGATATACCTTTTTATCAATAAAAATATTAACAATGTGCGGATCAATACTATTTTCCTTAACTTCATCTCTTAAAATATTTAATGCATCAGCGAGCGCCATTGCCTTCCGATAAGGTCTGTCGTGAGATACCAGTGCATCAAAGATGTCTGCAATGGCAAGGATACGGCCAAACACATTTAATTGTTCTGCCTTTAGACCAAAGGGATACCCTGCGCCAGAAAGCTTTTCATGATGCATGGCAGCAACGGTGGGAATACTATTATATTCTTTGGAAAAATAGATTTCTTCGAGTATTTCTTTGGTAAAAAGGGCGTGCTTGTTCATCTCGCTTCTTTCTTCAGGGGTAAATCTCCCCGGTTTCAAGAGCACGGTATCTCTTATTCCAATCTTGCCGACATCGTGAAGAATCGCCGCGTAGTTGAGCATACGGAGTTCATTTATTGACAGACCGATTGCACGGCCAAGTTCAACGGCAAGTCTGGCCACACGTTCGGAATGTCCTGCCGTGATGGGGTCGCGCCGGTCAATTGCAGCGGCAAGCGCTTTAATCGCGCTCAGGAATGTCTTTTCTCTCTCCGCGTGCAAACGGGAGTTTTCAATGGCAATAGCGGCGTAGCCCGCATACGTGTTGAAAAGCCATTCATCATATTCAGTAAACAAGCCAGATTTTTTATTGAGCACCTGAAGTACGCCGATGATCTTGTCGTCTTGATTTTTCATTGGCGCACAGAGAATTGTCACTGTCCGGTAACCTGTTTGTGTATCGGTTTCTTTGTTGAATAAAGGACTTTTATAGGCGTCTTCAACATTCACCGTTTTGTCGTGTTTGGCAACATAACCGGCTATACCCGTGCCCAGAGGGAGGCGGATTTCTTTGATTTCAGATCGCTGTGCGATAAAACTGACCAGTTCGTTTCGTTCACGGTCAACAAGATACAAGGTGCTTCTGTCGGCATGCATCGTCTTGGTAGCCTCTTCCATGATGAGACTTAGGAGGGAACCCAGATCTGTCTTCTCAATCATGGCGTGAGAGATATCCAGAATCCTGGCCAGGCCTCTGCTCTTTTCGTGCCCTGCAAAACTCTTTGTCATGGAAATTTTCCTTTTAAAACTTTATCTCTGCAACGGGGCTGTTAAGCACGCGATATAAAATTTCTTCTGTTACCTGATCTGAAATAACAACCTCCCCAATTTTCGTGGGAAGGATAAAACGGAGCTTGCCGGAAATGACCTTTTTGTCGGTATAGAGTATCTTTATAATGTCCCCGGGTTTTAATCCCGCGTAAAGTGGCAGTCCCAATCTTTTGACAAGGGAAAGTTGCCGTTCACATACTGTATTATCGTTGGTTAATCCCATTTCTTGTGCAATACGTGATGCATAGAGCATTCCCATAGCAACCGCCTCGCCATGCCGGTACTTTTTGTAATCGGTAAGGGTCTCGATAGCATGACCAATGGTATGCCCATAATTCAGTATAGCGCGCAGGTGAGTCTCCTTTTCATCTTCTTCAACAACCCGCGCCTTGATCTGACATGAAGTAGCAATAATTTTAATGAGGGCGTGGTGGTTCAGCTGTAATATATCAGGGAGAGCGTTTTCTATGAATTCAAACAATTCTGCATCCCTGATAACCCCGTATTTAATGACCTCCACAAGTCCAGCTACAAGTTCTAAAGCCGGGAGCGTTGAAAGGGTGTCGGTATCTATAAAGACGGCTTTAGGTTGATAAAAACTCCCGATCATGTTTTTCCCTTTTGGATGGTTCACCGCTACCTTGCCTCCGATACTGCTGTCGACCTGTGCAAGGAGGGTGGTAGGTATCTGAATAAAAGGAATGCCCCGCATGAATGTTGCAGCCACAAAACCGCTGATGTCGCCTACAACACCCCCACCTAAGGCTACGATAAGGGAACTTCTATCAAGCTTATGGTCAAAACATGCATCATAAAGGGCGCTTGCCGTCTCCAGCGTCTTCTGGTCTTCGCCTGGTTTTAAAGTGACGATTCTCACGCCAAAACCGCGCCGTGAAAGACCTTCCGTCACGACAGGGCCGTAGACCTTATCAATATTTGAGTCTGTAATCAGGAGGGTTTTGCACGGTTTCTTTTCAGTCGCCAGGATTTCACCAATCCTGCCGAGGAGGATTCTATCTATATGGATATTGTAGCTATTTTCAGACAGATTAACGCGTATTGTTTTCATGAATAATCCTTTTTTTCCACAATACAAAATTGATCAAAGCTTTCATTATAAACAGAGATTTTACAGATTTCACAGGAAATATTTCGATTTATAATGGTTATTTACTTCAAATTGGAAAAAGACTGCTTCGCCCTGCTTGCAAAGACAACGTGGACAAAATATTTCCCTCTTAGTATAACCCATTAAACGAAAAAACCCATGATGTTTTTAACCATCATGGGCTTTTCGTTTGTTATGAATTCAGTTTGTCAGTAAAACTGAATAGTGTTACTTTACAGAAACCTTTTCGATACGTCCTTCCCTGCGGAGACGCGCTGCTTCTGACTGTATCTTGGTCATCTCCATCATCATAGGCGCCTGACCCCACCACCAGGAAACATC
The DNA here is from genome assembly GCA_964370795.1 of uncultured candidatus Brocadiaceae bacterium. Lineage (GTDB taxonomy): Bacteria > Planctomycetota > Brocadiia > Brocadiales > Brocadiaceae > JAHFOW01. The sequence continues at coordinate 5,452 of CAYJME010000045.1, forward strand.
CTGTTGCATGTGGGCAGTGCCTTTGTAACCCTGGAGTTTGTACCAGAACCACAACCTGTTGTACATATTCTCAATATTCGACGGGTTATCCTGCTGTTGTATAAACATACCGTACACACCGAGAATAGGGCCTACTACCGGGAATTTCCCCTTCAATGTCTTGAATGCATTGTAAATAGGCTCTCCAAGGAATGCAGGGCTCAGTTGTTTCTCAATTCCATCGCTCAACGGATAGGGGTCCCTGTCGGCTGCGCCTGGATAGAGATAGCCGTCAGCAATCAAGTCCTCAACGATCTTCTGCGCCTCGTCTGCCAACTTATGTGCCTGGAACATGAACTGGTCCAATGACTTCAAATAAGTATCGGCAAACCTGTCGCTGTGACACTTTGCGCAAACCTCAAGCCAGTATGACCTCTTGGCAATATTTTCTTCTGAATAGATATCGATCTTATCGCCAATAATCTTAATTCCGTATGGATAGTCTTTCAGGCCTGATTTGTATTCCAGATTCTTTGGTGGAATGGTACCCATACGCCAGATACCCTTCATGACAGGGTTATGGATAAATCTGCCATGCTTCTCATACATGTGGCAAAACTGGCATGTTGGCGTACGATAATCCTTGCCTGGCCTTACCTCTGACAGCGGTCTGTTGAAATCATAATGCTCTTCCTCTTTATGATAGATCACACCGTGTTTTGACTCACCGTACGACTCTGAGTCCGGGTGATCAGGTCCCATGTGACAGGTAATGCAAGCCTCTGGCTGTCTGCCTTCTGCAGCGCTGAATTTATGCCTGGTATGACATACGTCACACTTCTCAGCGCCTGAATGGCACAAATCACAACCATGCTGTCCGTATAAATAACCCCTGCGTGCAGCCTCTGCATACCAAGGAACAATGACGTTGGCCTCCCACGACTGGATGTGGTTGGGACGACCCATTTCCCTTTCCCTCAGGAAATCATCAAATTGCGGCCTATGGCATTCACCACAGACTTCACCTGTAGGCATACGAATCTGCTTCTTCTGGGTATCTGCATGGCAGTCAAAGCAATGAACTTCATTCAACACCCTGCCGGTGCGTTTTTCGATTTCAGCAGTCCTTGCTGAAAGGTATGGGGTGCTCTTTGGGCTTTTATGTCCGGAACTCCTCCAGTCCCTTACAACGCCAGGCGTTGCTTCTTCGTGACAGGTTACGCACAAATCCCTTCTCTCTTTTTCAATAAAAATCGAGTGATCCAGATTCTTCATGGGTTCATAGTGCCTGTTCGGCTGCCAGTACATATCGAGCATCTGTGGTTTATAATAGTCCTTAAAAGGACCGGCGCCTTCGCTCAACCCAACGTTGTCTTTGAAAACGGCGCGATACCAGTCGGGTGTCCCTTCATACAAATCTGGTGGTGATTGCTTCTTCTGCGGTTGTTCAGCAGCCATTGCCACAGAAGTGAACACCATCATTGTGGTCAAACACAAACCTAATCCTAATTTTTTCATTTCATTCACCTCCCTATGGTCAACTTATTAGATGGTATTTATTTTTTCTCTTTATCTTCTGGTTTAACGAGTGACATTACATAATGGGTTAAGCACCACCGCTGTTCATCCGAAAGCTCCTTGGCAAAGGATGGCATCGGCGTGCCATTTAATCCCGTGGTAAATCTGAGGTAAACGTCCCTGGATGAATTACCGCCCTTAAACTTGCCTGTTGTAAAGTCAAAGGGTTTTATCGGGAAACCAAAGTCATCTTCCTGTTCTCCTGCGCTCGGACCGTCTCCGCGGCCTTCAACGCCGTGGCACTTCCAGCACTCGAGTTTCTCTTCGTAAATCTTCTTTCCTTCTGCAATAGTCCTTTCCGTAGGCCTGACTTCCAATCCAACATCAACCGGCGCATCGGGCTTCCTGACTTCGAATGCCTCAGAGAAGCTCTTCAGCACAGGAATCACGGATAAACGCTGTTCTTCTGTCAAAATATCCCAGGGGATCATGGTAGAATTTGGCACCCCGTAGGAAATCGTTCTGTAAATATCATCGTCTGTAGGAAGCGACCCGCTGGGCGTTGTCCTGAATTTATATGCGCCCCGCGTAAAATCGCGTGGTTTTGGCAACATTGACCGTGCAAGAGGTCCGTCACCCTTTCCTTCCTCACCATGACATGGACTGCAATATTTTTTATATGTATTCTTACCCAACTCTGTAACTTCAGTTGGTACATTCAGCGCCCTTGCAGTTGTTGGTGCAATACACAACATCACCGCTGCACTTGCTACTGCTGTAGCACTCCACAAGCCAACTTTACCTAATAAAACCTTAGGTTTCATATATGCTTATCCTCCTTTCCAAATGCTCTTATAAACCTAAACATTCTCAACGCTACTACGTCTACATCACCAATTCTGGGCATAGTTAAATTCTATATTTGTTATTTCTTTCGGATGTACCGTTACCTCCTTTTCTAGATTTCCCAACTCTTCATGCCAAACCTGAAATTTATAGGTTCCTGGTGGGATATCACAAATCTCAAAATATCCATTCCTATCCGTCACATCAAAATATGGATTATCCAGAACGATAATCCACGCATACGACTTTTTGTGAATATCACAGGTCAGCTTAATGACCTCGGGATAATCAAATGTCCTCGATATCCTTTGTTTGTACGTTGTTCCGAGGTTAAATGGTTGATTTTTCGTTGAACGGGTGTGAACATTATGCAACTCCTCATCCCCATTGAGGAAGTCAACGGTAGTCCCTACAAGAATTGGAAGTATGCCGGGAATGAAAGTGTTTTTCTGCTGGTCTACAAGGGGGTGTATGAGCGGCACGGCCTTTTTTTTACCTTGTTTAATGTTCGTAATCGAAACAACAGCATTTTTGAGACCGTTATTAATACTGCTCACGATAAGTTTTTCAGAGGTAGGTTTGGATGTATCGGGCACTTGCATATCAGCATATAAATTTAAACTCAATGCCGCCAACTCTCCGCCGTACTTAACATTTCCAATAACCGTACCACCCTCGGCAACTTCTATTTCGGTATATGTATCGCCCGCGTATATATCTTTCGAAGACTGGGCATCCCCGCATAAAAGTCCAACAATAACGCTCAGAATGAGTAATGGTTTTGTTAAATTCATCATAAGTTTTGTATACAAACAGTAATCCCCCATAAAGATGACAAAAATCATTCCCACTTCACAATAAAATAATAAAATAATAAAAATATCTTCTAAGTGGTAAATTACAGTGGTACTTAAAAATTAAGATAACATTATCCGGTTATCCTCATTGAACTAAACACCCGCTCCCTGATTTCACAAATGAAATGGTATTTTCACATATATAACCCATCATTTTTTGATATACCTTTTGAGTGGACTATCAGTTACGGCAAAAATTCCTTTATCGATATTCTTGCCCTCTTTGAATACAAGGTAGCTATACTTCCCATATCGGGGGATTTTATATGCCAGATTTTTTATCGTATCCGAATCGAAACCTAAAAACAAGGTAATACCTTTTTCTCCGTTGCCGGGATTTCTCAAGGTTATGAGAAATGCATCGCCTTTATTATGATACGACACATCATTTACCGCAAATCCACCCTCTTGAACCGAGAAATCTTTTGGTATGTTTTCTCTGAAAACCTTCGTTAGCGTGTTTTCCTTTAAACCCCCTAAAATAAAGAGACTTTTTCGAAACATATCCGTGTCCGTTACTTCTGTATCTGCTTTTATGAGGCCTTCATCCTCTGCAAGAATTTTTGCTAGTTCTTTATATGCTGCTTCTAGAGAGATATCACCACCAGTAGGATATACAATTATCCTATCTTTATCCCCTAATACTAAATCTATCGTGGGCGGGATTTCTTCCCGGTAGAGACGCCGAAATACCTCATGGTGGGGATCTATGGCAATGCCTCTGGGTTGTGATTTTGTTTTAATAGAAATTTCCTGGGGCGACTCTCTTAATTCGGCAGTAGTAGAAAAGCTTCCATCATCCAATTCCAGAGAAATGGGTAAAAAGAGACGATATGGTGCGCCTCTCTGGATGATTTCTACCCTGGTGAGCCATTCATCATCGAGTTTTTCGACCTCCGTTTTGCCTAACTCAACCAGGGGCGCCCCCGTCCGGTTTATCCACTGATCAAAGAACCATGATAAATTTATCTTACAAGTGTCTTCAAATATACCCTGAAGGTCATTCCAACTCGCCTGTTGCCATATCTTTTCCTTGTAAAACCTTTTGATAGATTGATAAAACTGTTCGTCGCCGACCATCCGCCTCAACATATGGAGTACCATCGCCGTTTTTCCATAACCAATAGACTGCGTGACCTGGTCATGCCTGCCGATAAACCTTTTTAATGGTAAATCGTTCTGCTCTGTAACGTAATTCGTATATTTCCGGCAAATATCCCAGCGATGCTCCTGTGCGGCAGCAGCATCCTTCAATTCTTTATAATAATAGTCTGCCATATAGGCAGTTAACCCCTCGCACCAGTTTCCCTGCGATTCGTCCACAAAGACCGAATTACCCCACCAGTTGTGTAAGATTTCATGCCCCAGTGAAATGTCCACAATAAAAGGCAGTTTTACAACCGTGCTTCCCAGCAGGGTAAATGAGGGCATACCATACCCCGTCTGGAAAAAATTTTCAACAATAGCAAATTTTGTATAGGGATAAGGCCCTATTAATTTCTGGTACATGTCCAGATAACGGGTTGTTGCAGCAACATAATTTTTTACTAAACCCTGATCTTCGGGAAAGAAATATGCATACACATCAATTCCGTTGTGGTTAATGCTCGTTATAATATATTTTCCCGCTACAAGATGACAACCCTCAGACACGTTTTTTTCATCCCAGGTTGTGATTGTTTTATCGTCAATTACTTTTTTGCTTACCCGTGCACCCTGTGTTACGGACTCATATCCTGCGGGTGTAATAACTGTTATCCGAAAGGTTGCCATTGAATGGGGCATATCAGGATACCACATGCAGGCCGGGCTCAGGTAAACCCCTTCTTCGCTAATAATACCGGTTGTCCTTCCAACATCCTCCTCTTCTTTTGAATAGGGCGCCACCTGAAGTATCCCTTCATACGCAATATCCAACGGTATCTCTTGCTGTTCCCGCACATCTGACGGTAAGGCAATTTCTACGTGCTGTACGTTTGAGAAATTTCCCATACCATCACCCTCGCCAGAGATACCTTTTTTAATCAGAAAATCGAACTTCCTCTGTGAGGAACTCACAGACAGGATGTTAAATGACCCATTGAGAAACAGCATGACTTTTTCAGCATTGTTATGGTGCACCAGCACATGATCTACGGCCGTCAATCTGTTGTCCTTTATGTGGAGTTCGATCTCCAGATCATGACCGATAAGTTGGTTTTTATGGATATTTCCGGTATCTGCGTTCAACGTGCTCATAGATAACACAATGCATACAAACAATAAAACATGTATGATTAACCTTTGATTAAGCATATTTATGAACCCCAAATATTTTAAACAATTTTGCAAAAATACGTCACCAGGTTTCAAAAAGAAAAAGGCTTAATCCGTGAAAAGGATTAAGCCTTTTTATAATTTTGCCACAAAACTCAGTGATGAAAGATATCTTATTCCCCCGAAGGAGGAATAATTCACCATATTATTTTTTCATAGAGTGTCCATCTGCCAACACATTACTCAGCAAGGCAACCTTCACCTTCATGTTTGCATGCTGATTTGTCCACATCGCCCGGTTTTCTCTTCCAGCCAAGGAGCATATCGGTATATTCACCATGCTTCCAGAAGTCGTACGCCTTATGCTGTATGCCAACCTGGTTTTCAAGCGCTTTTATTCTTCTCAGACGACTGGCTTCACCCTTGATCTGGATAAGCCAACGATCCTGTAAAAAGGCGCCTTTACCATAAGTAGCTCCATACATAGCGCCATGCGCCATGGCTTTATAAACTGAGTTGGTAATATAAACAAGCATCTCGAATGAAGTACGTTCTATATCAGAAACGTTGAACATCCTCCCCTCACCTCCTAACAAGCTGAAGGTGTAATGTCCCGCATAATCTGGCGCTAAATCAGTAGGCATGGGGTCCAACATGCCGTCGTTATACAGATCGGCAACAATTTTCATAGCCTCACGCCACTTCACAAAACTCACCTTCACAGCTTCATCCATAGCCTCTAACTGGTCTGCTGCAAATCTTGGCGAATGACAACCCTTGCAGGTATTAATCCAGTTCTGTCTGGATTCCTTAAATTTGGGGGAGCCTCTATCAACGAGGCCTGTACCCATATGGCTATTAATCGTCGACGCCTTCTGTGCATTATGTTCGCCATCCTTCATGTGGCAGAATGCGCACGTTGGCGTTTTGTAGTTTGCCGGTTTTAAGGGCTTGGACCAATCCCATGAATGTTGCTCGGATTCGTAAATCATTCCATGATAGGATTCTCTGTACATTTCATATTCATAATGATCCAAACCCGTGTGACAGATACCGCAATTATTTGGTTTCCTGGCCTCGGCAAGAGAAAAGTCATGCCTCGTATGACACCCGTCACAGCGATTTTCGGCGATGGCATGGCATGTTGCGCAGGCGGTTACTTCAGCTTCTGGTTTCGAAATCTGCCAGGTAGCCTCTACTACACTTACATGAAACGCTTGCGTATGTGAGCCGACCTTTCCAGCGCGGTGACCTGCCTTTTGCTCAGGATGGCATTCGCCGCAATGTTGCCATGTTGGCATATGCAGTTGCTGGTGATTGTTCCCATGACACTTATCACATCCTACAACACCCTTATCCGTAGATGCGTGTTTGCTCTTTTTCCATTGTGCAACAATACCGGGGGTCTGCACCTGATGGCACATAAGACATTCTTCATGTTTAAACTCCCCGGAAACATTCAAATTGGGAGTATAATAATGGTCAGGGTCATACCACCTGATAAGCGGCAAGAATTTAAATAACTTCCCAAATTTACCCTCGCCGGGAAACACCTCTTCCGGGGGTGTATACGTGGCAGTTAAACCGCCAGAATAAAGATCGCCTGTATTATCAGGCCCAACCTTTCCCCCGCTCAGCGCTGCAACAATTTCCTGTATTGACCTTTTATCTTTCGGATGAGACGCCGTTTCTTCAACCTTTCCCTTGATGCACACCTTTGCTTCTTCCGGACAAGGCGCTTGCGTCTTTACCTCTTCCTTTTGAACGGCAGCAACTTTCTTTTCTTCCGTCGGCGGAGCAATAACCTCCGCTGTTTTCACACTGGGCTGTTTACAACCCACATGGACACTGCCAACCAGAGCGCAAATACCAGAAATTGCTACCATTTTCATCCATTTGTCCATAATTATTCTCCTCCTCTTGCTGTTATTTTTTTGTTATTTCGACCTTCCAGACATCAGGCCCTTGTTCTTTATACATCCAATCCATCTGCCCGCTCCGTTCGGCATCGAGTTGATATTTTAAAGGCTTTGGATCATGGTCGTTGATCAGCACCATCATCTCTCCCTTTTTCAGGCCATCAAAGGTATTAAATATTTTAGGATGCCTTTCTCTGGGCATAATATTTCTTACATCAAGTACAACGGGTTGTTTTTTATCCATGCTTTCTCCCTGAATCAAATATGTCGTTACGGGCGCGGTATAATCGTTGCCATGACAACCATCTGCTCATCGGCCTTTATTCCATGCGCTTCCATACTTTCACTTACAACTAAAGAATCTTGTTTTACTGTATGTGTTTTATTGCCCACCGTAATAGCTCCTTTTCCGGAAACCACCACCATAACTACCTGTGATTTTACCGTATGGGTGGCTATCTCCTGCCCTTCCTCCAGGCAAAACAATACTAACCTGGCCTTCTCGCTATCGAATAAAATTTTCGATATATACTTTTCCTGAGAAAATTCAATATGTTCTTTTAAGCTTATCTTTCCCATCTGATTACCCCGCACTCATGGCCAAAACCACCATTCTTTCTATACACCTCATTCCCCGCAACGAACCCTCGGGGACGACAATTACCGATCCCTGTTCCATATCAATCTTTCGATTGTCCAGGGTAAAGACCCCTTTTCCCTCTTTTACATAAAAAATACCAACACTCTGTCCTCCATGTGGAGGAATTTCCTGTCCAGGTTCCATACAAATAAGAGGAACCTTAACTTTTGGGGAAACGTACAGGATATTCGGAATAAAGTGTTCTTTATTAAATTTTACCTTTTCGTCTAATTGCAAGGGTTCCAAGGTTATTTACCTGCCTCTTCCTGTTTTGCAGCCTCATTGAGTTCTTTCACAAACTGATCAACGTCTGTATTATGCATCATACAGGCAAGGTTTACATCTTCCGTGCCAAAGGAGGGACAGTCAAAACACCCCTTTCCAAAATATTTTGCAAAAACAGCCTTTGTAGCCGGATATATTTTCGTGACTTCCCCCGTCTTCATCTTTTTTGTGATAACAATTTCCCCACCCATATCACACCTCCTCACATAAAAACCGTGTATTCAAAATACAATCGTCTCAGGCAAACTCATGGCGTCTAAACCTGAGGGAAAAACTTCTTACCCTACCCCAGCAAGGCTTATTTCCTGGTCTACGGTATCGGCAGAAGGAATGTCTTCTATTCTTACCGGCAATCTCACGTCTGGAGGAAGCGGGTCGATATATTTCTTTCTGTACGCCTTACTCTGCATACGGCATGTTGGATACCTCTTGCTAAAGTCAGGATGCGTCACCATCTTTTTCCATATTTCCTGAATAGGCATATCGCGTACATTTCCAAAGTTAATCGGATTAAAATCGCACGGATTAATATCGCCGTATGCCGTCATATAGAACTGTGACTGGGCGCCATAGCAACCCACGCCTCTTGGCGAATTAATAATTGACATACAGTTTATCCCCATGGGATGGTTCGATTCATGGAATTTTTTAGAAATAGCGATCAGATGTTTTCTATCTTCCGCAGTTAATATTTTTGATGTGTCTTTCAGGAATCGTCCCGATGGAATACAATCAAATATAGTCACCTCTGAGAATCCTTGATCCTGTGCAATCTTGAGAAGCTTTTCCAGTTTTCCCGACATAATACTCTCGCTCGTAGCATACGTGGAAACCCCGGTCAGGATACCCGCTTTCCTGCAACGTTCAGCGCCTTCAAACGCCTTTTTATAGCAACCAGGCACTGCTCTAAACTCGTCGTGCAGTTCAGACTCGCTGCTATCAATGGAAATATTGAGGGAAAATAAACCTGCCCTTGCGAGTTTTTGCACATTTTCTTCGGTTAAAAGCAATCCATTGGTAAATATCATGGATATTGCTTTCGTCTTGTCAACATACTGAATAAGCTCGTAAAGTTCTTCACGGAGCATGGGTTCTCCGCCTACATAAATAACCAGACTTGCTCCCAGGTCTAATGCGCCATCCACAACGGTTTTTATTTCATCAACAGTGAGGTCTCTTTTTGTTGGGTCAATGAAAGGATCTGCGCTGCAATGGATGCATTGACACTGGCATTTATGGGTAATAGCGAGATTCGCCGTAACAGGAAAAGCCATCTTGTACAGCATCATTCTCAATTTTCTTTCCAGAAATCGCATGCCTGCCTGGCTGGGAAACGGCGGGTTATACAGGTTATATACATGCATGCCGTTAACTTTAGCAATAACTTTCAGGGTATTCAGCTTCTCAAAAAACTGGTCCACATAAGGCTGCAGCATCTTGCCTAAGACACCTCCAGCCTTGCCGACGATTTTATTTCCAATAATCTCCGAATCGATATGTAAAAAATCGAATGATGTCATATTTTATCCTCCGTACCTTGTCTGCGGGAGAGTTTAAGATTTTTTTCTATCTCATACACAATATCATTTGCAACCTCAATAGCCTTTAAACCCTCTTCACCTGAAACTACAGGCTTTTTGTTTCCAATAACGCAATTCACAAACGATTCAAGCTCCCTTTTGAGCGGTTCATAATCGTCAATCTTAATATGTTCCATTTTCAAGAGGTCACCAAAAACGTAACTTTTTAAATCCGCAATGGTGGAAACATCCATTTTCGTAATGTTTAATGACTGCAACGTAAGTTTTGGCGATTTCTTATATATTAACGCATCTTTTTTTTGATAATCAATAGAAATATATGAGTCCTCCGAAAACAATCTCATCTTTCGCATGGGGGTTAAGGACACACGACTCGCCGTTACATTCGCCACGCAACCATTCTGAAACTGCATACGGACATTAGCAATATCCTCTTTATCCGAGATAACATTCACCCCAATAGCATCAAACTTCTTCACCTTAGAGCCCGTTATGTGCAAGAGAATATCAATATCATGGATCATCAAATCCATCACCACTCCAATATCTGCAGAGCGAAAGGTAAAAGGACTCAGGCGATGGCATTCGATAAACCTCGGGTCAATGGAAAGTTTCTTAATTGCATCAATAATTGGATTGAATCGTTCTATATATCCCGCCTGAAGCACAACCCCCTTTGTCTTACTTATTTCTATCAACTCTTTTGCTTCGCGTATCGTTCCGGTCATAGGTTTCTCTATCATAACATGTACGCCACGCAGTAAAAAGTCTTTTGCTATGGGGTAGTGAGATTTTGTGGGTACTACAATACTTACCGCCGAAACTTTGTCAATGACTTCTTTATAGTCCCCAAAACAACAGGTTTTATGGAATTGTGCAATTTTTTCAGCCTGCTCTTTATGTATATCTACAACCCCAACTAACTCCACACCCGGCAGTTCAGCATAGATCCTGGCATGTTCTTTCCCCAGATGCCCAACTCCAATGACAGCAACCTTTAATTTTTCCATGTACTTAATCCGCCGCTACTGCTGAGTGCCTTAAAATCTCCCGATACCTGCCATATTTCCCCTTATCGGCATTTCTTAAAAAAGTAACAAGATATTTGACCTCAGGAGAAACATCCTTTTGATTTTCCAACTCCTCAAGAACTTTCGTTCTATTGAATTCTTCTGAACGAAAAAGCATTTTAAATGCCTTTTTTATTTCATCAATTTGTTCTTTCGGGAATCCTTCCCTTTCCAGACCAACGACATTTACCTGACGAATCCTTGCGGGATGTCCTTCGATAATAACATAGGGGGGGACATCCTGAACAATCCTGGTATGTCCACCCACATAAGCATATCTTCCAATGGTTACAAAAGGCTGTATACCCACAATCCCCATCAACTTGGCCCCTCTTTCTATCATTACATGACCGCCAAGCAACACTCCATTGGCCAGAAGGACGTAATCTTCTATAATACAATCGTGCGCAATATGGGTATTTGCCATAAAGAAATTATTATTGCCAATGAACGTTTTTCCACCGCCATGTTCTGTTCCAATATTAATTGTCACGCCTTCTCTTACCACATTATTATTGCCCATGATAAGCGGAGTAGCCTCTCCCCGATATTTGAGGTCTTGTGGTTCTGCTCCCAAAACAGCATTCGGGTGAATAACATTGTTTTTTCCCAGGGTAGTATTCCCGGTGACCGTAACATGGTTTTTAATAATGGTTCCGTCACCAATAATAACATTTGGGCCTATTATGGAAAAAGGGCCTATCTGGACATCTTTGCCAATAACTGTATCAGGATGTACAAGAGCAGTTCTATGAATTTTCATGTGAAATCTTCCGGGCTAATTGAACATTCAGGGAGTGACCAGACCTGGTTGCAATAACATGTCCTATAATGACCGTATTTGCCAGATAAAGATCACCAATAAGATCTAAAATTTTATGCCTTACAAATTCATTGGGAAAACGCAATTCTGCCGGTTTTGTGGAAACGGGTTTAGTCAACTTACCGTCCTCGTGAACAATAATACTATTCTCATCAGTTACTCCCTTCCCCAGACCAAGCCGTTTAAACTCCTCAATATAGGTACTCAAACCGAATGTCCTGGCAGGCGCTATCTCCCTGCAAAAGCTTTCTTCTGTAAACTCAAGGTCATAAGTTTGTCTCTGGAGAAAAGCCCCATTAAAATCAAGGGTGTATGAGAGTTTAAACCCATGCTCATAAGGAACTGCAAGAATGTGTGCATCGCCACTACTGACAGTCAGAGGGTTTTTTACCGTAAAAATATTTTTTTTACCGCCGAGCTCAATAATACCTGCTTTTTTGAGTATCTCGAAAAACAGCCGGGCGCTTCCATCACCGGCGGGAATTTCCCTGCCATCGATTTCTATTTCAAGGTTGTCTATTCCCAATCCTGAGAGGGCCGCCATCAAATGCTCCACGCATTCGACTTCGGCCTCATAGCTTTTTAAGAATATCCGCTTAAAATTACTCGATAAAGCCCGTACATGTGCAGAAACTTTTGGGCGATTAGGCAAATCAACACGAACAAAAAATATACCGGAATTTAAGGGAGCAGGTTTAAAAAGAAGCCGTGTAAATTCTCCACGAAACATGCCCATTCCAGAAAATCCGGCTACTTGCGCAATTGTCTTTTGCGGGTTATCCACGCACTACTTTCCTTTGCTTGCTTCTGAATATTTTTTATTCAGAGTATCAATGACCTGATTGGTAATATCAACTGAATCGGAATGATATAATACCGTCTTAATTCCCACCTTAAACTGTAACTCGGATATGCCGCCGCCTTGTAGTTCCGGTTCTTCCTTCTTGATAATCAGGTCGTATTGTTCCCGCTTACCAATACCCTCTATTTCTTTACAAACTTCTGAATAAAGGCTTTCAAAATACTCTTTGTACTTTTTAACAAGGCTTTTTTCCGCAAATTTTGCGTATGATTCCAATTCCATATTCTTTTTTTCAAAAGTCTCTTCTTCTTTTTTCCTGACTTCGCTTCCCAAATCTAACAACTGGATTTTTTCATTTAAGCTTACGAGCTCTTTTTTCTTATCGTTAATAATTTTCTGATACTGTTTTTCCTGCTCCTTGAGCTGTGCATCGTATGCCGTTCTCTTTCCATATTTTTCAAATACGTTATTCAAATCAACAACACCCACCTTCAGCCCTCTTGATTGGGAACTTACGGAACCCGGTTCTTTAGCTTCCACCTTATTCAACAACAATAACCCAAAGCAAAAAAAACCTGTTATCGTGAACGCAACAACTATTTTCTTACTATAAATTTTCTGAAATCTTTCTAATCTCATATTAAAAGCTACTGCCTCCTCCAAAATTAAATGAAAAAGACTGCGTTTCATCGCCTTCTTCTTTGATAATAGGAATACCATAATCAATGGCTATTGTAGATCGGCCAAGAGAAGGTATACTCAGCCTTAATCCAGGTCCAGCCGATAATCTGAAATGATTAAAGTTAATATCACTTATTGTTTCGTCCGCCTTCCCACTATCAACAAAAATTGCTGCTCGAATCATGTCTTTATAAATGGGAATAAGGTACTCTGTATTTAAC